>CAYUXK010000118.1:0-1709 GCA_964448835.1 uncultured Clostridium sp. | reverse complement strand
TCAGGGCCGTGATGACTTAACTATGAGAGCCGACCCTGCTCCGTCATACTCAACCGCCGACGCGGGCGATTTCAGCGAAATTCCCGAAGACGATTTACCGTTTTAAAACCAAATAAGGAGGTTCTTTTATGGCTTACGATAAGAGCGAAAGAAGGCCCAACAAAAAAGGCCGCAAGAAGGTTTGCACCTTCTGCGTTGATAAAGTTGAGTCCATCGATTATAAGGATGTCAATAAACTTTCAAAGTTTACATCCGACAGAGCAAAAATTCTCCCCCGCCGCGTTACCGGCACCTGCGCGAAGCATCAGCGCGATTTGACCACAGCTATCAAGCGCGCCCGCCATATCGCGTTACTCCCCTACTCAAGCGACTGATATTCATTAAGCCTGCTCGTTTCGAGCGGGCTTTTTTTATTTTTTCCCTTAAACACGGTAGATTATATACTCTTTAAGGTGTACAATGATTTAAATATATACAAAAAAGCAGAGCCGCGTTAATAATGCGGCTCTGTAAGTTATTGTCCAAATAAATAATTTTAGCCTTAAAGCTCAGTTAAGAGGCTGTGTTTATACCTGCTTTTTTATCCTTAAGCAGCTCAATAATATCTATTGAACCGACGGGGCACTGAGCGTGACATTCGCCGCAGCCTATGCATTTATCAAAATCCACCACCGCGCAGAAGCGGTCAATTGTTATCGCTTCGCTCGGGCAAACCTTGACGCACTTCATGCAGCCGATGCAGCCCGTTTTGCACTCCTTGCGGGTAATCGCGCCCTTGTCGTGGTTTTTACACAGTACCGCCGCCTTTGCCTCATGCAGGGGCATAAGCTGGATAAGCCCCTTCGGGCAGGTGTTCACGCACATTTTGCACGCGCGGCATTCAAAGGGATTGACGCGGGCCACGCCGTCGCAAATTTTAATCGCGTCATAGGGGCAAGCCTTGGCGCAGTCGCCAAAGCCGATACAGCCGTAGATGCAGTCCTTCGGGCCGCCGAAAAGCTGAGCGGCCATGCTGCAGCTTTTAACGCCGATATAGTCAAGCTTTGTTGTGGCGTTTTGGTTGTGCCCCTGGCAAAGCACCACGGCCGCCGAGGGCTTAATGACACCTGCCGCGAGACCTGTTATCTCGGCAATTTCTTTTGAAACATCGTTGCCTCCGGGGGCGCAAAGGGCGGTATTTGTTGTTTCGCCGGTTGAAAGAGCGCTCGCGTAGCCGTCACAGCCCGAAAAGCCGCAGGCGCCGCAGTTCGCGCCCGGTAAAGCCGCTCTGATTTCTTCCGCCTTCTCGTCAACGGGCACAGCCATAACCTTTGAGACTATCGCAAGCCCCAGGCCGGATATCAGACCGATTGCGGATACTATAAGCACCGCTGATAAAATCGGTGACATGGTATTCATTCCTTTCCTTCTTGAGATTAGGTAAATTACGCGAAAATTCCATCCACAACCCCGGTGAAGCCGAGGAAAGAAACGGATACAAGTGACGCCGCGATAAGCACTATCGGAAGTCCCTGTAAAAATTTCGGAATATCGCAGCTTTCGAGCCTTGAGCGAACACCCGCGAACATAATCATCGCGAGCATAAAGCCAAAGCCCGCGCCAACGCTGTTAATCATTGATTCGCCGAAGGAGTAGCCCTTTGTCAGGTTAAGCAAAACAACGCCAAGCACAGCGCAGTTTGTTGTGATAAGCGGAAGATAAATGCCGAG
>CAYUXK010000117.1:0-1742 GCA_964448835.1 uncultured Clostridium sp. | reverse complement strand
TGGGCATCGCCCCCTACGGTATCGCGAATAATTTAACCATTTAATCGTCATCTCTTATTTGTAAAAATCGGGCGACCAAAGGTTGCCCGCCACTAAATCAAACCAAAATCAGCAAACCATATCCGTAGGGGTCGGCGTCCTCGACGACACGGGAAATCAAATCAAAGCGGGAATTATCAGTTTGCCTCCCCCTGACGGGGGAGGTGGATTTTGCGAAGCAAAAGACTCAGGGAGAGAACAACGCGAAGTTCAATAAATCAATGGTTTTCGGTTTTGCTATCTCTCACTGCGTCGCCGCGGCGACAGCTCCCCCGTCATGAGGAGCCAAAGGTTGTACCGCCGCGAAATACATATAGAACGCAAAAATCAACGATGTACTCTTTTTCGCTCATACCCCGTGCTAAGATAAGGTCACAACAGAAACGGGGCGGCAGTGCAAATGCAAAAATGCATGCAGTCGGCAGCGAGTCGCTGCTGATATGGCAAATATCTACCGATCGCTTCGCGAAATCAAGCCCAACAAGTTGCGCTTGATTTGGCGTTCTCCGGAAAGCCTGCGGCTTTCTTACAGAGAACGCGTTATGCCGCCCCCGCTCTGTTGATTAGGGGGGTGGTTTTTTTGTCCGACACTTTCATTTTGTTCTGCCCCGACGGCTATCCGATCAAATACAGGAATGCGTTGATTCCGAAATCGAATGGCGGTTTTAGGCGCATTTCCGTTCCCTGTGCAAAGCTGAAGAAAATGCAAAAGAATGTCCTTGACAATTTTCTATGCGGCGTTCCCGTTTCGCCCCGCGCAACCGCCTACCAAAAGGGCTGCTCGCTTCGCAATAACGCCCTCGTTCATTGCGGCAAAAGGACTATCGTGAAGCTCGACATCAAAGACTTCTTTGGCAGTATTCACTGCGGCCTTATTAATGACGCGCTTGTTGATAGTGAAAGCTTCGATGACGATATCATCACTCTGGTTTTAAACCTTTGCTTTCGTCACGGCAGTCTGCCTATGGGCGCTCCCTCCTCGCCCTGTCTTTCAAACATCGCAATGAATAAATTTGACAGGGAAATGGGTCTCTTTTGTGATACAAACAATATTTGCTACACACGCTACAGCGACGATATGACCTTCTCCTTTGACAGCTTCGATGTGTCCCGTATTATAAGGGTTACGCAGAATTTTCTGAATCTTTATGCAGGCGGTATGCGCCTTAACCGTGAAAAAACCAAGGTGGTGACAAATAACAGCCAGCAGCGTGTAACCGGCATTGTTGTCAACGAAAAGCCGACAGTATGCGCCGACACAAGGCGAAAAATAAATCAGCAGGTATACTATATCGAAAAATACGGGGTGCTGAATCATTTGTCATATCTTGATAAACGCTGCAAGGTGAGCGCTCAAAAAGCAAAGCGTTATCTTGATATTCTGCAGGGGCAGATAGCATATTGTTTACAGATAAATCCCGACGACAGTCAGCAGCAGTACAACCTTCAGGCTGTGTCGCGAGAAATAAAGAAATTAAAGAAAAGGGTGGAAGGCGAATGTTAATGACGGAAATTGACACAAAGTATAAGAGTCGTGATTGTCTTGAGGCAGTGATTCATAAAATCAGAAAAATACTGCAAGACTGTGAGCTAAGCACCGTTGCAATTATGGGCATCAGCGACCTGTTTAATGAGTCAATCTTTAATGGCAGACCCCTCACGGACGCGCTCAAATCAAAAAAAGGCCGGGGCGGTGATTTGTG
>CAYUXK010000116.1:0-1800 GCA_964448835.1 uncultured Clostridium sp. | reverse complement strand
GGCTATCACACAAAGGAGTTACATAATGAAAAAAGTTTTTAAAAGCGCGCTTGCGGTTATTCTGTGCGCGGCGATACTCTCAGCGGTCATGCCGCTCGCGCTCGCGAGCCAGGCGGGTGCGGACATCGCGGTTATAAGTGACATCCATTATTTACCGCAGGAGTATATCGGCAGTGTTGACGGCTATAATTACCGCTGCGCCGTCGATAACGACCGCAAGCTTGAGCAGTATTCTGATGAAATTCTTGACGAAGCGCTTGCCGACATCGCCGCTAAAGCGCCGGAGTATCTTATCATCCCGGGCGACCTTGTCATGAGCGGCCAATACGAGGGCCATGTTCAGCTGGCTCAAAAGCTTCGCGCTCTTGAGGAAAAGGGCGTTGAGGTGTATGTAATTCCAGGCAACCACGACATATCGCTTAACGGGCAAGCGTTCGCCTACCCGGTTGACGATGTGAATATAACCACGCAGGTGGCGGGGGAAACCTATGTCGTTGACCGCGAAGAAGCCGTGAGGGGAACAACCGTGAGCGATTTTAAAGCGCTCTATGCGGGGTTCGGCTACGGCGAGGATGAAAATATTATTGCCCGCGCAGAGGACAGCCTTTCTTATGTCGCTCAGCTCGGCGGATATCGCCTGATTGCCATTGACGCGAATATTTATGACGGCGAAAACGCCACAAAAGAAAAAGAGCTCACAAAGGAGCGCATGGCGTGGGTTACAAAGCAGATCGCGGACTGTATTGCGGCGGGTGATGTGCCTGTCGCAATGATGCACTATAATATTCTCGAAAAATACCCCGGGCAAACCGTGGTTATGAGCAACAACTACCTGCCTGATAATGACGCTGTCGCCAAGACGCTCGCCAAGGCAGGGCTCGAGTATCTGTTTACCGGTCATTCGCACGCGAATGAAATAACAAGCGTAGCCGTTGACGGCAAGCCGCTCTATGAGATTTGCACGGGCTCTCTGCTGCTGCACGGCTCGCCCTACCGCTTCATTAATTTTACACAGGGCGACGCGCAAATCAGAACCTCACGGGTGCAGTCGATAGAGGGCATTGAGGACTTTCAGGCGTTTTGCGATAATTATTATTATCCCGACTCAGTCAGGATTATGATGCGAAACCGTGCCGTAGTCG
Organism: uncultured Clostridium sp.; assembly: GCA_964448835.1. Classification (GTDB taxonomy): domain Bacteria; phylum Bacillota; class Clostridia; order Oscillospirales; family Acutalibacteraceae; genus CAG-177. The sequence continues at coordinate 658 of CAYUXK010000116.1, read as the reverse complement.
TTGCGGCTCAGGCGCTCGCGAAAACCTTTGAAAGCGAGAAGCTGCCTTATGACAAGGGCTACGAGGTTTTTGTGGATTTGATGCAGGGCATAATTGACGGCATTCTCGCGATTGAGCTTGATGGGGGAATAACCGCCCTGGAGCTTCTCAGCCGCGCCTATAAGCAGCACTACGCGGGCGACGAGGTATACACGCCTGAAATAAGGGCTGCCGTTGAGCAGCTCAAAAGCGGCGAGGCGTTTGAGCAGGCGCTGATTATCGCGTTTGAAAGCATAGGCAGGGTTTCGGGTATTTCCGAGAAGCTCGCGGGGATAAGTGAAAGCTACCGTGATGTTTTGCGCAATGCCGCGGCAATGAGCGTGTTAGCGGAGGTGTCGAATATCCTCGGCGCTATGGGCGGCGCGTTTATTGAAGGGATTTTTATTGATATAACCCCGCAGGATAATGATATTGATATCATCGGCGGCACGGCGTATTCGCTCACCGGTACCGCTGCGCAGCAAAGAACCTTCTGGGATAAATTCATTTCGGATTTCAGAATAGTAATAGAAATGATATTAGGCGCGCTGGGCATTCGTAATCTTATACCGCGCGCAAATTGAATTTAAACGAAGTTCACTTTGTGGGTGTCGGCGTCTTCGACGACTCAAGGGTTATT
>CAYUXK010000115.1:0-1956 GCA_964448835.1 uncultured Clostridium sp. | reverse complement strand
ATTAAATCAAAATCTTAAATCTTTGGCAGCTTGATGATTATTGCAAATTAAGGAGGATAAGAATATGGAAAACACGCATCCGCTGGGGTGGGAGCTATCGGTTCTGGCAAATACGACCCCCTCAATGATTTACAGCCCCTCAAACGGTTCTCTTGATGAGTGGCAAAGGGCTGCCCGAGTCAAACTGTCGGGGCTTTTGGGGATTGACCGCTTTACGCAATGCGATGATGGGCTTGAGGTTGAATGGAAAAAAGAGCAGGAGGGCTTTACCGAAATCCGCTTTGCTTTCAACAGCGAGGAGGGTTATACAGTGCCCTGCCACCTGCTTATCCCTCTTAAAGGGTTAAGCGAAAAGCCACCCGTTATGATTTGCCTTCAGGGTCACAGCACGGGTATGCATATTTCCTTGGGCAGGCCGAAGTTCCCCGGTGATGATGAAACGGTCGACGACGGTGACAGAGATTTCGCCGTTCAATGCGTGAATAAAGGTCTGTGCGCCGTTACCCTTGAGCAGAGGTGCTTTGGCGAAAGGGGAGGCACGCCCGGTCCCGATTGCCATTCGGCTTCAATGGTAGCGCTTATGACGGGAAGAACGGTTATCGGCGGCAGAGTGTGGGATATTATGCGCCTGATTGATGTTTTAGAAAAATATTATGCCGATATTTGCGACACCGACAAGATATATTGTATGGGTAACTCGGGCGGCGGAACCGCGACCTTTTACGCCTCTGCTTTAGAAACAAGAATCAAGGCGGCAATGCCTTCTTGCGCCTTTTCTACATTTGAGCATTCTATTGGAGCGAAGCGCCATTGTGAATGTAACTATATCCCTCAGATCGGGCGGTATTTTGATATGGCGGATATTGCGGGGATGATAGCCCCGAGGCCGATTGTTATTGTATCGGGCACCACCGACGGTATATTCCCGCTTGAGGCCGCAAAGCATGAATTCGTGCGGCTGAAGGATATTTACTACGCTGCGAGCGAGCGTCCCGATAACTGCGCCCATGTAATAGGCGAGCAGGGCCATAGATTTTACGCGGATGACGCCTGGCCTGTATTTGACGGGTTGACGGGTGAGTGATATGGTAATTCATACTTTGGGGACCTCGGCCGGAACACAGCCTTATGCAGGCTTTCACCATACCTCGATTGCCGTTGAAACCGACCGCGGGCTGTATTTTTTCGACGCGGGCGAATGCTGCGGATATACCGCTCATATTAACGGAATCGACCTTCTTAAAACGAAGGCAATCTTCATTTCCCACCCGCATATGGACCATGTCGGCGGTCTGGGCAACCTGCTTTGGTATATACGAAAGGTCGGCAATGTCAGAAAGTGCCCGCTCGGCATAAATGACAATATTGATATTTTTACCCCCTGCGCAGGTACGGTTGAGGGCTTCATGACCGTGCTCAAAAACACGGAGGGCGATTTCAAATGCGATTATTCCCACACCGTGCATAAGACCAAAGACGGCAAAATCTTTGATAACGGCGATATCCGTGTTTTCGCGGTCCATACACGGCATATGCCCCAAAATGGTCCTGAGTATATGTCGTTTGCGTTCAGGATTGAATGTGAGGGCAAGTCGGTCGTGTTTTCGGGTGATATGCGCATTGAGGATGTAGATGACATTCTGCCTGCCAAATGTGACGCTTTTCTTGTTGAAACAGGGCATCACCAGATTGAGGATATTTGCGATAGAATAAGAATAAATAACAAAGAAATCGGCAAACTCTTTTTCGTTCACCACGGCGGATACATAATGAACGATCCCGATACCGCGCTGAAAAGAGCGCAGGCCGCTTTTATCGGGGAAGTATATATTTGCCGTGACGGCTCGTCATATGTGATATAGTTTGATTAGTAGCTTTTTCAATTAACACATAGTTTTCTGCAATAAAAAATAACGAGGTTAAGCGACAAAAAGTCTGCTTAACCTCGTTCTCTTA
>CAYUXK010000114.1:0-2198 GCA_964448835.1 uncultured Clostridium sp. | reverse complement strand
GTTATATTATTATTAACTCTTCATGCGCAGTATAGCATATTATTAATGCATATTCAACCGTAAAATATAAAAGAGCAAAAAAATTTATTATTTGTTGACGAAGCGTCGCTGAATATGTTATCATTATTAAGTTAAATATAAATTATAAGAATGGAGTGGCTTTATTGGATTTCAAAGAAAGCGGTTTTATGTATTTCCTCGGTATTGCCGTGGTAATTTTTGTCGTAGTCGAGTCGGTATTCTTTGCCGTTAAGTCGTGGAAGCACGCCAAGGAGCTCGGGATATCGACAGAAACTCTTAAAAACACGGTTATTTCCAGCGCACTTTTTACAATTGCACCCGCAATTTCCATCCTTGTGACGGTGGTCGCTCTCGCGGGCGCGCTGGGTATGGTTTTGCCGTGGATTCGCCTTAGCGTTATCGGCAACCTTGCCTATGAAACCGTTGCCGCCGAAAGCACTTTACAGGTACTCGGCGGAAGCCTTGCACAAGAAATAACAGATATGAGGCAGTTCTCGGCTGTTGCGTGGGTTATGACCATAGGCAGCGTTTTTCCGTTGATTCTGTTGCCGTTTGTCTGCAAAAAGCTTCAGTCAAAAATCGGCAATGTTGTCAACAAGAGCGAAAAGAGCAAGAAGTGGGCGGACATGATGGCTGCCGCGGCTTTTATCGGCATAATCTCCGCGTTCATTGCTCGGGCGATTAACGGCGTGAGCACGGGCGAGGGCGGCGTTATCACCGATTCCGCAGGGTTTATGTCAATCGCGGTGCTTGTGAGCGCGATGGGGTTTATGCTTCTTCTGAACCTGCTTTGCTCAAAGCTTAAGCTTAAGAAGCTCGAGCCATTTGCAATGCCTATAGCTATGTTTGCCGCAATGGGCATGTCAATGATTCTTGTCGCGGTTTTACCTGAGAGCATCACATCCTTAACATGGTATGAAATCGGGGGTATGCTCAAATGAAGAATTATTATGATCGTGTACATCTTTGGGGCAGGATTTGGACTGTTTCGGCGCTCTTCTTTTTACTTGCCGTCCCCCTTGCCATGTCGCTTTATCTAAACGCCTGGCCTGAGGGCAGGATGGTCATCAAGGCTTTGCTTTCAATTATCCCGCTATATTGGACAACAGCGATTATCGAGGTTGTCACATACGTTCCTATGCTCGGCGCGGGCGGAACCTATCTTTGCTTTGTTACAGGAAATATTTCAAACCTCAAGCTGCCCTGCGGTCTTGCCGCAATGGAAAACGCAAAGGTTAGGGCAAACAGCGAGGAGGGCGAGGTTATCTCAACCCTTGCCATCGCCGTTTCAGCAATAGTTACAACGGTTATTATCGCCGTGGGCGTTATTGCGTTCAGCCCCGTTCTTCCCAAAATTACCGCCGAGGGCTCGCCGTTTAAGCCCGCTTTTGAGCAGGTGCTTCCGGCCCTCTTCGGCGCTCTGGGCGCGAGCTATTTTGTAAAGCATTGGCGTATCTGCATTGTGCCGATTGTCACGGGTGTTGTTACGCTTGTTTTTGCCCCCACGCTACAGGTTGGCATACTGATGTTTGTAACCATAGTTTTAGGCATGGTGTTCACCCATTTTTATTTTAAGAAAACCTCAAAGAATATGGCATAAATATTCTGATTGCCGCAGCCCTATATTAATGCAAAATCACAGTTGATATTTGCGGCGGGTTTGATATAATACTAAATGTTGGTCTTATAAAGGTTTTCATCCTTTGGATGAAAAAGCGAAAGGAGTTTTAATATGAACTATTCCCACGAAGTGGAACAAATGTGCTGTGTCGCAAAAGGTCCCAACCACGGCCCCGCTCCAATCCCCGAGGAGGGCAAATGGGTCAAGGCATATGAAATTAAGGACATTTCCGCTTTCACTCACGGTGTCGGCTGGTGCGCACCTCAGCAGGGAGCCTGCAAGTTATCGCTTAACGTCAAAAACGGTATTATCGAGGAGGCGCTCCTTGAGACTATCGGCTGCTCGGGCATGACTCATTCCGCCGCCATGGCTTCTGAGATTCTTCCGGGCAAAACCATTCTTGAGGCTCTCAACACCGACCTTGTCTGCGATGCTATCAATACCGCAATGCGCGAGCTGTTCCTGCAGATCGTTTACGGCCGTTCGCAGTCCGCTTTTTCGGACGACGGTCTTTTAATCGGCGCAGGTCTTGAGGATCTCGGCAAGGGCCTTCGTT
>CAYUXK010000113.1:0-2300 GCA_964448835.1 uncultured Clostridium sp. | reverse complement strand
TTTTTAAGCTACACCTATATAGGGTGGGCTCAGCGCAAATTCTCGACAAAGTCGCTTTGGATATTCGGCGAGCATGAAAGGGATATAATGGGCATACTCGTCTATTTATTCGGAACAATCGGCGGAAAGGGCAAGCGCGGCAATTATCTTAAAAAGTGGACTATGTTCGGCGCTTTTGCAACGAAGGATTTCGTGTACAAAACGACGCTCTCGATTTATAAAATCATACCGAAAATGATGCAGACTGAAATACTCGACTACTGTGAATGGAAAAACGGCTACCGCACAGAGGGAGCGACCATAGCGGCAAAGGGCATTGTTAAAAAAGTCGCGAACACAATAATCAGTCCGCTCAACAGCCTGCTGCTAAAGCAAATCGGTTATAATGTTATGGCAGGTCACGGCAAGCAGTCCGACTCGACGAAGTATTATCTGTTCTCAATGTGTACCTTAGCGCCGGGCTTGACGGGGTTACTCGGGATTTTCCCGAAGCTTTTCTACAACCTGAGCCCCGAAATGCGCGAAAGAATGTATTCCGAGCTTGCTGTAATGCGCTCGGCGAAGAGAGACAATTTCGATGATTTGAACGAGGATGTCGCTACTTAAATAATCATTGGCGTATTGCTCTCGAATAAATATTTTTTATGTTTATGGAAGGAAAAATCAATGCATATTTCAATCAAATCTGCAATCTGCGCCTCAATTTCCGCTCTGATGTGTTTTCTCAGCTCAGCGGGGATTTACACAGGTCAGATTAACTCTATTCAGTCTGTCAAAAAGCTTGACGAGGGCTTCTATGTAATGGATTACACATACGATTACGATATTGACGAAATGCTTTCAAGGGGAATCAATACCCATGTCGGTCTGTTTGTGCAGGCAGCAGGCAACATTTTGGGTGATGCCTGCAATTTCGGATGCACAACCTTTAACTCCGTGACCAAAGGCGGCGATTATCTTTTCTCAAGAAATTTTGATTATATGGATGCAGACTATATGCTTGTCTGGACTCATCCTTCAGACGGATATGCAAGCATTTCATCAGTTTCACTTGATTTCTGCGGATATATTGGTTCAATGAGTCCCGATGATTCCGAGCTTGCCGCCACTCTAACACTTCTTGCTCCTTATTCACCGCTTGACGGCATTAATGAAAAGGGGCTGAGCATCGGCGTTCTTGAGCTTGAAACAGACCCCGTTTTTCAGATTTCAAAGAAGCCTAACCTCACAACTACAACCATGATTCGCGCCTGCCTTGACAAGGCCGCAACCGTTGACGAAGCAATTGCAATTTTTGAAAGCCACGACATGAGGGACTATCTTTTTGGTGAATGCACCTATCACTATCAAATCGCCGATGCGAAAGAAAACACCTGCGTTATTGAATATATTGACGGCAAAATCAATATTCTTTATCCCGAGAAGACAGAGGGCAACAAGGTTGATTATATGGCCGCAGCAAACTTCTATCTGACCGAAGGTGTTGATGATCCTCTTGCTATGGGACATGACAGATACGAAACCGCAATGAACGCCCTAAAAAAATCAAAGGGCATTACCGGCGAATCAAAGGCAATGGATATCCTTGAATCATGCAGTATGAAAGATGCCGACCTTCACGGATATATCTGCTCAACTCTCTGGAGCACGGTTTTCAATATGACAGACAAAACCGTTACTGTCTGCCACCATAATAACTACGATAAAGTTTACAAATTCTCAATAGATAACCCCTGCGTTAATTTGAATAAATGATTCATACGGCAGTCACGCGATACAATTTGGGGGTGTGATTATGACAAACTATCCATACGGCTACTGCGGAATGCCCTGCGCACTGTGTACACGATATAGGGCAAACGGAAAAAGCCGCTGCCCCGGCTGCTCGTGTGACGGATATTATACAGATGTCTGTAAGGTGCATCACTGCTGCCGTGAGAAACAGCTCGACCATTGTGGGAGCTGCGGTGAATTCCCGTGTGCGCGCCTTGGTAAAATGGGTGATTTCAGCGATCTCAATACGAACCATGTTAAGCAGCGCACCAGCGCGGCAGTCGCTGCCAAGGGCTTTGGCGAATGGTACTCGGATTACTCCGAGCGCGCCGACTTACTTACCAAAGCGCTTGAAAGCTACAATGACGGGCGCATGAAGAGGTATTTATGCGAGCTGTTTATTCAGCGTGATATCGTGACGCTTCAGGAAATAATGCGCCGCGCAGAGGAATTGGACGGCGACCCGAAGGAAAAAGGTAAAGCATTCAAAGCCATCGCCGAAGCGGTTATCGGGCAAAGCGAGAATT
>CAYUXK010000112.1:0-2769 GCA_964448835.1 uncultured Clostridium sp. | reverse complement strand
GCTCTGCTGTTCCCCGCGCTGGTGCTGCCGAGAATCAAGGGCAACATTGACGCCTGGGTAACCTTTATGACTGTGGTGGCGATTCTGATGCTGCCCGTTATGCTGCTTGAGTATTACTACACTAAAGAGAGGGTAACATTTGATAACACTAACGCGGCGCAAAAAGACGAGCACCCGTTCATGGAGAAAATCAAGGTATGTATGTCCTCCAAGAATTGGTGGATTCTCGTTTTGTTTTGGCTTTTTTATTGGGTGGGTCAGCTCACGCGCTCCAACGCCATAACCTACTACGCAAACTGGGTGCTTGGCAGTACTTACGCAGACGGCACAACGCAGATGCTCCTGAATGTCATCGGCGGGCTGCCGATGGGAATCGGAATTTTTCTCGTGTGGCCGTTATCAAAACGCTTTGGCAAAACAGCTGTGACCGCGACAGGGTTTATTCTCTGCACTGTCGGCAACATAATTTGCTTTCTTAACCCGTCAAACCTCGTGGTCGTTTTAATCGGTCAGTTTATTCTCAATATGGGTATCGTGCCGGCGGCTTACGTCTTCCCGGCGCTTATGGCAAGCGTTCTTGATGAACTTGAATTTAAATGCGGCTACCGCTGCGACGGCGTTGCCACAAGCGTCATCAACTCTATGAACACCATAGCCGTGGGTCTAAGCATCGGCATATTCAATCTGCTTATACGCGGATATGTTCAGCCGTCATTTGACTCAATGGGCAACTGCATAACCACACAGCCCGATTCGGTCCTGAAGGCTATCGTCTGGGCATTTGTCGGTATCAATGTGTTTATTCACGCGGGGCTCGCGATACTTCTGAGGTTCCTCGATGTGGAAGCGAAGCTGCCGCATATTCAAAAGGTAATCCGCCAAAGACAAATGGACGAGTGCTCGGCGCGGGGCGAAAGCTGGGTTGACCCTGCCGAAGCGGCACGGCTCACTCAGCAGGAGCTTGACGAGAAGGCTCTGGAGGTTCACAAGGAAGAGCTCAGAAAGAAATGCGCCGATAATCCCGCTTTGAATTATGATAAACTGCTTGATGAATACATAGCAAAAAGCGAAAAACAAAAGGAAAAGGCAAGCCTCAAGGAAGCCAAGCGTCTGAAGGACGAGGACGAATTTATGAGAAGGATGGAAGAAAGAGCAAGAAAGAAGGGTGAAAGATAATGAGCGAAAGACCGAATATCATTATATTCAACCCCGACCAGATGCGCACGGACAGCTTAGGCTGCTTCGGCAATGAAGCGGCGCACACGCCGAATATTGACAGCCTCGCGAATGAAGGCGCGGCGTTTAGTAGCGCCTTTTGTCAGAACCCCGTATGTGTGCCGTCAAGGTGTTCATTTATGACGGGGCTGTACCCTCACACAAACGGTCACAGAACAATGGCGTACCTGCTTAGGCGAGGCGAGCCAAATCTTTTTCTTGATATGAAAAACGCAGGCTACCGCACGATAAGCTCAACGCGCGGCGACCTATTGGCAGGTCAGGATTCAAAGCTGAACCACAGCTGCATTGACGAATTCATCATAAACCGCCGCTACCTCGGGCAGAAAGCGTATTTGCCCAAGGCTGACCGCTCGGACGAAAACAGTGACACCTATTATTCCTTCATGAACGGCATACTGCCCTCGCGGCGTGAGGACGGCAAGGTTTTTAACTTTGATGATTTCACGGTAAACGGCGCGATTCATTCAATTAAGCACAGGCAAAAGGATAAGCCGTTTTTTATGTTTCTTGCTATTAATGCGCCGCACCCGGAATACCAAATTGAAAAGGAATTCTACGATTTAATTGATAAGAGCAAGCTTCAAAAGCGCATACCGAATATCAAGGACTCGGACGGCAAGCCGTCAATGGAAACAGGTCTTCTCGAGAAGCTTCGCGTTGCGGGCTGGAGCGAGGAGCGTTTGGGTGAAATACGCAAAGTTTACCTCGCCATGTGCGCAAAGGTTGACGCACAGCTCGGGCGTGTGATTCAGACGCTCAAGGACGAGGGGCTTTATGACAACACAATTGTTATCGTGCTGTCAGACCATGGCGATTACACAACCGACTACGGCCTGGTTGAAAAAAGTCAGAACTGTTTCCCGGACTGCATTACAAACATTCCGCTCATCATTAAGCCGCAAAGCTCGGTGACTATCGAAAAAGGCGTGCATACACAGCTGGCGGAGCTTACGGATTTGAGCGCCACCTGCCATGAGCTTGCCGGAATCGAGCTCGTCCGGGTGCAATTCGGCAAAAGCCTCGTGCCCGCCATGAAGGACAAAACGCTCCCCCACCGTGAATATGTTTTTTGTGAGGGCGGCAGACTGATTGGCGAGAAGCACTGCATGGAATACGATGAAAAGCGTTTTAATCCAAAGGGTCTGTATTCGCCGAGAATGCTACTGCAAGGCAAGGAGGACGGCACTCACACCAAGGCCGTGATGATAAGAAATGAAAGGTACAAATATGTAAAACGCCTATATGAAAAAGACGAGTTCTATGACCTCGAAAAAGGCGAAAGCGTCAATCTCTTCGGCTCGGCGGAATATGACGGGCAAATCGAAAAAATGGAAAAAGCCATGCTCGATTGGTTTTTTGAAACCTCCGACAGCGTACCGACCGATTTTGACGAGCGCTTCACCCCTGAATTCGTGGCGAGCGCCGCCGTTTCAGCCGGAGTGCCGCGATTCATGAAGGGCGCCGTGTCGGGAATAATGCGGCTGTTCAGAATAAGGCTGTCAAAAATAATCAAGCTGTGATTAGTTAAGC
>CAYUXK010000111.1:0-2938 GCA_964448835.1 uncultured Clostridium sp. | reverse complement strand
TCCATATAATGGTATAATTATTTTGCAGTTATGCTGCAGTTAATTAAGGGAATTTGAGAATGAACACATTAGCGTATGTTATCATCGACTACAGCGTTTGTCAAGAGAATGAAAAATCAGAAAGAAGTGAAATTATGAAAAGGTTAATCAGCATTTTTCTGTGCGCAGCTGTTATTTTCAGCTCTGTTTTTGTTTTAGCGTTTGCCACCCAAGCGGATGATTTGGCGTTTGTCAAGGGCGTTTCCGAGAGCAATTCCTTGTCAATGAGCGTCAGCGACGAGGAAGCCCAACGGTTTGTTGACGAAATCAGCAGCAGCATTCAGTTGCCTTTCAAGTTGACGTTAAGGGATGTTGTTTTTTATGCGGTAGACGACAGCATCATAATAACGGCGAAGGCGATGAACTTCTTAAAGATCAAAGCGATTCTTACCGATGAGGCCTCCACTGTTTATGTTACCACCTTTTTTATGAAGCTTGACCTTGGCGCGCTGGATTCACTGTTTGACGGTAAAATAAGCGAGACCCTGGGAATGATATGGGATATATTTGATACAGTTTATGACGGTATGTCAAAGGGCTATATCGTTCCTAAAGAAAGCAAGGAGGTTGACGGGCTGACAGTTGACTCGTATGGTTTGGATATTAAGGTTCTTATCGCGACTTATTACGCTGATCAATTGCCCGCGGGAACCAATATTAATGACATGACACCGGGCGAAATAGATGCTTTAATCAATAGTCTTGATCCCGAAACCGCCGCTGAAATCAGACTGTGGCAAGATGCCGAGGTTGCCTTCTCCCGCACCGCCGACAATACGCTCGTTGATATTTATGTCAGTATACCCGATGAGGAAAGCGGCGAACCCACCAATATCTCTTTAGCAGGTCTGGTATCCGATGCAGTCGGATTAAAGATTTCCGAGATCGGCACAAATGTCAGCAGCAGTGTAGCGAGGAAGCCCTTCGCAATATTCAGCTTAAATAGTCTGATTAATTAATCAGCGTACTTATCCCGATATGCCGGCAACGCTGTTGCCGGCATATTTTTGACCGTAAATATTTATATAATATAAAAAAAGTCCTTGATTTTTTATGATCATCGTGATATAATGCTCAGGCAATACGCACGCAGGGCTAATTTTGCCGACTGTGCGGTTCATCAAACCGTTGCGGCACAAGGCACTGCGGAGGGGTATCCGCAAAAGCGGGTATCAACAACTAAGGAGGAAAAATTATGTCAGTAGTATCCATGAAGCAATTACTCGAAGCAGGTGTCCATTTCGGTCACCAAACCAGAAGATGGAACCCCAAAATGGCGGAATACATCTTCACAGAGCGCAACGGCATCTATATCATCGACCTTCAAAAGACAGTCAAGAAGCTCGAAGAGGCTTATATGTTTGTGCGCGACATCTCCGCTGACGGCGGCGAAATACTTTTCGTAGGCACTAAGAAGCAGGCTCAGGATTCAGTTAAGGAAGAAGCTATGCGCTGCAATATGCCCTATGTCAACGCCCGTTGGCTCGGCGGCATGCTCACAAACTTCAACACCATCCAGCGCAGAATCAAGAGACTTTCCCAGCTCAAGACAATGGAAGCCGATGGAACCTTTGACCTTCTCCCCAAAAAGGAAGTTATTAAGCTTAACCTTGAGATAGAGAAGCTCGAGAAGTTCATGGGCGGCATCACCAAGATGAGAAAGACCCCTGCCGCTATGTTTATCGTTGACCCCCGCAAAGAGAGAATCGCTGTTCTTGAAGCGAAAAAGCTCGGTGTTCCCATCGTTTCAATTGTTGATACAAACTGCGACCCCGACGAGGTTGATTATGTTATCCCCGGCAATGACGATGCTATCCGTGCCGTTAAGCTTATAGTCGGCGCAATGGCAGACGCAGTTATTGAGGGCAGACAGGGCGAGCAGTTCGCTCCCGAGACAGTAGAACCCGCTCAGGCGGCAGAGGAGGAATAATATAATGGCATTTACAGCTAAAGACGTTCAAGCACTCAGAGAAAAAACAAATGTCGGCATGATGGACTGCAAAAAAGCACTCACCGAAGCCGATGGCGATATGGATAAAGCAATTGATATTCTTCGCGAAAAGGGACTTGCTTCCGCAGCGAAGAAATCCAGCCGTGTAGCGGCTGAGGGCGTTGTTAGCGCTTATAATGACGAGGCGGCTAAAGTCGCAGCCATTGTTGAGCTTAACTGCGAAACCGATTTTGTTGCCAAAAATGAAGAATTTGTTGACCTTGCTAAAGCAATCGCAAAGACAGTTGTCGAGAAGAACCCCGCCGATGTTGATGCTCTTCTTGCCCAGACGATCTCGGACGGTAGCGTTTGTGTTGCCGATGCTGTGCAGGATCTTTTCCTTAAAATCCGTGAGAACATGAAGGTTCGCCGTTTTGTCCGCGTTGAGGGCTCTGTAGCGTCTTATATCCACGGCGGCGGCACAGTTGGCGTGCTCGTTGAGTTTGACACAACCGCTTCCGACAATGACGAGTTCAAAACAATGGGCAAGGATGTTGCAATGCAGATTGCCGCGATGAGCCCGATTTATCTTGACGAGGCGAGTGTTCCCGCTGATGTTCTTGAGCACGAGAAAGAAATCAGCCGCGCTCAGCTTAATGAAGATGAGAAGATGAAGAATAAGCCCGACCAGGTTAAAGAGAAGATTGTCGAGGGTAAGATTAAGAAGTATTACTCCGAGGTTTGCCTTCTTAATCAGGCGTTTGTTAAGGACGGCGATGTCACCGTTGCCCAGTATATAGCAAACACCGCCAAGGCTATCGGCGCCGATATCAAAGCCACAGGCTTTACCCGCTTCGCAAAGGGCGAGGGCATTGAGAAGAAGGCAGACGATTTCGCGGCCGAAGTCGCGAGCATGGTTAAATAATTTAATGAAATAATGAGAGCCGCCTTTAATCGGGCGGCTCATTT
>CAYUXK010000110.1:0-2963 GCA_964448835.1 uncultured Clostridium sp. | reverse complement strand
ACAGGCGACCGCCCTACACTCACAGACATAATATGCACATACAAATCACTCATAACACAGTTATGCAGCTCCTATGTTATCATACGAGTGACTTGAATATCTCATTTTTTCTTTAAATATCCTGTCACTCATGCCGGTAATTTCATATGTTATTAGCGAAATGAGGTTTTTCACGGCCTCATGTTATGTACACATCTATGATACAGGGATGTGGCGCAGCTTTAAATTACCAAATGGAGTGTAAATTATGAATTCATGTGAATTAGTTACCTTGGTTTCTACTCTTGCCATTGCAATTTCCAATCAAGTTCCAAATACTGAGGAGTTAGAGTTACTGTCAGCGGTTTTAACACAGCTTGGCGACACTTTAGCAACAATTTCAGCTCAACGTTTATTGCAGGAAAGTAAGAAATGTATAAACTGATCCCCCGAAAATCTTACCGTTTCCTAATAAACCTAAATTATAAATTGATAAATATGTGATTATGCCGCCCTACACTGAAATAACGCCTTACTGATTTGTGAAATGCGCCTGCAGGTGTGAAATGCCTGCGGGCGCTCTATATTCGCGTACTATTGTAATCATCGAATTAATGTGTTATTCTATCGATATATAAAGCCATAGAGAAGGAGCAGTGACGCGTTATGAAGTTTTTCTGCGGCGCATCCCGTGAAATTATTACTCCGCCAATCGGCACGCTGCTGTACGGGTATCGTCCCGATGTCATAAGCGCCTCGGTTCACGATGATTTGACCGTGACAGCGGCGGCGTTCGGGAACGGCACAGACACGGCTCTTTTGATTTCCGCCGCGTTGGGCGATATTCAGACCGAATTGGATATTGAGCTTCGGACAAAAATCGCCGAGGTCTGCGCTCTGCCGATGCGCAATATTATTTTAGCGGCAACGCATACGCACTGCGCGCCAAACACCAGCGGCGTTGACGGCTGGGGCGACATTGACCGCGCCTTTGTGAACGGCATTTTGCTCCCGGCACTGCTGAAAGCATCAAAAACCGCGGTTGATTCAATGGAAGAAGCTGAAATCGGCTCCGCTGTGTGCCGAAGTGATATCGGCATCAACCGCCGACAGCAGCAAAGAGGCGGCGGGGTTACCCTCGGGCAGAATCCCTGGGGCTGCTATGACCCGAATCTGACGGCGCTCGTTATCCGCGAGGCGCAGAGTAAAAAAACAATTCTTAACATTCTCCATTACGGCTGTCACGGCACCGCCTGCGGCTGCGCGACTGAGATAACGCGCGACTGGTCGGGCGTTATGATTGACAAAGTGGAGGAGCAAACGGGCGCGCTGACCGTCTTTATTAACGGTGCAATAGGCGATGTGGGGCCAAGGCTCTCAAATGGGAAGACCGTGGGCGATATCACCTATGTTGAGCAGCTCGGCTCTCTTGCCGCCCGTGATGCGATTAACCTTTTAGAGACCGTCAGGTCATTCACTGCGCCTGAGGTCACGCTTCATTTCGGCTCAGTCCGCCTGCCTTATCAGGCGCATCCGCCACTTGAGGAGGTTCAGGCTCAGCTGTCGGAAATCCGCAATCCTGAAACACTCATTAATTGCGAAAGGCTTCATTACAGTCATTTGAAGGATGTCGAGAGTCTGCTCGCTTCGGGTGAAGCTTCTCCGCCGTCGGATTTTTCTTTTGAGCAAACCATACTTTGTATCGGCGACACGGTATTTATTCCGTTCCCGTTTGAAATCTTTTCTGAAATATCCATGCGGCTGCGCGCGTATTCGGGCTATCAGAATACGCTTTGCCTGTCGTGCGCCAACGGCTATAACGCTTATCTGCCAACGCAGGATCAGCTCTGCCGCGGCGGCTACGAGGTTGAGGTGTTTCGCTTTGCGAGTGTTTACAGCCTTGCCGATAACACTGACGAAAACATAATCAATGAAAACCTTAGAATATTGGAGGAATAGGCGATGTACAGAATGGGCAGTGAGGAGCTTGAAGCCGTCAGGCGCGTGATTGAAAGCAGAAATCTGTTTAAAATCAACGGCGGAGCGCAGGAGGTTCTGCGATTTGAGGAGGAACTGAAGGAAAAAATCGGCTCTGCCCATGCAATCTGCATGACGAGCGGCAAGGCGGCCATGATATCCGCCCTTATCGGCATGGGCATAGGCCCCGGCGATGAGGTTATTATCCCGGCTTATACCTACATTGCCTCCGCTATCGCCGTCACGGCAACAGGAGCGATTCCGGTCATAGCGGAGGTTGACGAAACGCTCACGCTCGACCCAAACGATGTTGAAAGAAAGATTTCTAAATATACCAAGGCAATCATCCCGGTACATATTCAGGGCTTTCCGTGCGACATGAATCGCATTATGGAAATCGCCCGCCGCAGGGAGCTTTTAGTTCTCGAGGACGCCTGTCAGGCAGACGGCGGCTCATATCACGGCAAGCGTCTGGGCACTATCGGCGACGCCGGCGCGTTCAGCTTCAACTTTTTTAAAATCATAACCGCCGGCGAGGGCGGCGCGCTTGTTACCGATAACCGCGGCATTTTTGAGCGCGCGCTGATTTATCACGATTCATCCGCTATCGCATACTTCGGTGACCAGCTTGAAACGGTTGAAGCCGAGCAGTTCTGCGGCGCGGAATACCGAGTGGGCGAGTTCACGGGGGCTATTATGCGCGAGCAGCTCAAGAAGCTGGATTCAATTTTGCACGATTTACATAAAAACCGGGATTTTCTCATGGAAAAGCTTGCAGGCGATTATCGCTTTGTTCCCTCCAATGACAGGGATGGCGACTGCGCTACCTCACTTGCGGTTAAGTTTAACTCAGAGCAGGAGGCTATTGATTTCAAAGAGAGGGCGAAGGCCGCCGGATTTGACGCGGTTCGCCCGATTGAAACCGGCAAGCATATTTATACCAACTGGACACCGATTATGAACAAAAAAGGCGCGTATAACCCTGCCTTTGACCCCTTCAAAATGGA
>CAYUXK010000109.1:0-2970 GCA_964448835.1 uncultured Clostridium sp. | reverse complement strand
TCTGCCATAATTAACAGCAGTAACGGAGGGAAACTAATGATTAATAACAAATACAGCCGTCGGGGCGAGAGCGCGATATCTATGACCAACAGCGCCATGCCTTACCCGAGAGTTTGCGCTCACAGGGGGTTTAACACAATAGCGCCCGAAAACAGTATGCCGGCATTTGGCGCGGCAATTGCTTTGGGCGCTGATGAAATAGAGTTTGACTTATGGTATACCAAGGACAGAGAAATCGTATCCATTCATGACGCTACCTTGGAACGCATTTCGGACGGCGTCGGAAAGGTTTATGAGCATACCTATGAGGAGCTTCTTAAATATGACTTCGGTGTTAAATTCGGTGAAAAATTTAAGGGACTGAAAATTCTGAGGTTCGAGGAAATTCTTAAAAAATTCGCCTGCCATGCGGTGATGAATATACATATCAAGACCGTAAATAATTCGTGTGAATATGACAAAGAGCTTCTCGGCAAAATCATAGCCTTGATTGATGAATACGATTGCAGAGAGTATGTATATTTCATGTCGGGCAACGATAATGTCTTAAAGCTGGCGCAAGAAACGGCGCACGATATTTGCCGCTGCTGCGGCGGGGGCAGTGACCCTTGGGGAATTGTTGACAGGGCGCTTAAGAGCGACTGCAAAAAGGTGCAGCTTTTTAAACCGCACTTTAACCAAGAGATGATAGATAAGGCGCACGAGAACGGCATTAAATGCAATGTTTTTTGGTCGGATAATGCCGAGGAAACCCGTGACTTTTTAAAAATGGGAATTGATACGATTTTGACAAATGACTATAACCTGATTTCGCAGGTGGTAAAATCAAAATAAATTCCGCCGCTTTTTAATCAATATTTTCGCTCATTTCAAGAGTTAAAACGCCCCCGAGCATCATTTCGCTCACGGGGAATGACAGGTCGGTCAATTTTTCACCGTTTAAATATGCGCTCTTTACATATATTCCGCCGCCCTTGCGGATTATTTCAAAGTCCTTGCCCGATGCAAGGTGCATAACCGTTTTGTTCATTCGCGGCGAGCCGATTATCATCAGGTTCTGCCCCGCGACGGGGAACACACCCATCTGAAGCCACATACACAGCGACGACAGACCGCCGGAGTCATTATTGCCGGGCAGCCCCCCTCGCCCGGTGGTGAACATATAGTTCAGCGCGGCGTCGCTTATCTCGCAGATTCTGTCACTTCTGCCGACATAATAATATGACACAAACGACTCCATATCCGACTCGTTGTTGAAGCCCTCGAAGCGCGCGGAGGTATCGTGGGCATCGGTGTAGCCGAAGAACCTGTCAAGGAGCTTAATGAAATTTTCCCTGCCGCCGGCGATTCTTATGCGCTCGGCCATATCGCTCATGGGGCGAAACGAGAAATTCCAGCAGCTGCCCTCGTAATAGTCGGAATCCTCCTTCATCAGCCCCGTTGAGAGGTCAAAAACATCCTTCCATTTATCCCGAAACGGCTCAAACACAGCGGAATCCTCGCCGATTTCACCGCAAAGGCGCGCCATTGCCGAGCAGCCCTCCGCAATATCTACGGTGTGCGTTGCCCTCCAATCGTCGCCGCTGTGGAATGACTCAAAGGGCTCGCTGAATAAATTTCGCCGCGAATTCTGAACCGCTCGGTGATAATCCGCCCTAACGCCGCGATAGTAGGCGTCGGCGATGCTGTGCTCGGCAAGCATTCTTGCCTGACTGCTTGCGCCGTCCTTATGCACATTTGTGAGCGTGAAGGTGTGAGGCATTGTGCCCTCACTCTCGCAAAACGCCGAAAAGGTCGCGATAATCTTCTCCGACATCTCGGGGTAGAGCGAAAAAACAAGCGGCAGCTGAGTTTTATACATATCCCACATCGTTGCGAAATCGGTGATAAAGGCTTCTTCATCATTGAGGAAATTTTCGCCGCTCCAATCCGACGGCTTAACAAGAGTATGATAAAAGTTAGAATAGAATATTTCACGGTCACTTTCGCTCGGCGCGTCAACATCGATTTTTGACAGCGCCGAGTTCCATTTTTTATATGCAGCCTCGGCGATTTCGTCAAAGGAACGCGTTTCACAGAGAACATCGTGCCTTGCCTTGTCAATGCTTTGTGTCGAGATTGACAGGCGGATTTCAGCCATTTTGCCGTCAATGCTGAACGCCACGCCGTAATCGTCTCTGTCGCCCTCGATATTCAGCTCTGTCTCATTTTTTTCGGGCAGATAATCGCGCCACAGCACGCTTTTTATTGAAGTATCGCAAACGCCGTAAATATAAAGCGGCAGCCCCTTCATCACAACGCGCGCCTCAAAGGATTTGTTATCAATAAGCTTAATATGCGAGCTTTCGGAGTAGCCCCTGTGCTTCGGGTCGTCATTAATAAACCCGTCGTTTGACAGGTCAATGAGTACTCTGCCGCCGCTGTTATCAAAGGTGTATCGATGAATCGCGGCGGTTTCGCTAACGGTCAGCTCGGCACGGATTCCTCTGTCGGGGAGCGTAACGGCGTAATAACCCGGGCGCGCGGTTTCATCCGCCATATCCTGCGGATATGTTGCGCTCACCAAATCGGAGTAAAAAGGAACGGTAACGGCGTAGTTATAATATATATCCATCGCGCCCGTGCCGCTCTCGTGAATATGCGAAAACCCGCGGCACTGCATTTTGTCGCCGAAGGTTCTCAAATTGCCCGGTGAAGAATTGCCGCGATGATTGCCGTAGCCGGTGGGGTAGCCGCCGCAGTAGCACCCCGCGGACAGCCTGCCGAAGGGCAAAACAGCGCCGGGATGGGTGTTGCCGCAGATTGCCTTGATGAAATACCACGATTCGGCTATGCCGCTCGGCTCGGGCAGGCAAATCTTGCCGCTGCCGTAAAATACATCAACATTTTTACAATAATCCATAATCAGCCCTCCGTTTTTCAATATTTTACCATATGCCGCGCGAAAAAGCTATAATAAATATCCGTTGA
>CAYUXK010000108.1:1647-3065 GCA_964448835.1 uncultured Clostridium sp. | reverse complement strand
GACACAAACGCCGTTGTTAAAACCGATAATTTTTATGCCCCTGTCGCCAAAAACAAAAAAGGCGAATACAAAATGAAAGCGGGACAAACCGTTTACCTGTGCTTCTCCACCGATTTTTTGATTGAAGAGGCTGACGAATGGCGCGGGGAATGCTGGGAAATGATTAAGGAGCGTTCAGACCTGCATTTCATTTTTTTGACAAAAAGAATCGAGAGATTTCTGCAATGTATTCCGGATGATTGGCAGGACGGATATGACAATGTAACCGTTGGCTGCACCGTTGAGAACCAAAGCCGAGCGGATGAAAGGCTTTCGATTTTTTCAGCGTTACCCGTTAAGCACCGAAACATCATCTGCCAGCCCCTGATTGAAGCGGTTAACATAGAGAAATATCTGGACAATGTTGAGCTGGTTGTTGTCGGCGGCGAATCGGATAAATACGCGAGAGAGCTTAATTATGAATGGGTTCTTTCCATTCGAGAGCAGTGTATAAGTAAAGGCGTTCATTTCGAATTCAGGCAATGCGGCACTCATTTCATCAAGGATCAAAAGGAATATACCTTGAATGTCCGCGATTTATGCAGTCAAGCCAAAAAAGCGGATATCAACTGTTGAATGATCTCTGCTTTTTTAGCAAAGCGGCGGCTCATACGCGGCGGAATAGCTCTTCGCAGTCGACAGGAATCACATAATAATATTTAGCTCATATTATGTTGTAAAATGCATTATAGGAGCTGTTAATATGGCAGATTTTTCGGCATCGGGTCAAGGCAATAATTGCCCGTGTAATGATGATGTTATCAGGACGCGGGATTCAAAAATAGAAGAAGTTCGCACAGACAGGAATACCGGATTTGTAACAATTTCATACGGTGTGAAGGGCAACAATAATATCACTCATATGAAGCTTGTTACTTTAATTGTAGGCAGGGAAACAGTAATCAGAGACAGCAACTCGCGCAATATACCGGTGTCCGAGCTGCGCAAGGGGATGACTGTGGACGCCGAGTTTTCGTCCGCGATGACCGCGAGCATTCCCCCTCAAGCGAGGGCGTTCAGAATTATTGTGGTAAGCAGGAATTCTGATTCCGCCTTTACTGTCGGGAGAGTTTGGTCGGTTGATTTAAGAAACCGTTTTCTTTACACGGGTAGCCCCAATGATCGATTAAGTCAAATGCGGTTTGTAATCACTGATTCAACTTTGCTTTTAGACATGAATGGGAATCGGATACCGTTAAGAGATTTCAGAGTCGGCCAGAGGGTGAGGGTGGAGCACGCCACCTTCCAAACTCAAAGCATACCGCCTCAAACCACGGCGTATGTGGTGAAAATTATATAAAAGCATCGTCCGCCTAAAGGACAATAATCAGCCTCTGCAAAATAAGTATAAAATATAAAATCCGAAGGTTGGGGCAATA
>CAYUXK010000108.1:0-1547 GCA_964448835.1 uncultured Clostridium sp. | reverse complement strand
TGCACAAGTGTGAAAAAATGCAGGAAAGCGGTAAACTGCAGTCGTCGCAAAAGACCTTAAACGACAGGCGGGTTAAGGCGCTGCGCATAGCACTGGAGCTTATTGAAAAAGAGATTACGCAGAGTATTTGACCGTGAAACACGGTTAAGGTTAAAGGCGGTATCATTAAACAAGTAATCTGAAAAAGGAAGGTTGCATAACGATGAGTTACATATTTCAAATTGCAGAAACCGAAAAACAACCCGTACTGTCAGTGAAGGCAACCACATCTGCAGCGAATTTGCCCGAAATAGTCGGCAAAACCTATGGCGCTGTTTTAAACCACATTGTTGAAAGCGGCGAGGAGCCATTGGGGCCGGCATTCATTGCTTATTACAACATGGATATGGACAATCTTACTGTGGAAATCGGGTTTCCTGTCGCAAAGGAGATTGAAGGAAAAGGAGATATAACGCTCAGATATATTCCTGAAGGCAAGAAAGCCGCGGGCTTTCACAAGGGAGCTTACGGAGAAATGGGTCCTTTTTATGAAAAGCTTGCGGCTTGGATAAGCCAAAAAGGCTATGAACCGACAGGAGTGGTTTATGAATACTACTATAATTCTCCCCAGGAGATACCTGAAAGCGAATTGCTTACAAAGGTTGAATTTCTGCTTAAGTAAAAATTTTTTGATATTAATTATGGCAATTTCAAGGCGGTGATGATATGAATGAAAAACTAATCGCCCCGTGCGGCATGAACTGCAGGTTGTGCATTGCCTATCAATTCAAAGAAAATGACCTTAACAAAAATGGTTTTCATAAGACCTATTGCCCCGGTTGCATTCCAAGGGGTAAAAACTGCACCCATATGGGTGACAAATGCGAGCTGCTGGGCAAAGGAGAGGTCCGATTCTGCTTTGACTGTGAGGCTTATCCATGTAAGATGCTAAAATCTCTGGATAAACGGTACTGCACGAAATATCATATGAGTATGATAGATAATCTGAATTATATTAAGGTCAATGGTGTTGAAAGATTTCTGGAGAAGGAAGAGGAAAAGTGGAGCTGTCCGGTGTGCGGCGCAGCAATCTGTTGTCACAACGGCCTGTGCTTGCACTGCAGCATTGATACCTTATGCCGGAACAGAAAATACCGATGGGGCGAAGAAGAATAACCTTAAAAAGCGTAAAGGAGCGAGGATATGCCGCCACTTAATGATTGTGTTATCGAATACACTCAGCAGCTAAGCAAAGGTAAGATTCAAAAGGCCTATAAGGGGATTATGACCTTTATGTCCGAACTGAAAAATTACATGGTGAGTAAGCACCCCGAATACTCGGCGAGCGCGCTGTATTTCGGGTATATGGATATGACATACTTTGCTTTTACACCGATGGAGCTAAAAAATAGAAGCCTGAAAATTGCTGTGGTGTATTTGCACGAGCAAAACAGATTTGAGGTTTGGCTGAGCGGCAGCAACAGAGGGGTTCAGGCTGAATATATTGAGCTGCTCAACAATAGGGACACGCGCGGTTATAAAGTATCACGGGTGAGCCCGGGCATCGA
>CAYUXK010000107.1:0-3140 GCA_964448835.1 uncultured Clostridium sp. | reverse complement strand
CGAGCGGCAGCGAAAAAGCCGTTAGATGCGTGAGATGCGGAATTCAAAAGTATATGATTTGTTACTGTGAAGTTTGTACGGTTCGTGAAGATAGGCGCAGCCCGGCATATCCCCGCCGACACCGCGCTGGGCGGCGTCAAGGCAAAGGGTGATAAAATCATCCTTTTGAAGGTCATGAAGGTGAGTGGCGCTGTCAAGCTTCTCGGGGGTGTAATAGCCGGCGTTAAAGCCGAAGGGCGTGTCGAGCGCGTCAACTCGAATACCCTCGCCTGCGGAATTCGTAAGGCTCAGTGAGCGAACATCACAGCGGTGACCATTCTCTTGCGGGCGCATATACCTGTGCTCAAGCTCGGCAACGGTCATTTGATGCTTTGCGATGCGCGCGCCTGTTTTGCGGTCGCAATAATTCTCTTGCGGACCTCGCCCGTACCACACGGCGTTATCGAATGTGGCGCTGATGCCCATGCGCATACCGACCTTGAGCATCGGCAATAACAGACCCTTCGCGCTGTGGAGCACGCTGACCTCACCCTTAGGTGAGAAAAGATACCTCGTCTTAACACCCGCGGTGAAGGGCGCCGCCCATTCCACGGTTACCTCAACGCCCGCGGATGAACCGATTGCCATTACTTTCTTGGCGTAGGTCATCTTTGTGGTGCGTTTCCATTGATAAAGCGGATGAATGCCCGCAAAAAACGGCTTAAAGTTAAGGTAGCCGCGGTCATTATCCGTAAGCGCGCGGAAAAAGTCGGGGCGAAGGGGCGTTTCGATAACCTCTCTGCCGTCATACATCAGCGAACTAAGTGCGCCGCCCGTAACCTCGGCGGTGAAGCCGATGCCGACAATTTTAACCTTGTTGCCGTTCTTTCTGTATTTCATGTCGCCGACGGCGGGGTTGCACATTGATGCCGCCTGCTCGCGCAGCATAATCTGGCTGAAGGTCTGCTCATAGCCGGCGGGCGCGTAGGGCTTATCGGCTTTCGTAATGAACGAAACGGTTAAAATGACCTCGCCCTTCGGGTAGTCCGACAGCTTAACGGGTAAATCAAGCTCTCTTTCGCTCAGCGGCTCCACAATGAAGTCGGTTTCTTCACCCTTTTGCACCTGCTCGCCGTCAACCGTAACACTCCAGCGGATTGAATAATCCGCTGTGGATATGAAAAGGTTTTTATTCTTAATAATGATTTTGCCGTTTGCCGAGTCGGAGCCCTTCGCCTCAAGGCTCGCGTACACCTTCTTAACCTCATAGTATGAGGGCTGCGGCTGCCTGTCGGCAGTTATAATTCCGTTTGCGCAGAAATAATAGCTCGTCGCGCCCTCGTCAAAATCGCCGCCGTAAAGCCACTTCTCCTCGCCCTGCTCCACGCGGCGAATCGCCTGGTCAACATAGTCCCAGATAAAGCCGCCGCACATATGGTCATAGTTTTCAAAATCATTCATGTATTCGCGGAAGTTGCCCAGGCTGTTTTCCATCGCGTGGGCGTATTCGCAGTAAATAACGGGCTTCGTTTTATAGATCTCGGCGGGCACGGGCTTATTATCCGCGGCAAGCGCGTTTGCAACATTGTCATAGAGCGTGGCGGTGATTGCCTCTTGATTTCTGAGCTTTTCAACTATGCTCTCAACCGGATACATACGGCTGATAAAATCGGATTTTCTGAAATCAAAATCGCCCTCGTAATGAATGGGGCGCGACTTATCGAGCGCAAGAATAGCGTTTCTCTCATGAACGAAGTTTTCGCCGTCGCCCGCTTCGTTGCCAAGCGACCAGAAGCATACGCAGGCGTGGCTGCGGTCGCGCAGAACCATTCGCCTCGCCCTGTCCTCAACCGCCTCTTTAAAATCGGGGTTATCCCCGGGGCAGTTCTTGCGGCGCACGCCGTGGCTCTCAACATCGGCCTCATCCATAACATAAAGCCCCAGCTCGTCGCAAAGCCTGTAAAAAATCTCCGCATCGGGGTAATGGCTGGTGCGCACAGCGTTGATATTCGCCTTTTTCATCAGGTGCAGGTCGGTGTAATAGCGCTCCTCGGGCACAGCCCAGCCGTTATCGGGGTCGAAATCATGGCGGTTCACGCCCTTGATGATTACCCTTTTGCCGTTCATATAAAGCACATTGCCCTTGATTTCAACGCGCTTAAAGCCGACGGCGATGCTCTTACTTGAGAGAATCTTATCCCCTTGGTATAGCGTTAGCACCAGCTTGTAGAGGTTCGGCTCCTCGGCAGACCATTGGCGGACATTCTTCTCGGTGTATGTAAATTTGAGCTTTTCCGAGCCGTTACCGACGGTAAGAGATTTCTTTGCAATTTCTTTTTTATTTTCACCATCAATGATTTTTGCCTCAAGGCGGCAATCGCTAACCTCGCCGTAATTCATAAGCGTCACGCCGAGATTCATAACGCCGTCTTTATAATCGTCATCAAGCGAGCAATCGGCAAAGAAATCCTTTATGCACAGCTTCTCCTCCGCGTAGAGATAGACATCCCTGTAAATGCCCGAAAGAAACCACATATCCTGGTCCTCAAGATATGTGCCGTCTGTGTAGCGGAAAACCTCGACAGCGATTTTATTCTCGCCGTCTTGAAGGAGGTCGGTGACGCGGAACTCGGCAGGGGTCATTGAGCCCTGAGAATAGCCCACCCTCTGACCGTTGATATAAAGGAAAAATCCCGCTTTAACAGCGCCGAAGTGAATAAAAACTTCCTTACCGTCAAAGTTTTTGGGCACGATAAAGGTGCGGCGGTAAACGCCGAGCTCGTTGATTTTTTCGTCAATTTTGGGTATCTCGCTCTTAGCGGTGGATATGCCCTTGGGCAAAAAAGCGCAAAGGTAAATCGGCTTGCCGTAGCCCTTGAGCTGCCAAAGAGAGGGCACCGTGATTTCGTCCCAGCTGCTGTCATCAAAATCCGACGCGCCGTAATCGTTTCGCACATCGCTCAGGTCAAGCTGCCAATAGAATTTCCAAACGCCGTTGAGGCTCATTTTGTTTTCACATTCGCCGCCTTCGAGCGCCGCTTCCTCGCTTAAATAAGGCAGGGCGGTGTTATGGCCCTCCTCTTTATTCTCTTTAATGATGCAGGGGTTCTCCCAATACCTTAAATTATCGTTCATAATAACCTCCACCATAAACATATTTA
>CAYUXK010000106.1:0-3190 GCA_964448835.1 uncultured Clostridium sp. | reverse complement strand
CGCGTTCATTCGACAATATCGAATGCGAAAAGCGCGAAATGATAAGGCGATGCCATATCGAGCTTGGGACCGGGCCGCTCGGCAGGCGGCAGCAGATTGCACATGTGCGCATCTGTGGGACAGTTGTAAGTTCCATAGGTGTGCTATATTTTTCTCATAAGCTCAAAGGCATTGCGACAAGAATTTTAAGAAAGGACTATTGAAATGGAACCCGAACGAAGTACAAAAGACCATTTATGCGATAACAAATAATATAGTACCGTACCTTTCACGGCACGGTGCTGTGAAAGGTTGGTTAAAATGATACAATACTTTTTGATTGAAAACGAAAAGCTATGCAATCAGGCCGCGCCGCAAAGCGGCTGCTGGGTATCGATGGTTGAGCCTACCGAGCTGGAGCTGGCCACGGTTTCGCAGCATTACGATCTGGATGTTGACATTCTGCGCGCGGCGCTGGATAAAGACGAGCGCTCCCGTATCGATGCTGACGGCAACTACACCATGGTGCTTGTCAACATCCCGACTATTGAAGAGAAAAGCAAAATGGAGCTGTACAGCACTCTTCCGTTCTCCATTATCATCGTGCAGGACGCTATCATTACCGTGTGCAGCGAGAAATCACCCGTGGTTGAAATCTTCGCGCAGGGCAAGGTACGCGATTTTCATACGAATATGAAATCCCGTTTTATTCTGCAATTCCTGTATCAGATTGATATGCTTTACCTGCAGTATCTTCGTAACATTGACAAAAAGAGCGATGAGGTTGAAACTCAGCTTCATAAATCCACTCAAAACAGAGAGCTCATTGAGCTGCTCAAGCTTGAGAAGAGCTTGGTATATTTCACCACGGCTCTGCGCTCAAACGAGGCTGTTCTCGAGAAGCTGCTTCGCACCGCGCTGATTAAGAAGTACCCCGAGGATGCGGAGCTGCTTGAGGATGTCATCGTCGAGAATAAGCAGGCCATTGAGATGACCAATATCTACAGCGGCATTCTCAGCGGCATGATGGACGCGTTTGCCTCGGTTATCTCCAACAATCTGAACATCGTAATGAAGGTTCTCGCCATCGTGACCATTGTCATGGCGATACCCACCATGATATTCAGCGCCTACGGAATGAATGTGTCCTGGATACCCTTTGCTCAAAGCCATTGGGGATTTTTGATTATTGTCGGAGTGGCCGCCGCGCTCAGCGTAATAGCAACGCTGATTTTCAGCAAGCTCAAGCTGTTCAAATGAACCGAAACGGATAAAATCAAGGAGCAGTGACGAAATGAAAGTTTCATCACGGCTCCTTATGTATATTTAAGAAAAGTGTTTATTTGCTTATAATCCGCTTCGGCTCCCTCTGACGAGGGAGCTGTCAGCGAAGCTGACTGAGGGAGAGAACTTCAGGAAAGGCATCTACCACCTCACATACAGTATATATTAATATGAGGAAAGCAAAAGTCTTTATCAAATGTTTATTTTGTTATGGCTTAAACTTTAGCTTTTTTTATTTTCTCTCCCTCCGTCACGCTATGCGTGCCACCTCCCTCGTCAGAGGGAGGCTATCTGTTCTTTTCCGCAGCATTTTTTCTGCCTACGGCGCACTACGTATGGCAGGGGCTATAACGAAATGTAAGTTTCGTTACAGCCCCTTTTAAACATTCTTTTTAGCCCGTCAGCCCATGGTGATAAACACGCCCTCGCCGTTTTGCAGGGTGAGCTTCACGCTGTCCGTGCTATTGAATGTAGTCGCCTTGCCGAGCTGATAAACCGTCACCATTTGGTCCTCGTCAACGCTCAGGGTGGCCGTGGCAGATTTGCCGCTCGAGGGCTCGTTCATGTTAACGACCGTGAACGCCCTGATGCCGGAGCCGTCCTTTTTCTCAAAGCAGCCGACAAGAAGCGGAGAGGTGCTGGAAATACGGGGCTTCGCCGAGCTGTCGACAGGGGTGAGGTAAGCGTCGGGCAGAGTGCCGGCAACGCCGATTTTATTCATCAGAAACGCGCCGAGGTGAGAGTAGCCGCCGTATATATTCGCGAAACTCTTAAGCTCCCCATTCACCGTCTGCACGGCGTAGTAGGTATCCGTGCGCTCGCCGTTTTCATCAATGAGGTGCGAGCTGCTGTCCCACCATCCGCCGTCGTAGCAGGCGTGGATAATCGCCTTTGCGCCAAACGAGAGCGTGACGAAGCTCTGCCAGCGGATATCCTCGGGCGTATCGCAGTGGCGCATTGAGCCGCCTTCTTCGGTTTCTGTGTTTCCGGAGGATTGGGTGATAACCCACAAATCGCGGTTGGTTTCGCGGCACGCCTCTGAGAGAATGTCGAGGTTGCGAAGCCATAGCGCATTTGTCTGCTTAACGCCGTCTGAGCTGACCTTAAGCGGATAAATATCAACGCTGATATAGTCCGTACCGATTTGGTTGATATAATCCGAAACATGCCGTTTATATCGGTCAACGCTTTCGTTGGCAAGGTCTCGCGAGGCGTAAAGAAGCCCGATTGAGGCGTGGATTTCGGGGTTATTGCCGAGCTGCTCGCTGTTTGCATACATCGGAAACAGATTAATGAGGGGCAGCTTGCCCGTCGTGTTAGCATAGTAATGCTCGGTTATCTGCCCGAGCAGAGGGAACACGCTCGCGTTTGGCTCGTCAATAAGGTCGTTGCCCCAAACGCAAGGGTGCGTGTAGTTGTAGCTTTGCTCGGTTATTGCCATCCACTCGGGGGCGGCGGTGAGGCTGCCGTAGTAAGCGGGCAGACCGTAGCCCTTGGCGATGACGCCAAGACCGTATTGATCGCACAGGCTAAGGAAATTCTCGTCAACCGCCGTGATGAAGAAGTCAAACCCTGCGTCGGCGGCATACTGAACATGCGTTTCATCGCGGTGGGCGACATTGTAGCCGCCAATGAGAAGCCGCTCGTTGTCAAAGGAATAGTCCGTTCTCTCGGCAGTAATCGGCTCGCCGGGCGTTGCCCCGATTACAGTCCCCTGTGCCGCAGAAATCGGCAGAAGCACAGCCATAATCAGCGCGAAGATGCGAAGCACTATATCGAGTTTCATTTTATCCGCCTCCTGAATATTATTCGGTAAGAATATTGTATAATTATAATCAGCCGTTGTCAAGCAGGAGATTGGAAAGAGGGGAAGCGGGGCTTCGAAAGAGCAGTGTAGGGCGCAGGCAAACCGACATCACCGTAAAAT
>CAYUXK010000105.1:0-3306 GCA_964448835.1 uncultured Clostridium sp. | reverse complement strand
CAGGATGCTTTGGATTATCTTCAGGCCGACAATTACGATTGCTTGATTCTTGACATTATGATGCCGAAGCTTGACGGGCTCTCGGTGCTGAAAAAGCTCAGAGAAAAGGGCAATGCGATTCCCGTTTTGATACTGACCGCGAAATCCGAGGTTGACGATAAGGTTCTCGGCTTAGACAGCGGCGCGAATGACTACCTTACCAAGCCATTCAGCACCAAGGAGCTGTTGGCGCGCATAAGAGCCATAACCCGCAATCAGACCTCTCATTTGGATTCAAGGATTAAATTCGGTAATGTTACTTTAGACAGCTCCACCTATGAGCTGACCTCGCCATTCGGCAGCTTTCGGCTGGCAAACAAGGAATTTCAAATGATGGAGATGCTCATTTCAAACCCCCATCACCTGATTTCGACAGAACGGTTTATTGAGAAGGTATGGGGCTATGACAGCGAGGTTGAGGTCAATGTGGTTTGGGTCTACATTTTTTATTTAAGGAAGAAATTAACGGCGCTTCGGGCGGATATTCAAATCAAAGCTCAGCGCAATGCCGGGTATTCGTTGGAGGAAAAATGATGCTTCAAAAATTAAGAATAAAATTTGTTGCGTTAGCTATGGGGCTGCTGTTTCTCGTGCTGACAGTGATAATGGGAGCCGTCAACCTGCTCAACTACCGCAATGTCATAACAACCGCCGATAATACTCTCGAAATCCTTGTGACAAACGGCGGCAGATTCCCGGACAAGCCCGGTATGGCAGGCGAACCCTCTGACCCCAAAATGTCCCCCGAGCTTCCCTTTGAAACCCGCTTTTTTACCGTTCGGCTGGACTCAAACGGAACTGTTTTATTAGTCAACACCGGTAAAATCGCTGCCGTCACATCGGAAACAGCCGTTGACTACGCTCAGCAAGTTTGGGACTCGGGGCGTGTCAAGGGCTTCATCGGGGATTACCGTTATACCGTCGGGTCTGACTCGATAGGCAGTATGATTGTTTTCCTTGATTGCGGCAGGAGCCTTAATTCCGCGCAATCCTTTTTGCTCATCAGCTTATCAATCTCTCTCGCAGGGTTTTTCGCTGTCGCCGTCTTGCTGTATATCCTGTCGGCAAGGGTTGTAAAGCCCATCAACGACAGCTATGAAAAGCAGGCGCAGTTCATCACAAATGCAAGCCACGACCTAAAAACGCCCATTACGATTATCGACGCGGATGTGGATGTTTTGGAAATGGAGCTTGGCGAGAATGAATGGCTGCAGGATATCGGTAAGCAGACACAGCGGCTTGCCGATTTAATTAACGAGCTGGTTTACCTGTCCCGCATGGATGAAAAGGACAATCACTTTCAAATGATTGATTTCCCGCTGTCGGATGTCGTGAGCGAAACAGCGCAGTCCTTTGAAGCGCCCGCCATTGCGCAGGAAAAGACCTTGACAATAAAGGCGCAGCCGATGCTTTCCCTTTGCGGCGATGAAAAGGCCATTCGTCAGCTAACCACCATTTTGCTTGATAATGCGCTCAAGTATTCAACCGACAAGGGCGTGATTTCTTTATCACTCGAGAAATCTGACCGTTTCATCAGCCTGTCGGTCAATAATAGCTGTGAGCCGATTTCATCAGAGGATATTAAGCGCCTGTTTGACCGCTTTTACCGCGCGGATAAATCCAGAAATTCTCAGACCGGAGGCTACGGCATCGGTCTATCGATTGCGAAAGCAATTGTCGTAGCGCACAAGGGAACAATTACCGCTTCCTCACCCGACGGGCATTCGCTGACTGTCACCGCTAAATTCCCTGTGTGACAGCATTCGCGTTTATTCGCCATTTTAATAAGTTTTGACCGCCCGGGCGTTAGCTCGGACGGTCATTTTTGTATTGTATTAGATTCTTTAATATTACACCTTAATGGGGAAATAATTTCTTGATTGATTTAAGCATATCCGCTAGTCAGCACAACCCAGTTTCCATCACTTACTCTTGCGAGGTACCATGTCCATCCCGTGTATGTTTCATCAGGAGTAAATGCTTGCGAATCAAGCTTCGGTGTGTGAAACGATGACTCAAAAACGATGCATTCATCATATACGATACCCGACTTTTGTGACAGAGAATTGCAGTATTCAAGGTTTTCTTGGGTAACTCGATCATCACCGGCATAGCTGATGGAATACATCGTGCACTTTGTATCCCAAGCGTTGAAACTCTTCATAATTGCAGCTATCGCTGAATCCATATCTTTTTTTGTGTATATTTCCGACTTACCGTACACAACAGAATAGTCTTTTTGTCCACAGGCCGCAAGCGATAGAAACATGGCAAAAACCACTATAAACGCCGTGATTTTCTTCATCATTTTTTTCCTCCGAATTACAATTTATGTGTCCGATGAACGGGAATACTGGCCTCCCTCTGACGAGGGAGGTGGCATTTGCGAAGCAAATGACGAAGGGAGAGAGCAGCGCAATGCCTTATATTTAAAGCATTTTTGCAAATACCGTATCTCTCTTTCAGTCACTGCGTGACAGCTCTGCGTTTTGCCCTGCGGCAAAAGCCATCAGAGGGAGCCTAAGAAGCATCACGCTCGAGGACTGCTCATTTTACATATTCCGCCGTATACGGGCACAGAACCATGCACTTTTTGCAGTAATTACAGAGCTTTCTGGTCAGGATTTCATCCCGGGTGGTCGTGATACTCCATGCTTTGCCGAGCAGGGCTTTGGTCGGGCACGCATCCACGCAGATATTGCATTCGCCGCATTGCGGCTCCTTCGGTGCTTCACTCATGGTTATAAAGGGCGCTGTGGTCAGAACCTTGCCGAGCATCAGCGCGCAGCCGTATTGGGGAGTGACCAGCAGGTTATTCTTGCCGATAAACCCGAGCCCCGCCCTAAGCGCGACGGTTTTATGTGCAAGGCGAGAGGGCTTCAGCTTGGCAATGCTTTTATACCCTTCTGCTTCCAACCAACCTGCTAATTTATCTGCAAGGGAGTCCATCTTATTCTCGGTATTTGTCATTTCTTTGCGTTTAGGCTCCTGACCGGCTATGAGTGCGCTGATATACTCTTTTGACAGCGCCTTGCCAAAGAGAACAGCGCAAGAGCATCCGTCAATTATATCCTCCGGCATCGCAGAAACATCGACAAAATATACAAAATCCACGCCGCTGTCTTTGATACGCTGCTCCCATATTTCGTTAAGCCCAATTCCGGCTTCTTTTGCCTCCATATTCATCCGATCACCTTTCAGGAATATAAGTCGTCTTTGCTTTGATATCATGATTCATTTTACCACACAAAACCTCCGGAAAGCAAC
>CAYUXK010000104.1:0-3414 GCA_964448835.1 uncultured Clostridium sp. | reverse complement strand
CATTGTACCACAAGGTCAGGGCTGTCTTCAACTTTCATTTAAGTTTACAATACGTTTATTTATGAAAGGAGAGACCAGTAATGATTACATTTATGCAAAACTCATTGGAATTCAAAATTAAGGAGGTTGCGGCGCGAATTACGGCCCTTCGCGAGGATATGAATCTGTCAAGGGAGCAAATGGCGCAGAAAATCGGTCTTTCGCTCGAGGAATACACGGCATATGAAAAAGGCGAAAAGGATTTCAGCTTCACTTTTATTTATAGTATTGCGCAGGTTTGCGGCGTTGAGATTACTGAAATAATGGAGGGGCAAAGCCCGGGACTTACTGAGTATACGCTTACCCGCAAGGGCGAGGGAATCCCCATTGCCCGCCGTGAAGGCTTTGTCTATAACCGCCTTGCATCATATTTTAAGAACAAAATGGCGGAGCCGTTCAGGGTATTAATTCCTTATTCTGAGGAGGCGCTCAACCCTCCGTATCATTGTGTCAGCCATGAGGGGCAGGAGATTAACATTGTCATCAAAGGCACGATGAAAATGATAATCGGTGACAGCAGCGAGGTGCTAAACGAGGGCGACTGCATTTATTTTGACAGCTCCGTGCCGCACAATGAGATCGCCGTAGGCGGCAGCGAATGTGAATTCTACGCCATAGTTCTCAACCCCGACAAAAACGGCATGAGCGAATACAAAGAGGTGCTTCACGGCGCGAGCACGACCAATGTTGACCTTTCGGGGATTCATGACCTTGTTTATGAGAAATATATTGACACAGAAACCGACGAGAACGGAGTATTCAGCGGCATCAGCTTCAAAAACGCCGATAACTTTAATTTCGCATTTGATGTTGTCGATGAGATTGCTAAAAAAACACCCAATAAAACCGCCATGCTTCATGTGTCGGTAAATGATGAGGCAAGGAAGTTTACCTTTGCCGAAATGAGCCGCTATTCCTCCATGACCGCAAATTATTTTAAATCTCTCGGCATCAAGAAGGGCGACAGGGTCATGCTCGTGCTCAAGCGCCACTATGAGTTCTGGTTCTCTTTTCTCGCGCTCAACAAAATCGGCGCCATTGTCGTACCTGCGGCAAACCTGCTTGTTCAGAAAGATTTTGAATACAGGTTCAATGCGGGCAGAATCAGCGCCCTTGTCTGCACCGCTGACGGCGATGTCGCGCACCAGGCGGATTTGGCGGCGGCTAATTGCGATGTGCTGAAAACTAAAATTATCGCTCACGGCGAGCGTGAGGGCTGGCACAGCTTCGATAAAGAATTTGACAAATTCGGCGATACTTTTGAGCGCCCATCAGATGCCGCCTGCGGTGATGACGAGATGGTGATGTTCTTCACATCGGGCACAACCGGCTACCCCAAAATGGCTACCCACAGCTATAAGTACGCGCTTGGTCACTTTACTACCGCCAAGTACTGGCTCAATGTTGACCCCAACGGCCTTCACTTAACGATTTCGGATACAGGCTGGGCCAAGTCAATGTGGGGTAAGCTCTTTGGCCAGTGGCTGTGTGAAAGTGCGATTTTTGTTTACGATTTTGATAAGTTTGTCGCCTCTGACATTCTTGCTAAATTCTCAAAGTACAATATAACCACATTCTGCGCGCCGCCCACCATGTTCCGCTTCTTCATCAAAGAGGATTTGGATAAATACGACCTGTCCTCAATCAAATACGCCTGCACGGCGGGCGAGGCACTCAACCCCGAGGTGTTCCAGCAGTTCATGAAGGCAACGGGAATCAGAATTATGGAGGGCTTTGGTCAAACGGAAGCAACGCTGATGGTTGGCAACTTTGTCGGAGCGCCCATCAAAATCGGCTCAATGGGCAAACCCAACCCGCAATATAAAATTGATATTATTAATCCCGACGGCAAATCCGCCAAGGTCGGTGAGGTCGGTGAAATTGTTATTCGCACCGATGAATCAATTCCCTATGGTCTTTTCACGGGGTATTTCCTCGATGAAGAAAAAACCAAGGAGGCATGGAGTGACGGTGTGTATCACACGGGTGACACCTGCTGGCGCGATGAAGATGGCTTCTTCTGGTATGTGGGCAGGGTTGATGACCTGATTAAATCGTCGGGCTACAGAATTGGACCGTTTGAGATTGAGAGCGTCATTATGGAGCTGCCGTATGTGCTTGAGTGCGCAGTCAGCGCCGCACCCGATGAAATCAGAGGTCAGGTTGTTAAGGCCTCAATTGTGCTGACAAAGGGCACCGAGGGCACTGAAGAGCTCAAGAAAGACATCCAAATGTATGTTAAAAAGAACACAGCTCCCTATAAGTACCCCCGTATAGTTGAATTTCTTGACGAGCTGCCCAAGACAATAAGCGGCAAAATCCGCAGGGTTGAGCTGCGTGAACAGAGCAATAAAAAATCATAAAAGCGAGGTAAAGCAATGCTTAAGTTTAGAAAGCTGTTTAGTTTTTTTACTGCCATTACCGTTGCATTAACGGTGCTGACAAGTCCTGTTGCTGTTGATACCGAGGGTGTCAAAATTGTTGATACCGATGTTTTCACCCTTGTTGATGCTTTAGTTATGGGGCAGGGGATTGCAAATGACGGCGAATACTTTTACACCTCGGGTGCGATTACCGCTTTAGGCATGAACGCCTTGGCAAAGCTTGATATTGAAACAATGGAGCTTGTCGGGCGTAATTTTCAGGCTATACCGCCGGAGCTTGTTGATGCGGGCTTTGACCACATAGGCGACATAAGCTGCTACGGCGGCAAAATCTACGCCTCGGTTGAGGGTGAGCCTGAGGGCGGGTATGTATCCTGCATTGTCACCTTTGACACCGAAACGCTTGAGCCGACGGGCGAGATTTTTCACCTGCCCAAGGAAGCCTACGATGACGGTGTGCCGTGGTGCGCGGTTAACCCGCAAACGGGATATCTTTATGCCTCTAAATGGAATCACGCTCAAACGCTTTATGAGTATGATACCGCCGACAATATGAAGCTGCTTCGGGAAATTCCGCTTTCAAGCGAGCTGAACCGAATTCAAGGCGGGGATTTTTATAACGGCACGCTCTACCTTTCCTATGACAGCAGTGACAGCGGCAATTTCAAAAGCGTGATGAGCGTCAATATTGCCGACGGAACTGTCGAAACCGCTTTTGAACGAAATGTCGGCAGTGACTCTATTGAGGCAGAGGGCCTAACCGTTTACCCCGCGCCTGACGGCTCACTTTTCCACATTCTTGATTACAATAAAGTCGCGAGTGTATTTGTCAGGCACTATAAAATTGACAGCATAAATTAAATAGATTCAATGCCGCATTGAAGCCTACAGGGTTGCCTGACAACGGGGTTTTAATGCGGTTTCTTTTTGTAAAATAATCCTTGAAAAGTTGTTTGATAGTTGATATAATCAAGTTGAATAAAAATCTATA
>CAYUXK010000103.1:0-3707 GCA_964448835.1 uncultured Clostridium sp. | reverse complement strand
ACCCACGACCTCTCGGATGCGAACCGAACGCTCTCCCAACTGAGCTACAGGCCCAAAGCTGATTTGGATTCCGCTCAGAGCGGAATGATAGTATTATAGTATTAATTTCTGCTCGTGTCAAGATTTTTTGATATTTCTTTTTGCTCACGCGCCAAGGGTATTTCTTCCGCGAATCACGGGCGCATTATTTGCTCATTTTTTGCATTTTTAACCGTTATCAATTCACTTTTATTGAACCGAAATCGGGCATAATGTAGATGTACCGCGAGGCAGGTATTAAAAAATATAGAGGAGAAATACAATGGATATATTGACAATAACAAAGGATAATTTTGACGCTGAGGTAAAACGCTCGGACAAGCCCGTGCTTCTCGACTTCTGGGCAAGCTGGTGCTCGCCGTGCAGGACTATGGGCGTAGTGGTCGAGGATGTCGCCGGGGAGGTCACAAACGCCAAAATCGGAAAGGTGAATGTTGACGAGGAGCCCGAGCTTGCTCAGGCATTCGGCGTTATGAGCATACCGACGCTGGTTTTCCTCAAGGACGGCAAGGTTCAGACCTCGTCGGTCGGCGTAAAGCCCAAGAGAGCGATAATTGATATGCTCAACTTATAATTAATACAGAAACAAAAAGCCGCCCCGATTGAGTTACAATCTTTAAACAATGTAAATCGGGTTAGAAAGAGCAAAGGCATAAGACGGAACAGGCAGCTTGGCGTCGGCGGCGGAGAATCTCTTGATTACGGTTTTATAGATTTTTTTGCCGATTCTTCCGTAATCGTAGAGCACCTGAGCGCGCACAAAGCCTTTTTCAGGCACACTGATTTTTGCAGTGTGCTTTTCTTTCTTTTTTGCCGTGTATTCATATATCATTTCGTCGTTATTGAATACCTGAACTCGCATTTTCCTTCTCAGCTTATCTGCTGTCAGCTCGATTTCAACAGGGCCGTTCATCTCGACCTCGTCGCCCATGATTTTATCACCGCAGCTGAGCACAAGCCTTGTGGCGCCGGGGCTGTTTGTGACAAAGGAGTTGCCGCCTCTCAAGGCTTTTATCACAGCCTCTTCTGTGTTTTCCTCGGCGCAAACAAAGGTAGTGGGGTTAGCGATAAGCCGCGTAAAATAGTAGTCTCTGTGGTAGTCGCTGCCGCCGACCAGGGGCAATCTTCTGCCGCATATAAGCGATTTGTGCCACCAATCGAGATTTGTCATGTTGTCATAGTGCATCGGCGCGTTCCAGACCTCAACACAGTCCATGTTGAAGTTGTCAATATCAATCTGCCAATTGAATTTTTTGTCGAACGGATGGTTTACCGATACGGTACAGCCGTTTTCGTGCGCCTGCTTCTCAAAGTCAAGGTACTGACACTCTTCGGTAGGTCTCTCGCCGTCAAGAGGGGGGCAGTGACTGCCCCAGATGTTGACATGACCGAGGCTGCCGGTATATTCCGTGCCGGGGATTACAAGCAGGTTGCCGTCATAATAGGATTTCTCGCCCACCGCATTTTTGTTGTGGTCAGTGACTATTATGAAATCAAGCCCTCTTTTTTTAGCGCCCTTAATAAGCCCGTCAAGGGTTAGTTTGCCGTCGCTGAAGGTGGTGTGCAGATGCATGTCGCCCTTGAGCCATACCCTATTTTTCATACTATCACCTCTTTTTCAGATTTTATTTGAGCTGTCCTCAACGCCGTCGCTATGTAACATATCTGTCCATATGAGCGCTATTTGATTTCAGAACGCTATGGACTGCAAACGCTTTTTGTCAATCACCTTAACGCCGCCGCGAGACAGAGTTACTATTTTTTCGGCGGCAAAATATTTAAGCATTCTTGAAACAACCTCGCGCGCTGAGCCGATATATTTCGCAATCTGCTCGTGCGTCAATGAAACGGTGTCGCCGCCGGTTTTAGCAAGCTCATCTATCAAAAAAACCGCAAGCCTTTTGTCAAAGCTCATAAATAAAATCTGTTGCATGGTCCACATAACGTCGGAAAACCGCTCGGTTGCCATGCGCAGGGCAAAATTCTCAACATAGACATTTTCGTTGGAGAGACGCGAAAAGATGACGGGGTTAAATATATAACAATCGCTGTCTTCCTCCGCGTCAACAAAAACATCAAAGGTGATGGTTTCAAGAACGCAGGAGGCGGAGAGCATACAGATATCGCCGGGAAACAGGCGGTAAAGCGTAATTTCGCGCCCATCCTCAGAGAGCATGTACGCGCGAAGAGCGCCGCTTTTAACAATCACCGCGCCCGTACATTCACCCTTGGAGCCGTGAACATTCTCGCCTTTTTTGTATGATACAGACATCATGCCCTGTGAAAAAAGCTCGCGCTGGGAGTCATTGAGCTTATCCCAGAAAGGGAAGAATTCTTTAAAAATCTCGTTGTATTCACCATCTGTCATTACTTTAGCCTCCCAACAGTTAATTCAGAGCTAAACAATCATATTAAATTTATTTTATCAAAAATTACTAAATGTGTCAATTGACAAGTAATTTAAATTGTATTCGCGAGGCTTGATATGCCTACAAAGTTGACAAATACAACTATAATATATATACTTGTTTCATCAGTAATTAGTAAACACAGGGCATGAGAAAAGGGGATGAGGCGTTGACGGAAAAATTATATTTTAATGATGCCTACCTGTCGGATTTTGAGGCGACGGTTATCGCCTGCAGGGAGCACAGCGGAGCATACGAGATTATTCTTGACAAAACCGCTTTTTTCCCCGAGGGCGGCGGTCAGCCCGGCGACACGGGCTTCATAGGCGCGGCGGCTGTTACCGATACCGTGGAGCGCGGTGGCGAAATCGCGCATATCTGCGCCTGCCCCGTTGAGGTAGGCAGCCTTCAGCGCTGCAGGGTTGATTTTGACCGTCGTTTTCTTCATATGCAGCAGCACACGGGCGAGCATATCTTTTCGGGTGTCATGCACTCGGTTTGCGGCCACAACAATGTCGGCTTTCATATGGGCTCGAGGTTTGTAACGGTTGATTTTGACGGCGCGGTTACGACCGAGGAGCTTTATCGGGTTGAAACACTCGCAAACGAAGCGGTTTATAAGAATTTACCTGTCGTGCAGCTGCTCCCGTCAGAGGAGGAGCTCGAGCGTATCACCTACCGCTCAAAAAAAGAAATCGACGGTCAGGTGCGGCTGATAAAGGTTGAGGGAATCGACCTGTGCGCCTGCTGCGGCACCCACACGGCGACGACGGGCGAGGTCGGTATCATCAAGGCTGTCAACATGATAAATTACAAGTCGGGGGTGCGCATTACCCTGCAAATCGGGCGGCGCGCGCTGATTGATTACCGTGAAAAAAATGACAGCGTTTATGCCGTCTCGCAGCTTTTATCGTCAAAACCGCACGAGATAACCGAGGGTGTCGAGCGCCTTCTGGGGCAATACGATTCGCTCAAGGCAGAGAACGCCGCGCTCAAAGACAGGCTGCTGGACTTCATCGCGAGCGAAGCGCCGAGGGATAAAAACTACATTTTTGAGCCGTATCTTGATGCCGCCGAGGTTCGAAAGCTTTGTGATATTCTTGCCGATTCGCGGGATTATGCCGCGGTTTTTTCGGGCTGTGACGGCGAGGGCTATAAATTCGCCCTTGCAATCAGAAACGATGATGTCCGGGAAATGGGCAAGGCGCTTTGCACCGCCTGTAACGGCAGAGGAGGCGGAAAGCCCGAATTGGTGCAGGG
>CAYUXK010000102.1:0-3769 GCA_964448835.1 uncultured Clostridium sp. | reverse complement strand
CGGCAAGTTTTACATAAGCTTTTTCTTTTTGAAGATAATCAGCAATACAGCGCAGATGATAATGCTCAGGGCAATTACCATTGGGTAGCCGAAACGCCACGAAAACTCGGGCATAGGGAAATTCATCCCATACCAGCCGACAAGCAGCGTAAGCGGCAAAAAAATCGAAGTAAGAACCGTGAAAATCTTCATCAGCTTGTTTTGCTCAATGTCAATCTGCGCCTGATACGCCTCTCTTACATGGGTGATATATTCCATGATATTCATTACTCTTGCAAGCAGGCGGTCTGTGCGGCTGCTGAGAATGACGAAATATTTCAGATACTCCGCGCTTATCAAACCGTTTTCATTCTCTACAAGGCTTTCAAAAATTGAGTCAAGCTGCTCGTAGTAGCCGTGAAGCATTCTGATTTCGCTGCGCAGCTTTATAATTGTTTGAACGCTGCTGCTTTTATTGAGCAAAATGCTGTCCTCAGCAGAGGATACCTTATTCTCCAGATCCTCAAGATAGCGGCTGTCGCCCTTAAGCAGTGTCTGAAAAAATTCATACAGCGTTCTTTCGTTTGTGCCCGCATCTTTAAAGATGGAGTTCGCTTTTTGATAAGCGTTCTCATCCTCGCAGAGAATCAGAATATCATCCGAATCAATGTAAATCATTAGCTGCGAACGAGAGGAGCCCGGGTTATAAATATCATACCAGTCGAAGGCGAGAATGTTAAAATTCGAGAAGCTTTCGAAGGTTTGAATCTGGCCGTCGTCGATGTAATCGACAACTGCCTTGTCAATTCTATCCTCAACTTCGCGGATTTTGCTTGTGTAAAGCACCTTTTTCATAAAATTCACCTCAAATGTATCTTTGAAGAACCTTTTTAAGCGGCAGGAACACTACTAAAGTCAAGAGACTGTTAATGCCTGCCTTGAGAAGATTAAACGGTATAATGGCGGGTATCAGCATTGACGCCACGGCTTTGGTCCCCGCACCCAGGAAAATACCCGTAAAAATAAGATTCAGCGGAATCATAACCACGGTCATCGCGAGCGACCCGCAAACAAGCCCGATGGCAAGCGCCTTGACGCTGCACTTGCCTTTTTGATAAATGATTGAGGCAACAAGCAGCAGAGCCGACGAGGCGATGAAGTGCATCACGAAACCAATCCAGCCGCTCGCGGCGCTCACGGTAAGCGCCTGAATCAGGCACGCCGCGAGAAGTGTCAGCATTCCGGCTGCAGGGCCGAAAAGCATTGAGCCGATAAGCACCGGCACATCTGCCATATCGTATTCGAGAAACGGCGCGGAGGGAATCAGGGGCACGCGGATAAGGTAAAGCAAGACGATGGAGACCGCTGTGAGCATTGCCAGCTGGACCGTGCGCAGGATTTTTTTGTTCATCAATTAGCACCCTTTCAATTTGGGGGGCAAAAAACCCCGCCGTTAAGGCGGGGCGCGATGCAAAAATGAACGCAATTGTTTGCTTTCATTCTCTACCATCCGGACTTTAACCGTCGGTGGCGGAATCACACCGCCTCAACTGCCCTAAAGCAGCTCGCAGACTATACTGCCGGTGGGGAATTGCACCCCGCCCCGAGAATAATAATATTATACTCCAATAATATTAAAAGTCAACCGCAAATTATTATTTGAATTTTTCCATAAGATATGTTATAATAAGGTATTAATAAACTGCGGAGGATTATATGAATTTTACACAATGCTCGAATACCGGCGCGGTTGAGGGCTTTTGCTTAATAAAAACCGTTGAAAAAAAGATGACCGCCAAGGGCGTGCCATACCTTGACCTTATCCTTGCCGACTCCTCGGGCGAAATCGGCGCGAAGCTCTGGGATTATAAAGAATCTCCGCAAACGGCATTTAATGTATATGACCTTGTGAAGGTTCGCGGTACCGTTTCAAGCTTTAACGATGCAATGCAGCTTCGCGTGGAGCGGATTCGTTTAGCCACGGATGAGGACGATGTGAGGGCTGAGGATTTTGTGCCGAGTGCCCAGCTTGACGGTAAATTGATGCTTTCAGAAATTGAGCGCGTTGTTGCCGCTTTCACCGATAATCAGCTTAAGACGCTTGTTAAGGCAATGCTGGCGGAGTACGGCGACAAGCTCGTTTATTGGCCTGCGGCCAAGAATCTTCATCACGCGCTTCGCGGCGGGCTGCTGATGCACACGCTGTCAATCCTGCGCCTTGCCCAGGGCGTTGTGAAGGTTTATCCATTTGTAAACGCGGATTTACTTTTTACCGGCGTGATTCTTCACGATATCGCCAAGATTGAGGAGCTGGAGGTGTCGCCGACCGGCATAGCCTCGGATTACACGGCTAAGGGCAATCTCATAGGGCACCTTGTCATGGGCGCGGTCAATGTTGACAGAATCGGCAGACGCGAGCAGATTGAGCAGGAAACGCTCACTCTCGTTGAGCATATGCTTATTTCACATCACGGAATGCCTGAGTTCGGCGCCGCGAGGCCGACCATGTTCGTTGAGGCTGAAATCCTCTCACAGCTTGACTTGCTTGATGCAAGAATTTATGAAATGGCAAACGCTATCTCCGCGGTGGAGGAGGGCGCGTTTACTCCGAAGCAGTGGGCGCTCGAGAACCGAAAGCTTTATAACCACGGCAAAGCAGGCGAATTCACGGCAAATATTTGCTGTGATGATATAGATGCAAAGTAAACCTAAGCTATCCGATAAAAAATGAAGAAGGGGAAATATTAATGAGAAACCATGAGGTAACTAAATCTCAGCCGCTGCTTAACGCGGACGGCACGCTCAAAGAGCCGGGCTGGTCAAAACAACTTGTGCAGGTGTATGACCGCCGCCAAATCAAAGCGCCTAAAATGCGGATTAAGGAATGGGACTATTATTTGGTCATTTCTGAAGAGAACGAATTCGGCGTCGCGCTCACCATTTCCGATGACGGCTACATAGGGCTGCAATCAGCAACCCTGCTTGATTTCAAGAATAAGTGGGAGCATACCGAAACCGTGCTGAATGCTTTACCGATGGGTAAATTCAAGCTGCCCCACACCAGCGAAAAGGGCAACACGGTTTATCACGACAAACGCCTTGATATCGAATTCCGTGTTTCAGAGGGCAAGCGTCATCTTTTATGCATTTTCAAGAATTTCTGCGACGGCAAAACTTTCTCGTGTGATATAGTACTCAGTCAGCCCAAGATGGATACAATGGTTATCGCGACACCGTGGAAGGAGAAAGACAAGGCCTTCTATTATAATCAAAAAATCAACTGTATGCGCGCCTCGGGCAAGGCGATATTTGACGGCAAGGAATACATATTTAACCCCGACACCGATTTCGGCACGCTCGACTGGGGCAGGGGCGTATGGACTTATGACAATACCTGGTATTGGGGCTCGGGCAACGCCGACATCGACGGTCACGCCTTCGGCTTCAATATCGGCTTCGGGTTCGGCGATACCACCGCCGCAACCGAGAATATTCTTTTCTATGATGGCAAGGCTCATAAGCTGGATGATGTTTATTTTAACATTCCCGAGGAGAACGGCGTTCGTCAGTATGAGAAGCCGTGGACATTTTCTTCAAGTGACGGGCGTTTCGAGATGAATTTTGTCCCAATTATTGACCGCGCGGCGAAAATTGATGTTAAATTTATCGTGACCGACCAGCATCAGGTTTTCGGCAGAATGAGCGGCAAGGCAATCCTTGATGACGGAACCGTTATTGAGGTTAAGGACCTTCTGTGCTTTGCCGAGGACGTTCACAACAAATATTGATT
>CAYUXK010000101.1:0-3814 GCA_964448835.1 uncultured Clostridium sp. | reverse complement strand
TAAGGGCGACTTCATTGAAAAAAGCACTTGCAATCGCAAGTGCTTTTTTCTGGTCGGAGTGTCGAGATTCGAACTCGAGGCCTCTTGGTCCCGAACCAAGCGCGATACCAAGCTTCGCCACACCCCGAAGTGACTTTATGAATTATAAACTATACGGCAGCGAAAATCAAGTGTTTTTTTGAAGTTTGCGGCGGATAGTTAATCCGCCGCAACAGAATTATTGCCTGTTATTTGTCGCTGACACGCCTTCGAGCGTCAATTTCGGCCTTGATGGCATCATATTTCTCTCCATACAGCCAGTACTTTTTCTTATAAATCATATATCCGATTAAGCACAGCGGAATCGGAATCAGAAACATAAATACGCGCAGCACCGTAAGGCTCTTTGAAGAAATCATATTTTCGCTCACGAGCCTCGTCTTTTCGGCGTAGGTGGGATTTGTTTGGATTTTTTTATAGGTCTCCTCATTATTTACAAGATAGGTTCCGTCATCATCGGTAAAGACATTGATTGATTCGACATAAACGCCCTTAGCATCAACAATCGGCAGCTCAGAAATTGTCGGCAGCTCTGCCGCGCTGATGCCGAGCCCGAGAATAAGCATGGCTATCGCGCCCGCGAATTTGCCAATAAGCGTTTGAACACTGAAAATAACGCTGTCGCCGCGCTTGCCCGTTTTGTATTCGCCATAGTCCACAACATCCGCAATCATAACGGTGCTGCCAATCTGGTTCATTCCGCTTGCGAGCATCAGCGACGCGCCCGAAAGCGCGATAAGCACGGCGTTTAGCATATAATTGCCGGGCTTAAGGAAAAAGAAAATCGCAAACATCAGCACATAGCTTACAACGCAGCCGAGATAAGAAAAGGTGTAGATTTTTTCGCGCGGAATTTTTCGTGTAAGCTGATTATAAAAGAACATCGCTATTCCCTGCCCCGTGCAGGCTATTACCCAAAACAGCGTATAGCTGAACCCCGCGCTTAAAAGGTTCGCGCCGTCCTCATAGCAGTAAATATACAGGTACAGAATTTGCGAAAGCGAAATGGTTGAGCCTGTAAGATAAAGCACAAGGCTCAGCGCGTATGCACGCAGCTGGTCGTTTGCCTTAAACATTTCAAAAATATATTTTAGTCCCACATTTTCGTGAGGAATCTCATATTTTTCACGGTTAAAAATTACTGTGAACAGCAAAAAAGCAACCATAATAACGCCGGCCGTTATCCCGAGGATTATGTAAGCTCTGTTCATACCTCGGTCCGAGAAATTCGGCAGAATTACCGAAGTGCCTATCATCCCGACAAGAAAGCCGCCAAGCCCGCCTATGAGCTTGGCCATTGAGCTTATCCGGTTACGCTCCTCTGTTGTGTCGGCAATGGTCGGCAGCATGCTCCAAAACGGCACATCCAAAACCGTGAAGGACATTCCCCAAAGTACATACAATGTAATATAGAACACATAGCGCCACACCGTCGCGACACCCTCACCAAGCGGCAAAAACATCAATGCGAGCGTAACCGCGTTCACAAGAGCCCCGCCTAATATCCAGGGTCTGTAGCGCCCTAAGCGGCTCTTTTTTGTGTTATTCACGAGCGTTGCGAGCATCGGGTCATTGATCGCGTCCCAAACCTTGGCAATCATGAATGCCACGGTCATTGTTACGGGGCTCAGCCCCTGATAAATGCAAAGATAGACCAGTAAAAACGCGTTAACGCAGTTGTTGCTGAATTCCCTGCCCAGCGAGCCGAGAGAATAGGTCGCGATTTCGCCCTTACTGAGACTGTTTGAATGATTTTTGCTTTTTTTCACCGATAATCCTCCAATAGCGTGCATTTTATAAGTAGTAAATCGCAAGTGTTGCGTATATCTCCGTCGCCGCGCTCACATTTGCGCCCACAGCAGCGCCTGAGAATCCTATAATTAAAACATAACTTAAATATTATAGCACAACCCTTTTCTGTTTTCCACCTGTTTGGTAAAATTAGTCACAGCCCCGAGAATAATATAAGTTGCTTTTTATAATAAATCGTGTTATAATAATTAAGCGCCATACGAGGTATCGTGTGGCATTATTATTTACAAGTGCGCCGCGCAACGCGGCAACGGAAAGAGCCAAAATTCAGATGAATAATTTTTCAGAATTCTCACTTTCAGACGAAGTGAAACGAGCGGTTGAAGGTATGGGTTACGAGGAAGCAACCTGTGTTCAACTGCAAACAATTCCTCTCATCCTTGCGGGCAAGGATGTTATAGGCAACAGCCAGACCGGTAGCGGCAAAACCGCAGCGTTCGGTCTGCCGGCCGTTGATATGGTTGACCCGAGCCAAAGAGCTGTTCAGATATTAATCTTGTGCCCCACGCGCGAGCTTGCCATGCAGGCAAGCGATGAGCTGCACAAATTCGCGAAATATAAAGAGGGCGTTAAAATTGTGCCCGTCTACGGCGGGCAGCAAATTGACCGTCAGTTCCAGCTTCTCAGAAGCGGCTGCCAGATTGTCATCGGCACACCGGGCAGAATTATGGACCATATGCGCCGCAAAACGCTCAAGCTCTCCTCGGTTAAAACAGTAATTCTTGACGAAGCCGACGAAATGCTCAACATGGGCTTTCGCGAGGATATTGAAACTATCCTTGCGGGGGTTCCCGATGAGCATCAGACTATACTGTTTTCGGCGACGATGCCAAAGCCGATTTTGGATATAACCGAGCAGTATCAGAAAAATCCGATTATGG
Organism: uncultured Clostridium sp.; assembly: GCA_964448835.1. GTDB lineage: Bacteria > Bacillota > Clostridia > Oscillospirales > Acutalibacteraceae > CAG-177. Next base: position 1,082 of record CAYUXK010000101.1, on the reverse strand, counting down.
TTGCCATTGAGCCGTCACAGCTTACCGTCTCAACCATTGAGCAGTCATATTTTGAGGTCGCGGCAGGTCGTAAAAACGATGCACTGATTTTACTGCTTGAATACTACAGGCCAAGGGTTTCGCTTGTTTTTTGTAACACAAAAAAAATGGTTGATGAGCTTGTTAACGCTCTTGTTAACCTCGGCTATCCCGCGCAGGGACTTCACGGCGATATGAAACAGGCCCAGCGAACTCAGGTTATGAACAGGTTTAAAGACGGCGGCTTCGGAATCCTTGTGGCTACCGATGTAGCGGCGCGCGGAATTGATGTGAGCGACATTGATATAGTATTTAACTATGATTTACCTATGGATGACGAGTATTACGTTCACCGCATAGGCAGAACCGGCAGAGCCGGCAAAAGCGGCAAATCCTTTTCGTTCATTCAGGGCGGCAGGCAATATTCTCGCCTGCAAGAGATTATGCGCTATGCAAAATGCACTATTGAGCGCCGCAATCTTCCCCTGCTCGCTCAAATCAAGGATAAAAACACTAACGATTTGGAGCAGGTAATCAAAACAGTCATCGCCGAAAAGGATATTTCAAAGCATCTTCAGGCAATCAAAGGCCTTGTCGACGAGGGCTATGAGCTTGAAACTATCGCGGCGGCTCTTTTTGAGATGAGTATTAAAAAAACTGCGGTTAAGAACGACACCGCGGGCGCGGTTACCGCTAAACGCCCCGCTGAGAAACGCGAGCGCCCTGCTCGAAGTGAGCGAAAGAGTTTCGATAACAGGGAATACCGCGAAAAAATTGAAAATACCGATATGGCGACAGTCAAAATATCTATCGGGCGCAAGGACCATGTCGCGCCAAACCACATTCTCGGCGCGGTCGCGGGTGAAAGCGGCTTGCCGGGCAAAATAATGGGAACAATTGACATTCAGCGCGATTACACCACCATAGAGGTTCCCAAAAAGTTCAAAACTCAAGTCATAAAAAGCCTGAACAATAAAAAAATTAAGGGAAAGGCAGTAACCGTTAAGTAAATTTTGTGAAAAACGATATATATAAATATTTAATAATGATGTAAATATTGTAGG
>CAYUXK010000100.1:0-3900 GCA_964448835.1 uncultured Clostridium sp. | reverse complement strand
AGTCAAGCTATTGTGATTCGCGAAAAATAAATACTTGATTGTCTGATGCTGAGCGCCGTTTTTATTGCTTGGATTTCGGATAATTTATGCTGACCGCTGACGCGGAATAAAAATTCGGATAATGTTGAAACAATCGCAGAAAAATGCTATAATAATCCAAATACAAAATAACTCTTCGGAGGCTTTGCGATGGATAGGGTAATTACTCTTAGCAGCGACGGCTGGAGGCTGCGCTATTATGACAGCATTAACGGTGAAAAACACAGCTTAAGCGAGCTTGAAAAAGCGAAAACCGCTTTTATAAACGCGACCGTGCCCGGCAATGTTGAAATTGACCTTGCCCTTGCAGGGCTTCTTCCGGCGGATATCTTTAAGGGAATGTCAACAAAGCTTGCCGAGGAATATGAAACATATGAGTTTATTTATTCAACCGAGTTTGAAACGCCGCCTGTTCAAAACGGTGAAAGAATAATTCTTCGCTTTGACGGCGTTGACTGCCTTGCCGACTACGAGCTTAACGGCGAGATTATCGGCAGCACCGATAACGCTTTCATGCCGTTTGAATTTGATGTGACAAGCCGCCTAATCAAAAGCGGCTTAAACCGCCTTGCGGTAAGGCTTTCGAGCGCTCTGATATACACCCTCGGGCAAAAATACGACCAATTCCTGTCGCACGGCTCGCACACAACGGGTGGCTGCTTTATCCGTAAGCCGGCTCACAGCTATGGCTGGGATATTTTCCCGCGCCTGCTGACCGCCGGGATATGGAAGGATGTTTCGCTGCTCATCAGACCTGCCGCGCGCATTGATGAGGTAACCTACAGAACTAAAGAGCTCGGCTTCGGCGAGAGGGAGCTTGAATTTACCGTGAACGTCAGCGCGCCGACGGAATATTTCCTCGATAACAATAAGCTTAGAGTGACCGCCCTTGGCAGGTGCGGCAGTTCCGAATTTTTCGCTGAACACGGCCTTTGGCGAAGGAACGCCGTGCGTTTCACGGTTATGCCAAACGACATTAAGCTCTGGTGGCCTTACGGCTACGGTGAGCCAAACCTTTATGAAACCGTTTTTGAGCTTCGAAGCGGCGACGAAATTATTGACACATTCACCCTTAATGTCGGCATACGCACGGCAAAGCTCATCAGAAGCGAGTCCCTTGATGAAGAAAATCCCGAATTTGTTTTTGAAATCAACGGCGTTAAGGTAATGTCAAAGGGCTCAAACTGGGTGCCGCTTGATGCGCTTCACAGCCGCGATAAGAGCCGTTACCAAAGAGCAATGGAGCTTGTGAGCGAATGCGGCTGCAACATTCTGCGCGTATGGGGCGGCGGAGTTTATGAGCAGGAATATTTTTATGATTACTGCGACAAGCACGGCATAATGGTTTGGCAGGATTTCATGATGGCGTGTCAGGTGATTCCGACAGATGAAAAAATGCTAAGGAATATAACCGATGAGTTCACCTGGGCTATCAAGGCCCTGCGCAATCACTCAAGCGTTGTATTATGGTCGGGCGATAACGAAAACGACGAGGGTCTTTGCCATCATGGCATTAACCCCGACAGCAATTTTGTCACGAGGGAGCTTATCCCCGATTTACTCATTCATCATGACCCTTACAGAGAATATCTGCCGAGCTCGCCCTACATTAACAGCGAGAATTTCGCTAAGCTCCAAAGGGGCAGGGATGTGTTACCCGAGAACCACCTCTGGGGGCCGAGAGATTACTATAAAGCGTCGTTTTATCGGGATTCAAGGGCGCGGTTCGTAAGCGAAACGGGTTACCACGGCTGCCCCTCCCCTTCCTCAATCAAAAAAATGTTTGACGACTCTGCCGTTTGGCCCTACAGTAATGAGCAGTGGACTCTTCACTCCTCCGACTATTCGGGTAACGACAGCAGAATCAGGATGATGGCAAACCACATAATACAGCTTTTTGGTGAAATACCCGACTGCCTTGACGATTTTTCGCTTGCCTCGCAGATATCGCAGGCGGAAGCGTTCAAATACTTCATTGAGCGTATACGCCTAAAGCAGCCGCGTGCGGGCGGAATTATCTGGTGGAATCTGCTTGACGGCTGGCCGCAGGTTTCCGACGCCGTTGTGGATTATTACTTTGACAAGAAGCTCGCATTTGATTATATCAAGACCTCGCAGCAGCCGTTTTGCATGATGGTTGATGAGCTCAAGGACTGGTGCTACTGCGTTTGGGCGGCGAATGACACGCTCAACACCGTTGAGGGAACATATGAAATCACCGATTTGGAAAGCGGTGAAAGCCTCGCTCACAGCAGTTTCAAGGCAAGACCGAATGAAAACACGCGCATTGGCTCAATCAGGCTGTACTACAGCGAGAAGCGAATACTCCTTATTCATTGGAGCATTGACGGCAGGGATTATTACAACCATTATCTGTGCGGAATGCCGCCGTTTTCTTTTGATAAATACCGGGAGCTGCTCGGTAAGTTGCGTGAGCTTTGATATTAACCTGATAAGCGTGGAATACATCTAAATATAATTATGGGGGTTTGACCTATGTTATCCGAACTTTGCAAAAAAGCAGATATACGCTCCTTTTCCGTCTCACCCGAGAATTTCACAGGCGAGAAGGGCAAGGGCGGCATGTCAGTTGACGGACCTGCGAAGGACAATGCGAGGGACCTCGGGCGAGGCTGGAAGGTGTCGCCGTATGTCAAGATACCCTCGGGCTCTGTTTTCACCATGGCCGATATTAAGGGAAGCGGAGCGATAAAACACATTTGGCTCACCGATTCGTCACAAGCGGGGCGGTTTCTGATTCTGCGCTTTTACTGGGACGGCAGTGAAACGCCCTCGGTCGAGGTGCCGCTCGGCGATTTCTTCGCGAGCGCAAAGCACAATGAATTCAGGCAGCTCTCTTCACTTGCCGTTTGCAATAACCCCGGCAGAGGGATGAACTGCTACTGGGAGATGCCGTACAGAACGGGCTTCAAGATAACGATAGAGAACATATCCTCGAGCGAGGCGACACTGTATTATCAGATTGACTGCGAGGAAAGAGAGATTCAGGATGATTCTCTGTATTTCCATTCACAGTTCCGCCGTGTAAATCCCCTGCCCTATAAAGAGGTTTACACAATTCTTGACAATGTTTCGGGTAACGGCAAATATGTCGGCACATACCTCAACTGGGGCGTTAACAACAACGGCTGGTGGGGTGAGGGCGAAATCAAATTTTACCTTGACGGCGACAAGGACTTCCCAACCATTTGCGGCACGGGAACAGAGGATTATTTCTGCGGCGCGTACAATTTCGATGTTAACCATAAATATACCGAGTTCACAACGCCCTATTCGGGGCTGTCGAAGGTCGATGAAACTGACGAAGCGTATAAGTCACAGAGAAGGTTCAATCTTTACAGGTGGCATATAACAGACCCGGTATATTTTAAGGAAGACATAAGAGTGACCATTCAGGCTCTCGGCTGGAGGAGCGACGGCAGATATCTTCCTCTTCAAGACGACATTTCATCCGTTGCGTACTGGTATTCGGATAACCTCGGCGATAATTACCCGCTGTTGCCCGATAAGGACGCGCTTGAAATAATATAGCTTCACGGGGGCCCTGTTTGACAGGGCTCTTTTTTGATATTAACGGCGTGCCGTTGTTTCGTGTCGTCGGGGACGCCGACCCCTACAAACTACATTGTCACTCAAAAAATCACCACAATCGTAGGGGACGATGCCCACATCGTCTCGTCTGTAGAATTTCCGCCAAAATCGTAATCAATGTATTTCAACCGTTAACAATGGTTATCGCGTCAAATTGTATCCATATTATTATCATAATCAACGGGGCGATGTGGGCTGTATAGTGTAGTAACATGGTATACAATCAGTGCAAAGACATAGTATACAGTT
>CAYUXK010000099.1:1552-3997 GCA_964448835.1 uncultured Clostridium sp. | reverse complement strand
AAAGAAAAAATCTAAATCCCGCCTTTTGCTTGAAAGAACGCGGGAAATATGATACTATAAAATCAGTTATTCTTTAACTTTTGACGTAGCATATACTCCGCCGCAAGCGCTCCGGCGCAGGCTGCAACACCGCAGGTGCGCACATACTCAAGCAAGCGGTTGCTGACATTCAGCGCCGCGAAATAATCCTGTGAACTTTCAGCACAAAAATATGTAATAGCAGAGGCGATTAATAGTCCTAATGTCATCGTGATGCCTGCAGTGAGCAGTTTCCGCGTTGCGGTTTGAATTTTCATTTTATCAACTCTTTCACTTTTATCTGAACTTACATTTTTGATTATACACGTTTAGCGCGGTCGTTTCAATTAAAAAAATTTGCCAAAAGGGACTGATTGTATGGCTTTCGGCGTTTCAACATCGTGTCTTTATCCGCTCGAAACAGAGCAGTCGCTAAAAACACTGTGTGATTTAGGCATTGATGTGTGCGAGCTGTTTTTCAACAGCCCGAGCGAACTTCGTATGCCGTTTCTGAGCGAACTGAGAGCCATAGCGCAGGGCGGGGGAATTGATGTTCGTTCCGTTCACCCGTGGTCATCTTTTGCTGAAACGCATATGTTATTTAGTGAATATGAACGCAGGTTTACTGACACCTTGGAGGATTACAAGAGGTATTTTGAAGCCGCGAATGTTCTTGGCGCGAGCTTTGTGGTTATTCACGGCAGCCGCAAGCCACCGCGCATTACAGGCGGTGAATATATCGAACGGTTTCACGCTCTTGTCAGAGAGGGTAAGAAAGCAGGTGTAACCGTTATTCAGGAAAATGTCAATGCCTTCTTGAGCGAATCTCCGAACTTTCTAAGTGAAATGCGCTATGAATTGCGTGAAGATTTTAAAATGGCGTTTGATATTAAGCAGGCAGTTCGCGCCGGCTTTGAACCGCTTGCCTTTGCACGCGAATTTTCGGAAAGCATTGTTCATATTCATATAAGTGACCACCGACCGGGGTTCGATTGCCTTGCCCCCGGCAAGGGTATGTTTGATTTTGAAGCATTGATTTATGAAATGGAGTTGTCAAACTATACGGGCGATTATATTATCGAGCTATATCGCAATAATTTCTTTGAGCCGCGCGAATTGCTTGAAGCAAGACAATATATGGATAGTTTTATAAAATAATTCTTGCAAATAACCGGATATATGGTATAATAGTTTAAACTGGTAAATTGTATTTTCTTCAAGGAGGATGTCTAATTATGAAATGTCCGTTTTGCGGCTACGAAGAAAGTAAGGTTATCGACTCTCGCCCCACTGATGAAGGTGAACGTATACGCCGCCGCAGGGAGTGCATAGGTTGCGCCAAACGCTTCACCACATATGAAATTATCGAGAGCGTGCCGATTGTTGTTGTTAAAAAAGACAAATCGCGCGAGGTATTTGACCGCAACAAGCTATTTAATGGTATGCTGCGCGCTTGTGAGAAGCGACCCGTGCCGATTGAGGTCCTTGAAAAGGCAGTAACCGATATTGAAACAGCTCTTCAGAATTCTCTTGACAGAGAGGTGACTTCAGTGCATATCGGTGAGCTTGCAATGGATAAGCTTAAAGGTATTGACGAGGTTGCTTATGTTCGCTTTGCGTCTGTTTACAGGCAGTTTAAAGATATCAACACCTTTATGGATGAGCTCGCGAAGCTTCTGAGCGAGAAATAGTTTTGCATGAAGAAGCTGTGTGTTATATTTGCGCTTTCAGCAGTGCTTGCACTTTGCTCGTGCTCTTCAGAGCCCGAGCAGGCTCCGCCGCATACTGCAGGAGTGCTGTATTTTTCAAATGAATCAAAGGACTATGCCGGGTGCGCCACGCGCGCGCAAGAGGTTGTAACTGCGCTGACCGAAAAGGTTGATATGCTTATCGACAAAAATAATGCCGCGGTTGAGAGCCGCGTGCCGATCAAGTTTTTTCTTGAGCAGGACTATATTTTGACAAACTTTTCCCCATTTAAGTCGGATTATTTTGCGTATACGCTCAACTTTTCCGATGACGCGGCCGAGAATGGGTCCATTGATACTTTCACCGATTTCGGCGAAGACACAAGCGTTTTGTTTGAAGAAACCGATAAAAATGTTTACCGCCTTACCGTTGAGGGCGGAAACGGGGCTTATAAGCTTAGTGGCGAATACAGTCGCAAAAACAACTCGCTGAGCTATAACCGAGTTGCCTTTGATGAAGAAAGCGAAGATTTAACCGAATTTCTCGATTTTGTTTATGTTAAGGATTCAGGCTATTATATCCAGAATTCAAGGGAACGCTGCGTCATAAATTTTGACGAAAACGGCGCGGTGTTAAGTATTGATTACTCCTGTCTGGCCGCGGAAGAAAAAAGCTACGAAATAGAAAACGACAGTATTTTCCCCGATGCTAAGTCCGCAACCGAAACCCTTCCCTCAA
>CAYUXK010000099.1:0-1452 GCA_964448835.1 uncultured Clostridium sp. | reverse complement strand
TTTCTTGTTCCGCTTATCGCCGCCAAGGATTCTCCGTTTGCCAAGTTCCATACTAATCAAGGCCTGGTTCTCTTTATTGGCTGGATTATTTGCGGAGCAGTCAACGTTATTCCCGTCCTTGGTCAGATAGCATGGCTTATCGGCAGCGTAATATTAACTGTGCTTTCGATTATCGGCATAATTAATGCTGCCAAGGGTGAGGGTAAAGAGCTACCGATTATCGGCAAATTCAAAATACTTAAATAAGTATTCATTGAATGTAAAAACAGAGAGATACGTTAAGCCGTATCTCTCTGTTTTATTTGCTCATTATTAAGCTATGCCAGCGTTGTCATTTAAGCTATCCTTGTAATTGAATCCGCCGCGCCAAACAAGCTGCGAAAGAATGCGATGATTTTTTGCCAGAATGTCATCGTGGCGGTAACCTTGATTTCATCCTTTACCACTGTGCCATTATCCGTGACCGCGTTGCCGCTTGAATCCACAACAGTGGCAGTTATGGTTACAGTGCCCTTGCCTTTGCCTGTTACATTCCCGTTTTGGTCAACTGACGCGATGGAGCTGTTGCTGCTTGACCATTCGACTCGCTGCCCGTCGACGAGGTACTTCACCTGCGCCGTCACCTTTAGCGTTTCACCGTACTTCACGGTATCAACGCCCGATAATTCAATAGTCGGCGCGGTATAAAGGGCAGGAATCACTTGAGTTTCTATTATAGCGCTGCATACAAGGCATTCCTTGTGACGAGAGCCCGGTATGCCCGGTTGAGGTTCAACGCTGATAACCCATTCACTTGGCGTGTGCGCGGCGCGAGGAATTGTAACTACATCTTTTGTTTCGGAGCATCGTGTGCAGTGAATTGATTTATAACCTAAGGAAGTACAGGTCGGCTCGACATCAACAATCAGCTCTGTGCCCCAGCTGTGCCCGAGAGCGGCAATCGACGCCGTGAAAGAATCGGAACATATTGAGCAGGTATATGTCATTAAACCCTGGGTAGTACAGCCCGCGGGCGTTGTAATTGTTCCGATATAATTGTGAATATGGTTCTGTGTGCAAACCCTGAATTCAATGTTGTTCGCGTTTGCATATGCTTTGGCGTAGCAGTTTTCGGTATCGCTGCAAATGTAGCATCCGGTAGCGCAATTCTTCACAATATCAGTACCTATCGTTGTGACGGTCGAAGGAATATGACAGTACTTAAGAACCGAGCAGCCCGAAAAGACCATAGTGCCGAGAGTTCTTAATTGTGAAGTGGCTCCGAAAACAAAGCTTCGCAGTCCGCTGCAATTCTCAAACGCGTAGTCACCAATAAAATTTACATTAGCGGGTATTGTCGCGCTCAAAAGCGATGAGCAGTTTTTAAATGTGCCTGCCTCAATCGACTGCACAAGCGAAGGGATTTCAACCTTGGTTAGTGAGCTGCAGTCAAGAAATGCATACCTGCCGATG
>CAYUXK010000098.1:0-4137 GCA_964448835.1 uncultured Clostridium sp. | reverse complement strand
ACATTTGTATTTGACAATATTTTTGAAACCTATTGTGCTAAGTGAAAATTTTTGCTATTGTATAAATATATAATCCATAAGGAGGTTTTTCGCTATGGTGCTTTCTCTTGCCAAAATTAATTGGAAAATAACCGAGCGTAATGACAACAAAAGGATGGCAAAGCAGGCGCTGCCCGAAGGTATTTTGCAGGATAATGATATACCGTATCTCGATGACGGCAATAAAATGCATATGCTCGACGTTTATTACCCTGAAGGCGCTTATGAAGATCTGCCCGTGATTATCGATATTCACGGCGGTGGCTGGATGTATGGAACAAAGGAGCTTAATAAGATTTACTGCCTTTACCTTGCTAAGCGAGGATTTGTGGTTTTTAATATGAACTACCGCCTTGTGCCCGAGACCACAATCCCGAATCAGCTTCGCGATATTTCTGCGGCTCTCATCAAAATTGAGAAGCTCATTGAAAGCTACCGCTGCGACAAATCGCGCGTTTACCTTACCGGCGACAGCGCGGGCGGTCAGCTCGCCGGCTTCACAGCATGTATTCAAAACAGCGCGCGTCTGCAGGAGGTTTTTGACTTTAAGCCGAGCGGGATTGATTTCGCCGCGGTCGGGCTCACCTCCCCCGCGCCATTCCTTGATTTTGGAGGCATTACCAATGTTTACACAAAGGTAATGACCTCAGAGAAAGAGAAAGAGGCTCTCGGCAAATACCTTAATTTTGACGCTCTGCTTGAGGTGTCGAAGATTCCGCCGACTTTTTTTGTTACAAGCAGCGGCGATTTTATTGCGCGCGCGCAGACTCGCAAAGCCTATAATGCAATCGTTAAAAGCGGCACCAGCGCGAAGCTTGTGGATTGGGAAAAAACAGGCGGCAAAAATCTACCCCATGTCTTCAGCGTTCTTGAGCCGATGAGCGACGCAGGCGCAAAATCCATTGACGATATGATTGAGTTCTTTTTAACGCACAGCGTGAAACCTGCGACGGCGACAAAATAAAACTGCGAGGTGTAATAATTGACAAGTAATAAGGTTTTAACCACAAAGAAAGCAATTCTTTACAGCGTCGGCATTTTCGGCGTTCAGATGTTTATCGGCTACATAAACACCTATCAGTCGCAGTTTTACACAAGCATTCTTGGCGCGAAGCTTACAGTTTGCGCCATCATTATTCTTTGCGCTAAGGTTCTCAGCTCTTTTGCAGACCCGATTATAGGCAATTTTATTGACAACAGCAGCTTTAAATCGGGCAAAATGAAACCCTTCGTTGCAATCAGCGCGTTTCCGCTCGCTTTTTTAACAACAATTATGTTTGTGAGCATTGATTTCAGTTCCGACCTTATGATGTATGTTTACATCGCAATTACTACAACGCTCTGGAACATTGCAATGAGCTTTGCCGATATTCCGAGCGCGGGTATGCTCGCGCTCTTAAGCCCAAGCTCAGATGAAAAAAGCTCCGCGGCGGGGTTTTCAAATATTTTTAAAAGTGTTGCGCTGGTTGTTCCCAACGCAGTTATCCCCATCGCGTGTATTCTGACCGGGTCAGCAGTAATAACAAAAAGAGAATACCTTATTACAGCGATTATAATCGCCGTTCTCGGTCTCATATGCTATGCTGTGATGCTTTGCAATACCAAAGAGGTGGTGAATTCCCGCGCGCAGAACATGAGCTTTAAGGAGATGTTCCGCGAGCTCAGTTCTAACAGAATGCTGTTAATAGTTTTTCTCATTTACATTCTCGGCTTCGGGCGAAACATAGCGGTCGGCATAGGCGTTCAGACCGCCGCGGTTTTGTTTGACACCACCACCATCCATATCGGCTCGCTATCCATTACCCTCGCGGGCGAGAATCTGCCCGTTTTGCTCGGCCTTGGCAGCGGCGGCACGGCAATGATATCAATGGCAATTGCTCCCATAATCACTAAAAAAATCGGTGCGAAAAAGACCTACATCGCCTTTGGCGTTTACGGAACAATTATCAGCACCATCGCTTACATACTTTTCATTTCACTCGGCTTTTTCAGAGGCTTTTGGGGCATCTTCGTTATGCAGTTCTTTATCGGTCTCATGTTTGGCACTCATTTTTACATCCCGCTTGTTATGCTCAGCGATATTGTTGATTACCGTGAGATGCAGACCGGCAAGCGCACGGAGGGTATTCAATACGCTGTTTTGAGCCTTGCAATCAAGCTTTCAAACGCTTTTTCGGTTGCGTGCGGAATTTTTATAGTCGGGCTTTCTGGCTATATCGGCACAATGGTCTTTGCCGATGTTACGCCTAAAATGCAGAATATTGTAATGGCGGCGTATTGGCTGTTACCCGGCATATGCACCGGTTTAAGCTGCATCCCTGTGCTGTTCTACAAAATTGATGGCAAGGTAAAGAAGGAAATAAATGATTACATCGCCGCAAAGAGCATCGCAGACTAAAGCGTATATAAGTCAACCGCCGGAACCCTTATTAACAAGGATTCCGGCGGTTTTACTTATGGAGGTGCCACCCAGATTTGAACTGTGGAATCAGGGTTTCAGACCTATATGTTATGTGTTTATACTCCTTATCTATCAAGGGTTTTCTAATTGTATAGAGCAATGAATTACACTATAATTACACTATATTGAAGCTTTTTCGTATGCCAACATAAGACATTTATATGGAACAGCTTTGTAAACTGAACAAAGAAATAATAAAATGAGAAGAAAAAAATATGCTTTCGTTTGTTGTGTAGGCAGTGTTGTTACAATGTTGCTTGACCATAACACTAAAGCTCTACCTTTTAGTACCGGTGCTGATAATCCCTTTGCCGCTGGGTTTCAACAACTTCCTGCGCATATTTTATATGTAACATATTACAGGCACTTTCGTTTGTTATTTGCGCAACAGGCAGCCAAACCTCCTCCGGGCTTGTTTTCCATTTTACGCGGTAATCCGCGCAAAATTCAATTTCAGTATCGTAGTACAGTACCTCGGCAGTGTGCATGGCAATATATGATTCCCATGCCTCATGCGAGGTATCAAAGCCACCAAGAAGCTCTTTTCGCGAACCCTTACCGTACTTTTCCATCAAAAGATAATAATAGCTCGCCATTGTATCCCGAAGAAGCTGTAAGCCCTCCTGCTCTAACATAACGCTAATATCAAGCGGCGGAGTTACAACAGTATGTATTGGATTTTCCTTTCCGCCCTTATGCGGATTATCAAGATAATGGATGACCGGCACAACCTTGCAGCCGGTTTCTCTCGAAATTCTGTAAACTCCCGGCCACAAATCAAGCATGAGCTTATCCGGCGTTTTATTCCATACCCCTTCAGGACAAACAATCAAATCCGCGCCCATGCTCATAGCCCTCACTGCTTTATTAACTGAGGACTGCTTGCTTGACGTGTTTTTTCTGTTTATCATTACAACGCCGTTAATATACGCCGTTATGCCGTCGGGTGTGTTGAAAAAATGCAGCAAACTGGCAAAAAGAATATAAGCGTGTCTCTTTGCGGCAAGAACGGTTGCAAGAACATCATCAATAAATCCGTGGTTTGCGCACCATATAACCGGCTCATCAGGTAAATCAATCTCAAGCGGTGTGCCACCGAGCAATTCGCCGTAATTCTCAATAATCTGCTTATTTTTTAATGTCAGCGTACCGACCTTTTTAAAGATTCCGTTAATTTTTCTGCGAATTCTTACACCTTTTTTTGATAGCACCTCGTCCGGGTTATCACTTAGCAGAAAGCCAAGCCTTCCGACAAGAAAACTAAATATAGCCGATGGCTCTCTGACTCCGGCAAGGTCGGATATGCCGGTAATTCTGTCGGATAGTTCGGCAAGAATCTTTTCCCTCTTTTGCTCCTTGATTTTTAATGGCATAAGCTTCACTGCTTTCGTTGTATTTTTCTGTTGTCACAACTTTTTGCTCTATTTGTTCAATCTTTTGAGATTACCCGTTTGCATCCCATTTTACGACATGAAACAGGTTCTTTGCATATATTTATTTTTAATTTTTGTTATAAACCCTCTATTATTATGATTTGCACTTTTAGTTGCACTTCGTAAAGCTGGTAGAATTAGTTTAAGTTAGTCAAGACCACCCGTAAAACGGGTGGCTTGCACTGAGCCTATAAGGCTCAAATG
>CAYUXK010000097.1:0-4219 GCA_964448835.1 uncultured Clostridium sp. | reverse complement strand
AATATAATGGTATTTTTATAATATCACAGGAAAATCAAAAAGTAAAGAATTATTTTTCTAACTTCTCATTATATCCTTGTTTTTTGCGTATTTTATTCATCAACATTGATTTTAGTTTTACTTTCATATTATGGTCATGCGCTTTGCCTTTGCCGCAAGAAAGGGTATCTTGACCGCATCGAAATACCACTCTTTTTACTATTTTTCAACAACGGATAATGGGCGCTTGTTTAAATAAAAACACCAAAGAATAAAAGCAGCATAAGCTATTGACAAAAACACTTATTTGCATTATCATATGAATAAGCAGACATATGAACGGAGGTTCAGATGATGGAACACGAGCACAGTAACTACCACAACGCAATAATTAACAAAGTCCGCCACGATTTGCCGACCGATAAACTGCTTTGCGATTTATCGGATTTATTTAAAATCTTCGGCGACACAACAAGGGTAAAAATTCTTTTCGCCCTGCTTGATAACGAAATGTGCGTATGCGCGATTGCGGAGCTATTGGGGATGACGCAATCCGCCATTTCTCACCAGTTAAAAACGCTCAAGCAGGCAAACCTTGTCGGTAACAGGCGTGACGGAAAAACAATATATTACTTCCTCACCGACAACCATGTGCGCACTATAGTAGCTCAGGGATTTGAGCATTTGATTGAAAGAAGGAAAGCAAAAAAATGAACAAGGAGCAAAAAATTACTCTTTTCCGCATTGTGCTTACCGCGGCGTTCTGCATCGCGGCATGGGCATCACCGCTTGACGGCGCGCTTGAATTCGCGGCGTTCGCCGTGCCTTATCTCATTATAGGTTACGATGTTCTCTGGTCAGCAGTACGCAACATATTTCACGGCGAGATATTTGACGAGCAATTTCTTATGTCTATTGCCACCTTAGGCGCTTTTGCTGTCGGTGAATACCCAGAGGCGGCGGCAGTCATGGTCTTTTACCAAATCGGCGAGTTATTCCAGGATGTTGCCGTTGACAGAAGCCGTGATTCCATCGCTTCGCTGATGGATATCCGCCCCGATTATGCGGTTGTTTCGCGTGGTGACGACGAGTTGACCGTTTCACCCGAGGAGGTTGAAATCGGTGAGGTCATCATAGTCAGACCGGGCGAAAAAGTTCCGCTTGACGGCGAGATAATTGAGGGCAAAACCACGGTGAATAACGCGGCGCTCACAGGCGAAAGCCTGCCGGTGAATAAAGAGCGCGGCGATAAAATAACCAGCGGCTCTATTAACCTGACAGGCATTGTTAAGGTGAAGGTTGAAAGCTCCTTTGGCGAAAGCACAGTTGCTAAAATTCTTGAGCTTGTTGAAAACGCTTCTGAAAAGAAGGCAAGAGTTGAGAGCTTTATCACCCGTTTCGCGCGGTATTACACACCCGTTGTTGTTTCGGCGGCAGTGCTTCTGGCTGTTGTTCCTCCCCTTCTCTTATCACAGGAATGGGGCGTATGGATTAACCGCGCGCTGATTTTCCTTGTTGTTTCGTGCCCCTGCGCTCTGGTAGTGTCGATTCCGCTGTCATTCTTTGGCGGTATCGGCGGCGCTTCGCGGCAAGGCATTTTAATCAAAGGCGCAAATTACCTTGAGGCGCTTTCAAAGGTTGAAACCGTTGTGCTCGATAAAACCGGCACCTTAACCAAGGGCAGCTTTGTCGTTGACGCTGTTCATCCGAAAAACATTTCAAAAGCCGAGCTTCTTGACATTGCCGCTGTGGCAGAGAGCTACTCGAGCCATCCTGTCGCCGAATCAATTATCGCCGCCCACAAGGGGCATATTGATAAGTCGCGCATCGAGGGTGTCACCGAAACAGCGGGGATGGGTCTTGAGGCAGATATTGACGGCAAAACCTTCTTTGTCGGCAACGGCGCGCTGATGGATAAGGTCGGCGCCGATTGGCACGACTGCCACCTTCCCGGCACGGTTATTCACCTGTCTGAGGGCAAAGAATACATGGGGCATATTGTCATAAATGATGAGGTTAAGCCCGACTCCGCTCTAGCCATCACCGAGCTAAAAAAACTCGGTGTTACAAGAACAGTTATGCTTACAGGCGACGAGGATAAGGTTGCAAAGGCGGTAGGCGGCCTTGTCGGCATCGACGAGGTGCGCTCGAGGCTTTTCCCCGCGGATAAAGTCCACGCCGTTGAGGAGTTGCTCAATAGCGGCAGAAAGCTTGCCTTTGTGGGCGACGGTATCAACGACGCCCCCGTTCTTGCCCGCGCAGATGTGGGCATCGCTATGGGCGCGCTGGGCAGCGACGCGGCAATTGAATCGGCGGATATTGTTTTGATGGATGACAAGCCCTCAAAGCTGCCGCTTGCAATTAAGATTTCCCGTAAAACTATGCGTATCGTTCGCCAAAACATTATACTATCCCTTTCTGTTAAAGCGGCTATTCTTGTTTTGGGCGCGGCAGGCATGGCGACCATGTGGATTGCAGTTTTCGGTGATGTCGGCGTTTTGATTCTTGCCATCCTGAACGCAATGAGAGCAATGAAAACAAACATATAAATATTACTGAAAATGCACGGCGGTCAACTCATAAGAATTGACCGCCGAAATTTTTTCTGTTTTATCAGCTGCTAAACGGACTATATCCGAGCGCAAAATACTTGAACGCCCAAATTACGGGGCTTAATTTGAAGAATATTATATCAACAACCGTTACTAACTTACGAAGGAAGGTTGAAATATCGTGTGTTTCGGGAACGTCAACGGGTTCAAAGGTTTCGCCCTGCACATTTAACACGAACGGCTGTGAATAGCAAATGCCGTTCTCGCCCGTAATATAAAAACGCACAAACAGCGAGGGGGCATCGAGTAAGTCAGCGGCGTTCAGGCTCAAGGTTGCCGTTCCGCTTGAAATATCGGTTTCGCGTTTAATGACATTGCCGTTTGAAACCCATGTAATTGCATTGAAGTTCGTGCCTGTGATGGTGATGGTATCCGCGTCATTGTCAACCGTAACTCTCGTTACCATGGGGGTATCATTTGAGCTTTTATCAACTTCAGACTCAACATAGCCCGGCAATTCTTCCATTCCGTTAAGCTCAACGCCGTTTGAATGGTGAGAGATTGAGAAAAACTCACCGTTTTCCATACTGCTTCTGAAATCCTCAAGAGTGAAGTTCTCCATAAGCGTCATAGTGTATGCGTCATTAAGTGAATCTTCGTTGTGAGAATCGGCAAAAGTAAAGCCCCACGGCACAACGCCGTTAGGAATTGTCTTGGCAAGAATCTGGTCATAAAGGATGCGGTCGCAGCGCGTATGGGCGTCGGTAGCGCTGTTAATGCCCATGCCTATGGAAGAATCGGGGTTGTCGAGGAACAGGCGAGCAAATTTGGTCGGGTAATAATCATCAATCGGCATGCCGACATAATTTTCGCTGTCTTTATCGGGATATACATATTCGCCGACATGAGAAAGCATTGAGATTCCGCCTGCATCAGCAACGCCCTGAGCGGGTGTTTCATAATCGCCGTAAACGCCCGCATACCCCTGTCCGTAATCTGAAAAATACCCAGTAAGATGGCAATCAGTTATGGGAGTAGCCATATTAAGCTCAATTCCCAGCGGAACATCAAGCATTCCGCAGGTATGGGTACGCGTTTCGGAAGAAGCCGTACCGGTTAAATATCCCTGATACTCTTCCTGAGTGAGCGGAATGATATCCGCCATCTTTGTGCGCTCTTTCTTTATATAGCGCATTAGCGGAATCAGCTGCGGTTCCTCATTCCAGCCTCGGTTTAGCGTACCGTGGTCGGTAAGCGCGACAATATCATAATCAAGGTCATAATGCTTCTGAACAAATTCATGAATTGTCAGATAGCCGTCGCTCACATTTGTATGGCAGTGTAGCTGGGTTTTATATGCGCCCCATGAGTCCCAATCAACAGCCGAGTAAGGGTTAGTGATAATATAATCCTTTGCCGCCGTCTGCTTCGTTTCGGCCGCATATGAATTCGGCAAAAAAGCCGACAGCATAACAATGCATAGCGTCACCGAGATAAATCTTCTAACCGAGCGAAAACCGTTTTTTTTCATTTTAACACTCTCCTGATATTTTGAACTCGTCAACCGTCGTTTAAATAAATATATCATCAGCGATTAAAAAAGTCAAACCTATTATCGACGATATTTTATCATACATTTGTATTTGACAATATTTTTGAAACCTATTGTGCTAAGTGAAAATTTTTGC
>CAYUXK010000096.1:0-4372 GCA_964448835.1 uncultured Clostridium sp. | reverse complement strand
AATATCCGCCGCCCCAAATCCTTATCATATTAAGATTTGAGAAACGGACACAGTCCAATAAATCGTCTAAACGCTTTTCAGTGAACCTTGTAATAAATGAATCCGGCGGAATATAATTTGCCCCTTTTATGAACAGAGGGACACCGTTGAGTATGAACCTGAAATTGCTGCCGTATTTATCCGCGCTTGTGTCGAGAACCAGTGTGCGCAGACCGGTTTTCTTACGGTAAGAATATATTTCGCTGTCGCCGGATTTCAGCGTTGCCGTAACAGTATATAGCGGCTGTTTCTCTTTACCCGATAATTCGTATGTCCACCACAGCTCCGGATTTTCAATAAGAAATTCGGCAGTGCTCCCGGCTGAAGTTACCTGCTTCCCGTCAGGGTGACACAGCGTTATTTCACAGGATATGTCTTCACCGGTGAAATTGCTGATTTCCGCCCCCGCTCTAAGCAGAACTTTACCCTCCAAGTGCTTCTGAGAAATCTTTAAGTCCTTAATTTTTGCTTTACTGATGATTTCGAGCCAAACATCGCCCGTAATTCCGCAAAGCGGCAAAACAGGGCCCCAATCCCATCCGAAATGGCACTGCGGCTTTCTAATATGAACTATTCCGTTCATACCGTTAAAGTTAATTGGGGCGTGAACCTTACGGCGCGCTTTTTTGACATATTGGGCGGGAGAGTAAAACACAATTCTGAGATTATTCTCTCCCGAAACAGCATATTCCCTGATGCTCAAATCGTATGAGATATGGCAGTTAATTGCGCTGACGACTTTCTTTGAGTTCACAAAAACATCGCATATTGTATCAAGCATATCAAAGTGAAGCATAAGGCTATCAGCCGACAGCATTTCCTCGGTCAGCTCAAAGGATTTTGAGTATTCCCAATCTTTTTCATTAACCCACTGAACCTGTTTTTCATTGTCCCCGTAAAAAGGATCGGGAATTATTTTATTATCCATCAGGTCAAGAAAGTTGCATCCGGGTACTTTAGCATCAAGCCAATTATCTGAATCAAGCTGCCTGAATCGCCATTCTCCGTTAAGTGATATTTTCATATCATATACCTCTGTCACTTCTGTTTAGGCTAATGAAACAGACAGTTTTGAGCTGTCTGAGGCCTGTTCCCTGAGGCCTATTATATAATTGATTATATCATATCGTAACTAAGCATTTCAATATATATGATTACATAACGGGTTTATATTTTGATGACCTTGAGGCTACAAAAAGATGAGAGTTAAGCGAAAAAAACCCTTGCTTCGATTAAGAAGCAGGGATAAGCTTATATTTGATTATTATTAAAAATTGAGAGGTCCTTATTACGAACGGAGTGAGTAACAAGGTTCTGTTTTTATTGATACTTGCATATACACTGCCAAGCTCATTTGCTGTGGACGCAATGTGGACGCATGTTATTCAATGCCGTTGTAGCCAAATTTTTCCGCATTGCCCAACAAATATAAAAACGCAAACGCGGGAATGCGAATCATTTCTTTTCCGTTCTTTGCGCGGTGAGTGCCGAAATCATCGGCGCTTTTCGTTACGATTATCGCCGCCGACGCTTCGCCGCATAATTCGCTGATTGCGTCGTCATCCGCTATCGGCGCGCCGTCGCGATATTTGACTTCAACGAGTAAATTTTTGACATTCGGATACTCGATAACAACATCAATTTCCTTATTCTTTTTGCCGCCGCGGTAGTAGCCGACCGAGGTATTTTTCTGATAATAAAACGCCGCAATATGCTTATATACCGCCGTTTCAACAATTTTACCCATTTCAGTCGGGTTTGACAGCAGAGAATCATCCATTAATACGGCATTGCGGATTGCGGCATCGGCAATATACACCTTCGGCCTCGCCTTCAAAACCCTTTTTCCTGCCATATTCACCGGCCAGCTCTGATATATCAAGTTTGCGCTTTCGAGATAACGGATATAATTCTCAACCGTCGGTCTGGAAACTCCGCTGAGCTCTTTTGCAATGGCGTCAACCGAAATCACTTCGGACGAAACATTACACAGATACAAAAAAATTCGTTCAAGCTCTGTGGCGTTGCGGATACTGTAAAGTGAAGGCAAATCGCGCTTTAGCACCTTATCCACAACATCCTCGCGCATAATCTGCTGCGCCATCAGGTCGTTATCCGCAAGCGCAAGCTCCGGAAAGCCGCCAACCTGTAAATACCGGTTGAAATGATTCTGAACCTTTGAGAGCTGAAGCATTATTCGCGTGCGTTCCTGTTGAGAAATGCTTTGCATTGAGGTGACGCGAAAGCCTTCGGGCAATTCAGGCTTGTCAATGCCGAGAAGCTCGCAATACTCGTAAAACGACATCGTTGGCACCTGAATAACAGACCATCTGCCGGCTCCGCTCTCCTGATTGCCTTTTGTCAAAGCCGGGCTTGCCGAGCCTGTTGCAACCACATTTGTGTCGGGCTGCATATCATAAATCGTTTTGAGCCACCTGTCCCAATCCTGTGCGTACTGTATTTCGTCGAAAAAGTAGTACACATCCTGCCCGGCATAAACATTCTCATGATAGCACTCAAGCACCTCATTAAAAGCACTGAGCTTGAGCATAGGGTGATCCATCGAAATAAAAATGATTTTTTGCGGAGGAACTCCGTTTTTCAGCAGCTCCTCGATCATCTGATACAGAATAGTTGTTTTGCCGACTCGCCGCGTTCCGGTCAGAATAACCGTGCGCCGGATATCGGTTTGAGATAAACGCTTCATCGCCTCATAAAACGCAAATCTTTTATAGGTTTTCGCAAGCTTAGGATTAACGGCTTCCGTCCTCCACCACGGGTTGTATGCAGACAAAACCTTGAATATTCCTTCCTTGCTTGTGATTGCCATAATATCACCTTCTTTTGCATGTATTATACTTGAAACTTTCAACTTTGTCAACAATAACTTAAAGTATACTTTACATTATTATTGACAGCTTTGAAGATTATATGCCCAAAAATGAAAAGCCTTGCTGCGTTTTACCGTAGCAAGGCTTGAATGGGATATTGTGTTAACTTACAAGGCTTTGCGGATTACTTGCTTGCCTCTTCAACCGCGACTGCGCAGGCGACCGTGGCGCCGACCATGGGGTTGTTGCCCATACCGATAAGTCCCATCATCTCAACATGAGCGGGAACGGAGGATGAGCCGGCGAACTGCGCGTCGGAGTGCATTCTGCCCATTGTATCGGTCATGCCGTAGCTGGAGGGACCTGCCCCCATATTATCGGGATGCAGGGTTCTGCCCGTGCCGCCACCTGACGCAACGGAGAAGTAGCTCACGCCGTTCTCAACGCACCACTTTTTATAAGTGCCCGCGACGGGATGCTGAAACCTTGTGGGGTTCGTTGAGTTACCCGTGATGGACACGCCGACATTCTCAAGCCTCATTATTGCGACGCCCTCGGGGACATTGTCAGCGCCGTAGCACATAACCTTGGCTCTGTTGCCGTTTGAATAGGCTATCCTTTCTGTGACGGTTACGGTTTCGCTGTAAGGATCAAACTCGGTTTTGCAATAGGTGAAGCCGTTGATGCGCGAAATAATCATCGCGGCATCCTTGCCAAGACCGTTAAGGATAACCTTCAGGGGCTTGGTTCTGACTTTATTCGCGTTAAGGGCGATTTTGATTGCGCCCTCGGCAGCGGCAAAGGACTCATGCCCCGCCAGGAAGCAGAAGCATTCTGTGCTTTCGGAGAGCAGCATTTTGCCGAGATTGCCATGGCCGAGGCCGACCTTGCGGTTCTCGGCAACGGAGCCGGGGATGCAAAATGACTGCAGACCTACGCCGATTGCCGCGGCAGCATCCGCCGCCTTGGTACAGCCTGATTTAATAGCAATAGCGCAGCCGACAGTGTATGCCCAAACAGCGTTTTCAAAGCAGATGGGCTGAGTTTCTCTTACTATTTTATCGCAATCAATTCCCTTAGCAAGAGTGATATCTTTACATTCCTCAATTGAAGAAATGCCATACTCGGCGAGAACAGCGTTGATTTTGTCAACTCGCCTTTCATAGCTTTCAAATAATGCCATCGTATTTTTCCTCCTCTTACTCTTTTCTGGGATCGATATATTTCACAGCCTCGTCAAATCTGCCATAGGTGCCTATCGCCATTTCATACGCGGCGTTCGGTTCGTTGCCCTTTTTGATATAATCGGTCATTTTGCCCAGCGAAACGAACTCGTAGCCGATAACCTGATTGTCGCTGTCAAGCGCCATTCTGGTAACATAGCCCTCTGCCATTTCGAGATAACGGGTTCCCTTGAGCTTTGTGCCGTACATAGTGCCGATCTGTGAACGAAGGCCCTTGCCGAGATCCTCAAGACCTGCGCCGATTAAAAGACCGTCGTC
>CAYUXK010000095.1:0-4384 GCA_964448835.1 uncultured Clostridium sp. | reverse complement strand
CCGAACGCTTCGCCAACAGGCATAAGGTTCGGATTTGTACTGTATGGTGGAGATGGCGGTAATCGAAACCGCGTCCGAAAAGCCCTCCGCGGAACTTTCTACGAGTGTATCCCGTCATTTAGGATTCCCTCCTCTGCGCGCCGTTCGGGCAGACTCACAGGCTTGGTAGCCGCGTTATTCATGACAGGTTACGAGGCGCTCACCTGTTCACGTTCACCGCTAATCGACGCCTTGTACAGGGCCGCGGTGCTCCCTGCAAAGACGGCTGCTAATTAAGCAGCGAGTGCAACTGTATTGTTGTCGTTTGTTTTAAAAAATTACGGATTTTATAGCGGTTCCGTACCGCTACTCGCTTATTCCGGTTCAGATTCCCCGTCGAAATCCTTTCATCCCCATATTTTTATTTAAGATGTCTTTCAATGCTTCGCTGCGCGTCCTTTTGCGCCGCCGCTTCTCGCTTGTCGTAAAGCTTTTTACCTTTACACATACCAATTTCAACCTTTGCCTTGCCCTTGTAAAAGTAAACGCTCAGCGGTATCAGCGCGAGCCCCTGCTGCTTTACCTGACCGTAAAGGCGGTTGATTTCGCGCTTATGCATCAGCAGGCGGCGAACCCTCAGCGGGTCGCGGTTAAAGATGTTGCCGTGCTCATAGGGGCTGATGTGCATGCCGTTGACAAAAATCTCGCCGTCTTTGATTGAGCACCAGGAGTCCTTCAAATTGAGCTTACTTTGCCTGATGGATTTGACCTCGGTGCCAAACAGCTCGATACCCGCCTCGTATTTCTCGAGCACAGAGTAATCGTGATACGCCTTTTTGTTTCGCGCAACTATTTTGTTTTCGTTCTTTTGTTCCATAATTACCTCTTTACCCGCGCGGAACACGAATTGTATCACAGTAACAGCGGATTGTCAATTGCTTACGGCTTTTTTGCCCGTGGAAGTTTTTGCCTCGCGGGTTTAGGCGAGAACTTTTTTTCCTGATTCTTGCGTACGCTCTCGGCCTTGCGCCTTGCCTTCACTCGCGCGAGCGGCTTTGTCTTTTTCGCGGGCTTCTTGGCGGGCTTATGAAGCTCGGGGTTCTCTTTATAAAATACCATGCTCCCGCCAACGACCTGCACCACCTCGCTGCCCGTTGCGGCGGCGATTTTTTCGGCGGCCTCGCGCGGGGTATCGGGCGAGGATTCGAGCAAAACCTTGAGCTTAATGAGCTCGCGCTTACGAAGGGCATCATTCACCTCGCCGATGAACGTGTCCGTAATGCCTCCCTTGCCGACCTGGAACAGCGCCTCAATGCCGTTTGCCTGCGCTCGAAGCTGAGCGCGTTCTTTGCTGGTCATCATTTAATATGTTCCTCCAATGCCGCCGCAAGGATCCTTACGGATTTGCCGCGGTGACTGATTGAGTCCTTTTGCTCTGCGGATAGCTGAGCCATGGTCATTTCGCCGCCGAAATCCTTCGGCAAAAACAGCGGGTCGTAGCCGAAGCCGCCGTTGCCCCTCGGCTCGAAGCCGATTGCGCCCTCACACTCGCCGCGGGCGGTTATGACCTTGCCGTCCGGGTAAACGCAGCAGGCAACGCTCACAAACCGCGCGGTTCGCTTTGTAATATCAAGACCGTCAAGCACCTTGAGAAGCTTCTCGTTATTCGCCTTGTCGTTGCCGTGCTCGCCGCCGTAACGCGCCGAATAAACACCGGGCGCGCCGTCAAGAGCATCAACGCAAAGCCCCGAATCGTCGGCGATGCAGGGAAGTCCGCTCTCGCGGCAGCCGCTTTGCGCCTTGAGCAGGGCGTTTTCCTCAAAGGTCACGCCTGTTTCGTCAACATCGCTCAGCTCAATGCCTGCCTCATGGTCAAGCAGTACCCGAATGCCGAGCGGCGCTAAAATACGGGCAAGCTCATCCCTCTTTTTCATATTATGGGTTGCAATCAAATAATCCATACAAAAATTATTCCTCGTCCTCGTCGTCCTTATCTTCGCTGAAAAGCCCCTCGGCAAACGCCTGAGCGTTAAACGGGCGCAAATCGTCGATTCCCTCGCCCACGCCGATAAATTTGACGGGAACCTTGAGGTCATTTTTGATGGCGAGCACAACGCCGCCCTTGGCGGTGCCGTCAAGCTTTGTAAGAATAATACCTGATATGTCAGCAATATTTTTGAATTCGCGCGCCTGATTAACGGCGTTTTGACCTGTTGTGCCATCAAGCACGAGCAGAATTTCCCTGTCCGCGTAGGGCAGCTCCTTATCGATAACGCGGTAAATCTTGGCAAGCTCCTCCATGAGGTTTTTCTTATTATGAAGCCTGCCGGCCGTGTCGCAGATGATGACATCCGCGTTGCGCGCCTTGCCGGCGTTGATGGTATCAAACACTACCGCGGCGGGGTCAGCGCCCTCCTTATGCTTAACTATGGCAACATCCGCGCGCTGAGCCCAGATTTCGAGCTGGTCGATAGCGGCGGCGCGGAAGGTATCGGCGGCGCCGAGGATAACCTTCTTGCCCTGCGCCTTAAGCATGGCGGCAAGCTTGCCTATTGAGGTGGTTTTGCCCACACCGTTCACGCCGATAACAAGAATAATCGACGGGATTGTGACCATATCGAGCGCTTCACCGCCCGAGAGCAGGTCGGCGACGATATTCTGAATCTCTTTGGTAACATCAGAAGCGGAGCGAAGCCCCTTGTGAAAGACCTCGTCACGAAGGCGCTCGACTATCTCGGTGGCGGTGTTAACCCCCACATCGCCCATGACAAGGATTTCTTCCAAATCCTCATAAAATTCGTCGTCAATTTCGTTTTTGCCATGAAGAGCGGAGTTGATAGCGCCCGTCATATTGTCACGGGTACGCTTGAGCCCCTTGTTTATTCGTTTAAATAGCCCCATTTTAATTTCCTTTTCGGTTTACTCCTGAATATTTTTAATTATGTCAAGCACGGTAGCCTTAAGGGCGCTGTCCTTATCAAGCTTTGTCTTCATTTCTTTAAGAGCGTAGAGCACCGTGGAGTGGTCGCGCCCGCCGAATTCAACGCCTATGGCCGTGGTCGAAAGGTCGGTAATCTCGTAAATAACATACATTGCAATCTGACGCATTTGAGAGGTTGGCGCGTCCTTCTTCTTTGAGCGGATATCCGCAGGGTCCGCGCCGTAGTTTCGCGCGACCTCCTGAATGATTCGCTCAACGGTAACGGCGATGGGGCGCTGGTCGCTTAAAATATCCTTAATCGCGCTCTGCGCCGTTGCCGTGTTAACGCTCGCGCCTTGAATTGTGGCAAACGCCTTAATCTTCTTAACCGCGCCCTCAAGCTGGCGGATATTGCTCTTGATTTTTTCGGCAATGTACTGCACAACATCGTTTGGCAGGTCAAAGTCGAGAGCCTCAGCCTTGCGCTTGATAATCGCCATTCTGGTCTCAATATCGGGCGGCTGAATATCGGCAATAAGTCCGCTCTCGAAACGGGTTCTAAGGCGGTCGTCAAGGGTCTGGATTTCTTTGGGCGGGCGGTCAGAGGTCAATACAATCTGGCTGCCTGCCTGGGTGAGGGCGTTAAAGGTGTGAAAAAATTCCTCCTGAGTGGAGGTCTTGCCGCCGATGAACTGAATGTCATCGACAAGCAGCATATCCGCGAAGCGGTATTTATCGTGTATTTCCTGCATCCTGTTGTTTCTGATGCCGTCAACAATGAGGTTTACAAAATCCTCGCCGCGGGTAAAGATGATATCAGCATCGGCATGGTTCTTCTTAAACTCATGGCTTATGGCGCTGAGCAAATGCGTTTTGCCCAGCCCCGAGTTGCCGTAGATGAACAGGGGGTTGAAATCGCCCGCGGGCTCATGCGCGACAGCAAGAGCGGCCGCGTGAGCGAAGCGGTTTGACGGGCCGACAACAAAGGTTTCAAAGGTGTTCGGCTCCGCGTTTATGCTTGACGGAGCGGGGGCAACGGGAGCTTCCTCGCCGGCGGCGGGCTCCACCATAATAACCTCAACCGGGAAGCCGACAACTGTTTCAAACGCCTGGGTTACCACGGGAAAAAACTGCTGCTCGATAATCGAGCGCTTGAATTCCCTTATGGCAAGCGTTGCGCGCGCCCCGTCAAAGGAGTCAAGCTCAAGCTCCTTGAGCCACACCTCGTAAATAACCTCATTTGTGTTCTTCTGAATTTCTTCCTTGACAAGCGCCCACAGCTCGTTCGCTGACTCCATTTATTTCAACTCCTGCAATATTATATCTCACTTGAAGTGGTGACAATACGCCATTATAGACCTACAGTATACCACAAGGATTTTAACTTTTCAACATTTATATTGTTATTTGTGTTGTAGGGAACGGTCTTTGACCGCTGCGCGGATTTACCCGATTATATGCGACCAATGACTTTTGATGTGATTT
>CAYUXK010000094.1:0-4462 GCA_964448835.1 uncultured Clostridium sp. | reverse complement strand
GTTAATGCCGATGAGGTCGAAAAAGCCGGCGATATCGCCAATATGGTTGTGCCATACGGCATTTATGTTGAGGATTACCGCTTCCTGGAGCAGGAGGCTAAGGAAATCGCGAATATTGACCTCATTGACGAGGAGCTGCTCCAAAAGGACAGAACCAAGGGCATTGTGCATATCTATATTTCACCTGAGGAGAGTTCGGCAGAAGCGGTGTCATACCTGACAAACTGCTTCCAAAACGAAAACATTGCCTATTCGATTGATGAGAGCGTATGCCGCAGCGTTGACTGGGAGAATAACTGGAAAAAGTACTTTAAACCCCTCCCAATCGGCGAGAAGCTGCTTATCCGCCCCACCTGGGAGGATGAATATGACGCCGGCGGCAGAGTAGTGCTAAACCTTGAGCCGGGTGTCGCGTTTGGCTCGGGCACTCACGACACCACCCGTCTGTGCCTTGAGACGCTTGAGAAATATGTTTCACAGGGCAAAAACGTGCTTGATATCGGCTGCGGCAGCGGTATACTCTCGGTTGCCGCTATGCTGCTCGGCGCAGACAGCGCGGTGGGCGTTGACATTGACCCCTACGCTGTCAAAACAGCCGTGGAGAACGGTAAAGAGAATGGGCTTGCCCCGCCAAGGCTGACTTATGTTCAGGGTAACCTGACCGACAAGGTCAGCGGCAAGTTCGATATAGTTGTCGCCAATATCGTCGCGGATATAATCGCCGTTTTGTGCGAGGACATCAAAACCTTCCTTTCGCCCGGCGGCGTGTTTATTACCTCGGGAATTATTGAAATGCGCGAATCTCAGGTGCTCGAAGCGTTTGCAGCGAACGGCTTGACGGTCAAGGAACGCCGCGAGAAGGGCGGCTGGCTGTGCTTTACCTGCACGGTATAGTTTGTATTTAATTGAAGATAAACAAAAACGGCTTTGTATCGGTTTGATACAAAGCCGTTAAGCATTTTATTATTATCTCCAGATAAACCAAATCATCAGGTAACCCGTGATGACGGCGGCGAGAGTGAACGGCACGCCGTATTTCATGAAGGTAGTTGTTTTGACCTCGTGACCGTCTTTGCGCAGTATGCCGATGCCGGCAATGTTTGCCGATGCGCCGATGGGGGTAAGGTTGCCGCCGAGGGTTGCTCCGCAAAGAAGTCCGTAATAAAACAGCTTCGGGTCAACGGTTACTCCGCCGGATGCCGAAAGGCTCGCCGCGATAACCGCGACCACGGGTAGCATTGTTGCCGTGTAGGGTATGTTATCAATAAACGCCGAAAGGATTACCGACATCCACACGATGATGGTGTACACGACAAACACAGAGCCTTCGCCCGAGCCGCCGATTTTTGCAATCAGCTGGCCGATAGCGTCAACAACGCCCGCGCGCGTGATACCGCCGATAACAATGAAAAGACCTGAAAGCAGCGCTATTGTGTAATAATCGATTTCTTTGAATGCGGACTTTACAACGGAGAAATCCTTTGTTTTAATCATTTCCCTGATTAAGCCGACGAAGAAATAGAACATACAAATAAGACCGTTTGAAATGTCGGGCTTATAAAACTGACCGGGCAGCGCGTTTTCCTTATACGGGATAAACGACACGGCGATAAGAGTCGCCACCGTTAAAATCAGAAGAAGTGCAGGAACCTTATCATCAACGCCGGTTCTGTCATCTATTTCTATTTCGGTTTTTTCTTTCCTGAACATGAGCAGAATGATTATGGCGCTGACTAATGCTCCCGCCTCAACAACAAAGAACATTCCGACATGACCGGTGTCGACAAAGAAGTCAACAAAATCAAGGTTTGCCGCCTTACCAAGAAGAATGGAGGTTGTGTCGCCCACAAGTGTTGCGGCGCCTTGAAGATTTGACGAAACGGCAATGCAGATGATGCTCGGCACAGGCGAAATACCGATTTTTTTGCAGAACGCCAACGCGACGGGAGCTACCATTAAAACGGTTGCTACATTATCCACAAAGGCGGATATGATGCCCGCAAACAGCGAGAGCGCGACAACCGCCCACTTAACATTGGGCATTTTTGAAATCAAAACATCCGACATAAGCTGCGGCATTTTGGATTCGATGAAAAGGTATACCGTGCCCATTGTGCCCGCTATCATCATTATGACATTCCAGTCAATCTCGCGCACTGCATCAAAAAAGGTATAGCTGAAGCCTTCAAACACGGAAACACTGCCCAGAATGATGAACAGCACAGCCGAGGTTATTGCAACATACGGACGGATTTTTTGAAATGTCAACATCAGTATGTAGGTTATTGCAAAAATAATGAGTGATACGATTGTTACAGTATCCATATAATTCCTTCTTTGCGGTTATTTTTTACATAGTCGCCGAACGGGCACAAATACCTAAATCGATACCCCCTTCCAAAATGGAGATTATTATTGAGTCGAAATTTCTGCCGCAAATCCGGCAAAACAAAAACGGGGCTCACAAAATATCGTGAGTCCCGTTAACAAAGTGAAATTACGCATAATAACCCTGTTAACCAAGAAATAAACAGAATACAGCGAGAGCGAATTCTATGACAGACTCCACCACGTATTGTTCAGTCATCTTATACTATAACAGAGCCTCAGAGATATGTCAACCATTTTTCCTCGATTTAATCAATTTAAGAATTTTACTCGGCTTCCTGCCTTGTGAAGCGCAGCCAGCGCTTTCGCGACAGCACGCAGGATATAAGAATCACGATAATTATCGCGAGCCACAGCATAATTGTTTTTTGCCAACCGAAGTGCCCCGAAAATGCTCCGAAGCCATAGCTCGACATAGTTGAGCCGACATAAACTGTTGCGTTCACGAGCCCCGCCACCGTCGCTGTTTTGTTAAAGGAGGCAAACCTCACGGGCACCATTGTCACAAGCATATAGTTGAGCGCGTGCATTGAGATTGTGGTCATCGCGAGCATTATTATGCTCAGTGCGAGCGGCATTTTGCCGATAAAAAGCAGCGCCGTCAACGGCAGAACCGAAAAAAGAACGGCTACAACTGCTGTTTTCATTTCGTCATATTTAAACACGCCTTTATACAGCGGGCTTATGCCGTACGCGCCAAACAGGCACGCGATCGGCAGCGAGATTGTAAGAAAGACAGAGAGCGCGGGCGAAATCGGGTAGGCCTCGGTGAGCATTGTGGGCACCCACATTGTCAGCCCATCTTTGATTGCGCCGTGTAGCATTGTGGGCAGCATAATAAATATCAGCCCCGAGCTGACCACAAGCGAAAACAGCGTACCCTTTGATGAGGAATCTTGTTTTAAAGGGGGTGGCGCTATCTCGCTGACAGTGAACTCTTTATGCACACGGGCGTAAATAATGAGTCCTGTTATCAGCGCGAGAGCCAGCATTATCGCCGCGAACGCGAAAACAAAACGCCAGTCATAGTATTTGATTATCAGCGTTGATACGGCAAAGGAAGTAACCGTGCCGACAGGGAAGGAGGAGTAGATGTTAAGGCAGGCCTTTTGCCGCAAATCCTTATGTATAATGTTTGAGAAGATACGAAGAATCGGTGACCAGAGCATTGACATGGCAAGACCGTTAACGCCCCATATGAACGCCATCGGTATATAGCTTGTGCAAAAATACATTGTGAGGTTTGCCGCCGATGAGAGCAGCAGCCCTCCGAATACCATTTTAAATGGCGAGAAGCGGTCGCCCATCCTGCCGCTGAAAAGCTGCCCCGCACCGTAGCAAAAAAAGAAAACTGTGCCGATAAGCCCGGTCTGCGATTTGGTGAAAATCCCTTCGCTGACCATTGCGGCCACGGCCGCGGAGAAGTTGGTGCGCCCGATATATGAGCACGAGTAGGCAAGCCAGCAGAAAAAAACAATTGCCTTGCTGCTCTTTAAACTGTTAAGTTCAATGCTTTTCATCTTTAATGCCAACCTTTTATTTAATACAATATATTTGCGTATGTCCTGAGCTTTGTAGAATAATATATGAATTATATCACCCGAGCCATTAGAATGCAAGGCGATATTTTCAAGGACATTATAATAAAGTATTTATACAATTATATATCGCTCTGAAATTGTGAAGAAACACGCGGCGGTGTTGTTACAAAAAAATAAAACTGCAAAAAAAACTCAAAAAAGTGTTGACAAAGCTCGAACGATTTGATATTATAGTCGAGCGCCTCAGGGAGAGCGAAGAACAAAAAGTTAGCCATGAGAGTGCAAGCGCACCTTGAAAATTAAACAACGAAGAAGAAATTAAAACCCTTGAAGATTAATTTGAGAGTACTTTCAAGTACAACAGTAATTTTGGTTTAGCGACCAGAATAAAAAAAGCAAGCCAGAAATGGTTTTGAGCGATTAAGCTCTAAGAAAGATTAGGGTATCTCGGAGACGAGGTATTTTGATAAAATTTTTTAGAGAGTTTGATCCTGGCTCAGGATGAACGCTGGCGGCGTGCCTAACACATGCAA
>CAYUXK010000093.1:0-4487 GCA_964448835.1 uncultured Clostridium sp. | reverse complement strand
GATTTCTTTATTTTATTGAGTATCTGTTTGCTTAATCCACAGCGCCATATCGGTCCCGGTAGGTTTCTCGCCGATAAAATATGTGCCGAGGGGCGAGGCGGTGAATTCCTTTTCATTGCCGTATTCCCCTGTGACGGGGTTAAACCATCTTAGGCTGTAAGCCGCCCCGGGCGATAGGCTGCCGACAGTACCGGTCAGAACGCCGCCGTAGGACTTTGTGTTGACCTTTTGCGCTACGGTTTCATCGGTAAAGGAATAGAAATAAATCACAACCTCGGAGTTGTCGGCATTGCTTGCATAGGAGTAATACACATTGCCGCAAGGGGTAAAATAAGCCTTATTATCAAACCTCGGAATCAGGTTATACCACTGCGTATTCTCCAGGAAGCGGCGCATATACCCCACCTGATAGGAGCTCGGATAATTGAGCGAATCCTGCCATGTTGCCGCCTTCTTTTCTTCGCTTGTGATGATATCAAGCCCGTCGGTGCTGTCGTTTTCCTCGTCATAGATGTTAAGGTAGCTCCATGTGTCATGACCGCCCCAGCCGTAGCCGTACATTCCGTTCAGATACGCTGTCCAGCCCTGCATACGCGAGCCGAAATTCTTTGTCCAAAGGTAGCAGTACAGCCCCTCGTAGTTTATAACGGGCTTGCCTTGAGAATTATACCAATAATCCTTCTCTACATTGTAATCGCTCTGCTTGACCTTTGCCGGGTTCCACTGGGCGGCGAAGAAATTGTGCGCGTCAACATCACGAAAGCAGGACGGCGCGGCTTTTTGGTTGTAAATTTTATATATATCGCTTGAATTATCACCGCTTCCGTATGCGGAGGCACGCGCGGAGTTTTCCTGATGCGCAGACAGAGGATGGTCATAGGCGTCATATTTATCGATATACCCCGCGACAAGCTTATAGGGGTTATTGATGAAATTCCACCCGGGGTGGGACGAGTCGCCCCAGTAAAAATCACGGTCGACCTCCTGCCCGAGAGTCCACATCACGGGGTATGCGCCGTAGCGGGCAACCCAGTAGCGCGAGATTTTTTCGAGATATTCCTTTGTACTGTCGGCAAAATCGCGCATTTCGATCGGCTCGCCGTCAACCGTGCCGCTTATGACTTTGCCGGAGCAGCCTCCCATATTCGATATGAGCGTTTCCATCTCGGCGGGGAAGAAAAACTCGGCGTTGGCGTGAACCAGGCCGCTGTCAGCGATGATTTTAAACTTCGCGTCGTAATCGGCAAAGCCCGACATATCGGCATCGGTGACTCCGTCAGCCATATTAAAGTCAGCGCCGATTGGTTCGCTTTGAAAAACGGTGAAGCCCTGTGAAGCGCGCCTGTCACAGATTGCGCTGACCATATCGGTTGTTTCATCGCCGAGGCTCCAATGGGTATCGCCGAGATAGAAAAAGGGCGTACCGTCATCGTAGGTAAAATATTTATTGCCGCCGCTCGTTGTCACAAAGCCGCGCTTATAAATATCGAGGTCGCCGCTGTACTGAGCGCAAATAATTTTGCCCGTTCTGCCGTCAAGAGAGATATTTTCACCGTCTGTGCAAACGGTTTTATAGTACCAGTCGCCTGCCGAGGGGCATACCAGTCGAACTTTCCATATGTTGCCGCCGTCCCAGAATCCGGGAATCGTGTATAATCTGCCGTTTCCGCAAAGAAGCAGGTCGATATCGACATCCTCAAACGGGTCGGCATAGCTCTTTGTGCTGACAAAGGTCAGCTCTGTCATAACCCAGGTCTCGGCGCTGATGACCTGCTCGGGGGTTAACACAAAGCCCTCGCCCGTTGACGCCTGCCAAGAAGGAGTCTGCTCCCCAGCCTTCGGTATATTTGCTTCATTTTCTCGTGTGAGCATATTAAGACACCTCGCAAAAAGGCTGACAATTGCGCCTGATATTCTCTCATAATCGCTTACAATACGCGGTACTTCTGTGTTTTCACTGTTTGCGGCATAAGCCGTGAAACAGCAGGCAGAGAGCAATATAGATACGCAGAGAACCACAGAAATTCGGCGTTTCATTTTTGTCGCCATTACGCCTACGCCCTCCCTTTCTTAAAGCTTTTTACCGCTAACTTATATTTGTTTATTCCATTCTATCACAGTTTTTTACGATTGTCGAACTTGAATTTTGCATAGCGTTGAAAGTAAAGCCGCGTTTTGTTTATCTGTCGCATTATCAGTTAAATAAGTTACCGCAGTTGATAGAATTCCAACTGCGGTATTTTTCTTTATATGAGTAATATCAAAGATTAAGTGAAATTCTTCGCGTGCTTCTGGAAGCGAAGCTGCAAAATTAAGTTTGCAATTACCGTCGCAAGATAAATGTAAAGCCCGAATGAGCCCGAAACGCCCACGCCCGAAACCGCCGTATAATTCGGAATAAACACAAAGTTAAAGATAATCACGCCGACCGTTGCGAGCGGAGTGATTAAATAATAAAGGCGAAGCGGAGCCTTGAATTTCAAAAATGCAGGGCCGATAAGAGTCGCAAAAAACGCGAACACCGCAAGGACAATGCTTATAACAATAAACAGCATTGCGGGCGCAAGTCCTTTATAGCCCGACATATCGGACACGCCAAAGCCCTCGGGGAACATCTTACCGCCGCCGAGAATATCAAGCAAAAAGCTTATCATCATCACTATTTTGCCGTTAAAAACTGCGATTGGCGCGGGAATAAGCGTAAGAGGAGTAACCGAAACGAGAAATCTTGCAAGCGCGAACTTATCCCTAAAGCCGTAGTTCATAAAATGGTCGGTCATATCAATCCACCATTTATAATCGATTTCCGCCTGAATCGAGTCCTGCAGCAGGCGTTTGTCAAAGTCGTGAAGAAACAGATTTGTTCCGCAGCTTTTGCAGTTCTGCCGCCAGTCATACGGTTTAATTTTTACGCCGCATTTCGGACATATCATGCCTGCTCTCCCCCTTCCAGCTCTTCAATTCGCCTGAGAACCTTTTCCTCTCGTCTTTCAAGCAGCTCGCTGTACATCTGACTGCGTACCTCGGGAGATATGTTGTAAAAAAGCTTTGGTATCACGCTCAGAAGGCTCATAACCGCAGGAACGAAGAATGACAAAAGGAAAAGCGAAAATTTTACCTTCTCAGACTGAACGCCGCCGCGCGTGTAATAATCGTAACCGAAAAGTGATTTTATCCAGGTTTTAAGACTGCCCGTGGTGTTGGCAACGAGCTTTGTTATCAAGCTCTTCGCGGTGAGGATTACACCCTCGTTACGGATTCCCACGGGGTCTTTCCATTCGCAGTAATCAATTGATTCATAGGTGATTTCGCTCGGGATAACATTCCTCACGCCCCAAAGGCACTTTCTGAAAAGCTCCATCGGGAAAATAACAAAGAACATTTTCATTTTGCTGTTATACCAGCCCTTTGAGCCCTTACCGCCTATTATTCCAAATAAGAACACAACTATGTTAATAAACGCATCCATATGCGAAGATATAATCCAAAGCGTTTTATTTGAAAAACGCTTTCTCATTCGATTAACCCAGCCATAGCTGATTACCGATATGGGCGCGGCGGGGATTTCGGTTATTGTGCCGAATGAGCTCATACCCAAAACATCAATGTAATAATCGTTTTTACCTATCGATATTGAGAAAGCGCCGAGAAACTCCGAAAGCAGGATTACGCGCATCGGCTTATTTCTAAACAGCGTTTTGAAGCCGTCTGTCACCCTCGGGCGTTGCTCGGACTGAACAACTCTTTCCCTCGCGGTGAAGAAAAAGAACAGCGAAAGACCTACCGAAACGAGGGTCACAACGGTGGCTGTAGTAGTGTAAAAGCCCTTATAGCTTATTCCTACCCTGCCGTTTATCATCAGGTCGTAAATGGCGTTAATAACAATGCTGGGAATGTTGTCAATAACGGCTGACATCTGCTTTGAGCGCGCGGTCAGCCACACGCGTTCCTCAGGGTTAGGCGTCATCGTTGCAAGCAGACCTGTATTCGCAACCCCCTGAAAGGTTGAGATAGTCTCCGCAACAAAGCTGATTATGAGAATAAAGAAAAATTTTAACATGCTTCTGTCGGCGGCCTCGCCCATAGGAAGAAAATAGCAGCAAAACCATTTGAGCAGCCCGAGCGTTGCCGCGGGGACAGCAAAGGCGATCAGATACGGTCTGAATTTACCGAAGCGGCTTCTCGTTTTATCCACAAGAACGCCTGTGAAGGTGTCGTTAATAATGTCCCAAATACCCACGATTGTGTTTGCGAGGGTAAAAAGCTGCGCATTGAGCTTGAGCACATCTGTGTTAAACCGCTCAAAATTACCGGGGCTTACGCTGTTGCCAATGTCATAAAGTATATAAGCAATAATTCCTTTTTTGTTAACATAACGCTTATTGATGTCTACTGTCGGTGTAAATTCGCGAACAGTATTGTCGGCCATTAGCTCACTCCTAATTCAAACTCAAAAACTATATCAATACTAACAGATTATATGTGAA
>CAYUXK010000092.1:0-4505 GCA_964448835.1 uncultured Clostridium sp. | reverse complement strand
CTTTCCCTATGTGTATACCATGTTACTCTTGACACAAGCCCCCGCCCTACACTGCCTTACCGAAAAATCTATTTTAAGATTCTCGATATTGCCTCTTACTCCGCCCGCGGAAAGAATAACCCTTTTCGGATTTTTTCATATACTGTGTATGATAAACTGAAACGGAGTGTGCAGTATGAGAAGCTTTGACAATTTTTGCTCGGTATTCAAGAATCCTGCAAGCGCAGTGGCGTTTTTAAGCGGAAGTCCGAAATATCCGAATGTTCGCGGCAGGGTGCTGTTTTACTCGGTTCTCGGCGGAACAGTCGTGCGCGCGGAGGTCACGGGACTGCCAAGGGGAACCAAGCCCTGCGAAAGCCCGGTTTTTGCCTTCCATATCCACAGCGGTAACGAATGCGCGGGGAACGAAGCGGATTACTTCGCAAACACGGGCGGGCACTATAACCCCGGCAACTGTCCGCACCCGTATCACGCGGGCGATATGCCGCCGCTGTTTGGCGTGAACGGCAGCGCACTTTCCGCTTTTATGACCGACAGATTCACGGTTACCGAAATCCTCGGCAGGGCAGTTATTATCCACGCTTCGCCCGATGATTTCACCACTCAGCCCTCCGGAAACGCCGGCGAAAGAATCGCCTGCGGCGTCATAACACCGACCATGCGATAATAACCTCGGCCGCATACATAAACCCTGCGTGATATTTGATAAACTATAATGCCATTTATTTTCTTTGTCTTATAAAATTTTGACCGCCCGGGCAATAGCTCGGACGGTCATTTTTATATTGTATCAAATCATTGCGCGGTTAAACAAATGATGATTTATGAAGCTGGCTGCTGTGCGTTTTGCCCGCCCATACCGCCGGGTGCCTGGCCCATACCGCCGCGGCCTCCGCCCATACCGCCCTGACCGGTGCCTAGACCGTCAGAGCTGTAGATAAAATCGCTCATTGTCACCTTTTGGGATGAATCGCCGACGCTGACCGTATAGGTTGCTCCCTTTGTTATTTTCGGGCAGCTGATAACTACGCAGGCGAAGGCTTTCTTTGCCGTCCAATTAACAAGGCTCTTGCCGCTAATGTCCTTTAGTGTAATCGCGCCGTTCTCTGAGTCTGAGCCGACAGAAACAAGCATTGAGCCCTGAGTTGATGAAGTACCAAAGTTTTGCGCCATTCCCGAGGAGCCTGCCGCCACGAATACACCGCCCGTGATGGTCGCATCACCCTGGTAATCCAGCGCGCCGTTACCGTCATTTGTCGGGCCTGAAACATAGGTTTCACCGCCGGAAACACTAATGGAGCCGTTGGAATCAATACCGTCACCCGAAGCGTTGACAATCAGCTTGCCGCCGGAAATATTGATTTTGCTGTCTGAGGCGGTGTCAAAGCCGCCGCCGTTGCCGAAGCCCGCGTATCCGCCGTTTCCGCTTTGGTCGTTGCCGCCCGCAGCGTTCAGCCCGTCATCGCTTGAAACCATATTAATCGCGCCGCCCGAAATATTAATGTTTTGACCTTCGATGCCCTCATAGCTTTTGGTGATATTAATCGTGCCGCCCGCGACGGTTGTCAATTCATCGGCGTGCAGACCATCGTCGCCTGTGGCTATCGTAAAGGTTCCGCCGTTAACGGTGAGGTTGGTGTTCGAGTGAAGCGCGTCATCAGCGCAGTCAAGTGTAAATTTGCCGTTATCAATCAGGAGCGCGCCATCTGATTTTATGCCCTTCGCGCTGACAGAATCTGTGGATGAATCGCTGCTCTGCTGCCTGTCGGGAGGCGCCCAGCCCCAGCTACCGCCCGCATTTTGGGTTACTGTTTTGCTGCCGCCGCCTGAAACGATATTATAAGTGCCATTTTGAATATGAAGATTGCCCGAGGTGCCGATTCCGTCACCGCTTGATGTAATCTTATATGTTCCGCCCGAAAGATAAGCGAATCCCAAAGATGCATCATCAGCATTTTCCGCGTGAATTCCGTCTTTGCCCGAGGTTATGTCAAATGTGCCGTTTGAAATCCGCACGCTGTCCTTACCGCAAAGCCCGTGGCTTAATGATGTAATGACATAATTACCGCCCGTCACGGCCAATTCGTCCTTTGACACTATGCCGTGCCCTGCGGGGGATTTCACCGTCAGCGTCCCTTGACCGTTAAGTGTCAGGTCGTCCTTTGAAAAAACTGCAGCGTCAATATTGTTGTCATCAATTGCTGTGAACTTGCCGCCGTTAGAGAGCGTATTCACACTGTCAGGCGCGAGGGTGATAAACACCTTCTCCGCCTGCGCGATATAGACAGCCGCCGAGGTGCTGCTGTTTACCGACACGCCTTTAAGCACAAGATGCACAGTGTCTGTGTTCTTCGCTTTAACAATAATCATGCCGTCGGTTAATGTACCCGAGAGAATATAGGTTCCCACGCCCGAAATGGTAACCGCAGAGCCCGAAACGCTGACAGTATCGGAGCTTGCTTGTGCCGTGGCTCCGTTAAGCGTTATTACCGTATCCGAATTTTCATCATAGCCGACCTCATAGTCACTGTCAGAAAACATATTTGATGAATCCTCTACGGTCTGAGAAACAGAATTGCTGCTTGACGCGGCTACATCCGTAGGCGTCGCCGAGGTTGATTTCACGCCGCTGTTCCCACAGCCTGAAAACATCGTCATAACCGTGATGCAGACGGCTAAAGCGCATAGTCTTTTTTTCATAAGTATAACCTCCGTTTCTTACAGTCCCGACGCGACGGCTTCATGATTTGAAACGCTGATTTCAAGGTTACCGTTGCGGCAGCGAAGGGCGTCAATGAGCTCCTTCTCAATCATCGGGCTTTTTAAAGTAATGTCATAGGTGAGCTTAAACAGGCTGCCCATGTTGGTTGTCTTAACCCCGACCAAAGCGCACGAAGAAGTGAATTGAGAAAAGATATCATCAAATACGCCCGTGTAATCCAAATCCTCTGGGATAGTCAAGCGCAGTGTTTTATAGTTTGCGGAGTTTTTCTTTTCACCGAAGTCCAGACGGTTATAAAGCATCATCATTAATCCAAGAATAATGGCAAAGAGAAACGCGAACGCCAGGTACCCCATGCCTAAAATCAAGCCTGCCCCCATCGCCAGAAACAGCGCGCCGATTTCCTTTGCCGTACCGGGTACGGAGCGAAACCGCACAAGGCTGAACGCGCCCGCCACGGCGACACCCGTGCCGACATTGCCGTTGACCATCATAATCACAACGCAAACTACCGCGGGCAGCATTGCCAAGGTAGCGACAAAGCTCTTTGTGTATCTTGTGTTAACCATATAGGCGAGGGCAAGAACCAGACCTATAACCAAAGAACAGCCCAAACAAATCACAAAATCCGATACGGATATTACGCGAACCGCGTCGGTGTCAAACAGGCCTTTAAAAATTGAATCAAGCATATAATCTGCCTCCTGAAATTTTAGAATACATAATATCTTGGTACGCGGTACCATATTTGGAAAACGAGGTGTTTAAAATGCGCTGCTCGGTAAGAAAATGAGTCATCCAAAGGGGAATGCCGCCCGAGGTTTTCAGCTCCATTAATATTTGATCTTTATTGAGTATCGGCGTTCCCCAAACATCCGCCGTCAATGAAAGCTTTTCCTGACGGTACAGGATGTTTTCGTCAAAGGTAACCCTGAAGTCATCGCCGCCCGGGGAATAATAGGCCTCTCTTTCATAGCTCAGGAACACCATCGGGCGCAGTGTTTCATAGAAGCGGCAAAAATAATCAATTTCTTTGGCTATCTGTGATTCGGGCGCAGATGATTCATCACCCAAAAGCCAATTTGCCGCCTGCTGCTCGGGCATTGCGATTCGGCGCTTATACACCACAGAATCATATTTTTTCTTCAGCTCAACAAACACGGTGCTGTTTTCGTCGGCTCTTGCGTAGCTGCGAACCCGTAGTTTTTCTTTGTATACCGGCTTTTCGAGAGACTGACGGATTACGCGATATGTGTCTGTGTCATAGTAGATGTTGCGAATTGTGGAGCGCTTGAATTTATCCGCCTGCATATACGGCTCCATGACTTGTAGCAGCTGCTCCTTTTGATCCATGTTAAGAAGGTATTTAAGCTCATACCGCTTAAATATTGTTTGGTATGCCATAATTAAGACCCCTTTCTGCCGGAATTTTGCGTTTCACTGCGCTTATCCTGAAACCGATTATGACAGGCGAAACATAAATGAACTTTAAAACACAAAAAATTCACATTTGGCATCACCAATAATGAAAAACATATGTTATAATGAAAAAAATTCTGATTTTAATCTCGGCTTAATGTTTGACCGCTATGATTCAATTGATAAATTGAATCGAAGGAGTTGTAGGGTATGAGGCTGCTGCTCGCAGAGGACGAAAAATCGCTTTCAAAGGCAATTATCACAATATTAGAGAAAAACAATTATTCCGCCGACGCTGTCTATAACGGGCAGGATGCTTTGGATTATCTTCAGGCCGACAATTACGATTGCTTGATTCTTGACA
>CAYUXK010000091.1:0-4591 GCA_964448835.1 uncultured Clostridium sp. | reverse complement strand
AAAAGAGCAAGTCGATATCTGAATCGGCTTGCTCTTTTTAATATTACTATTGACTGCTATCTGACCGCCTTTGAATCAGCCATTCTTGAAGATACCATATTTGCAAAGTACTCGTGCACTCGTAAATCCTCAGTCAGCTCAGGGTGAAATGCGGTTACGAGCTGATTGCCTTGCCTTGCGGCCACAATTCTGCCGTCAACCGTCGCAAGCGCCTCGGCATTGCCGTAAACAGACGAAATATACGGTGCGCGGATGAAGGTCATCGGAACGGTACCGATTCCCTTGAAATCAGCGGCTGCCGCGAAGCTGCCAAGCTGCCTGCCGTAAGCGTTCCTCACGGCTTTTATGTCCATTGTGGAAAAATAGCTGCATTTGTCATTTTCGATTTCCTTTGCAAGCAGCAGAAGCCCCGCGCAGGTACCAAAAACAGGCATACCGTCCTGTATCATCCTTTTGAGAGGCTCAAACAGCCCGAGCTCGCGCAAAAGCTTGCCTTGCACGGTGCTCTCGCCGCCGGGGATGATAAGCCCGTCAAAATGAGTATCAATATCTTTTAACTGTCTGATTTCAAAGCATTCGACGCCTAAAGATGAAAGCATTTTTTCGTGTTCTATAAAAGCGCCTTGCAGCGCGAGCACGCCGACCGGCATTTTATTTCCCTCTTTCCGCCATCAGCAGCTCAATTTCCTGCTCATTGATTCCCACCATCGCTTCACCAAGGTCTTCAGAAAGCTCTGCAATCATTTTTGCGTCGGTGAAGTTGGTAACCGCCTTGACAATAGCCGCGGCTCGCTTCTCGGGATTGCCCGATTTGAAGATGCCGGAGCCGACAAACACTCCCTCGGCGCCGAGCTGCATCATTAACGCCGCGTCAGCAGGGGTTGCAACTCCTCCCGCGGCGAAATTCACCACGGGAAGCTTTTTATTCTCATGAACATACAGCACTAATTCGTAAGGAACCTGAAGCAGCTTCGCGGCGTCATACAGCTCGTCTTCAGCCATGGAGGCTAAACGGCGAATCTCGCTGTACATTATGCGCATATGCCTTACTGCCTGCACTACATCGCCCGTTCCCGGCTCTCCCTTTGTGCGAATCATGGCCGCGCCCTCATTTATGCGGCGAAGCGCTTCGCCCAAATCCTTTGCGCCGCAGACAAACGGAACATCAAACGCGGTCTTATCAATATGGTACTTGTCGTCAGCCGGTGAGAGAACCTCGCTCTCGTCAATATAATCGATTTCGATAGCCTGCAAAATCTGCGCCTCAGCGAAATGACCGATGCGGCACTTAGCCATAACGGGAATAGACACAGCGTTTTGAATGCTTTTTATCATTTTCGGGTCGCTCATTCTCGACACGCCGCCCGCCGCGCGAATGTCGGCAGG
Source organism: uncultured Clostridium sp. (assembly GCA_964448835.1). Lineage (GTDB taxonomy): Bacteria > Bacillota > Clostridia > Oscillospirales > Acutalibacteraceae > CAG-177. The sequence continues at coordinate 3,205 of CAYUXK010000091.1, read as the reverse complement.
AATTCTTTCAAGCGCCATTACCGCGCACGCCCCCGCAGCCTCGGCGATTTTTGCCTGCTTCTCGGTGGTGACATCCATAATTACGCCGCCTTTAAGCATCTGGGCAAGATTCCTGTTGAGCTCAATTCTATCATTTTTCATTGCTTATTTCTCCTCGCATAAAAATTGTGGTTCTATATTATACTCAATCTGGATATATGTATATATCCAAAACTGTAAATTATTACATGACCATGTTGCGACTTCACATTTAATTTAATGATAATATTTAAAATAAAAAAGCGCTCCGCGTTTTTTGCAGAGCACCATGCTGATTAAAGGCTACTTTTAACGCCAATGTTTATTACTGATCGAAGGGCGGTCAGCGGCGCGGCTGACTATCATCTGTGAGCATGACTAAATAATCTATGCTCGTTTCAAAAAGCTTTGCGAGTTTTATCATGATGCTCAGAGGCACCTCGCGCTCGCCTCTTTCATACTTAGAGTATAGCGACTGGTCACAAATCAGGTATTCTGAAATCTGCTGCTGAGTCATGCCTTTCTTTTCACGCATTTCGCGTATCCTTAAATCCACTTGCTTCACCACCAAAATACATAATTAGGACAAATAGTCCTTTGATATTTTGTGTAGCTTGCTTTATTGTATTCGGGGGTGAAAAAATTGGCAGATTATAAAAGAATGTATGCGATATTATTCAACAAAATCACGCAAATCCTTGAAGAATTGGAAGAGATTCAAAGGCAAACGGAAGAAATATATATTGAGAGCTCCGAGTCGGAATCTAAAGAGTTGGATAAATCGCAAACAAATGACAGCGACGAGAATCCGCCGGTGTAATTTGTTTGATTCAATACCGCTTACCTATGCCGTTTGAGCACAGCGCGGATATCATCAAAATGAGTAATATATAATAAAAAGTAAAAAATGACCGTTATATATCAGCCTATCGTTGATATATAGCGGTTTTTCCCTATATAATATTATGACTCATCAGCCTTATGCAATGATAAAAAGGCGGCGAGAAGGCAAACGATAATTATTATTGACAACAGTGAATAAATGATATATTTTAAAGGTAGAAATCTCTTTGTTATGAAAAATATCTGTGTGCAGATTCCCGACAAGTCAAGCCTTGCTGTCTTGTCACATGATCAAAAAAATCGGAAAGCGTGGATTATATCATGAGAAGAATCTTTAAAATTATAGGGAAAACCGTCTTGGGAATTTTCGGTACGATTTTCGGAATCCTTTTTCTTTGCTTCGCGGTAACCCTCATTTGGTCGGTGGCGCAGATTAACAAAGGAACTTTAACCGCTACGCTCCCAACGGCTCCCGACTCCTTTGTGCCTGCCATTCGTTTTGTAGTATTTACCGATACCCACAATCAGAATGACCGTGTTGCGGATATGATGGACACGGCCTATGCTTTGTATGAAAACAATAAGAAATACGCAGGAATCGATGCTTTTTTTGGGCTTGGCGATTTTTCAAGCATCGGTACTCGGGAGGATTACGACGCTTTTGTCGATACGCTGAACACCCATGTAAAGGGACAAACAAAGGTCATTAATATTTTAGGCAACCATGAGGCAAAAAATAAAGATTCAATTTCTTTGTTTACCGAGGAATTCGGTTATGAGCCCGACACTGCAACCGAAATTAACGGCTTTTCATTTATCTGTCTATCGAGTTACCCTCACATTACCGAGTGGACATACCCCGTTTCAAGCCTTAAGTGGGCCGACAGCGAGCTCATAAAAGCCGAAGCAAAAGTGAGTAGTAAACCCATATTTGTTATGCAGCATCCCCATAACTTCGGCACGGTTTACGGCAGCACGATATGGTGTGACCCTCAGCTTAACCCCATTTGGGCGGGGCATAATAAGGTTGTGAATTTCTCAGGCCATTCACATTTCCCCATGAATGACCCGAGAAGTATTAACCAAACCACTTATACCAGCGTGGGCGTCGGCGGCATGGCTCGCTTTGAATTAGATAAGAATTATCTTGTGGGGCAGCACCCCCAAGGGTATGATACGGCGGCGCAGTTTTGCATCGTTGAGGCTGACAACGATGGCCGCGTCAGGATTCTTGCCTATGACTTGAATTCCGATACATTTTTCCAGGATTATTTCATTGAGAATGTGAATCGCCCTGAAACCTATGCCTATACTTACAAAAATCTGAAATCCCACGATGCTCCACCCGTTTTTGCCGAAAACACGGCTGCAGCCTGTGTAAAAAATGAAAACGGAGAGTGGGTTCTCTCGTTTAACGACGCCGCCGACAACTACATAGTTCACGATTATAAGATAAAAATTACTGATGAATCGGGAAAAACCATATTAAATGATACTTATGTTAATGATTATTATGTGATTGACGGAAAGAATACGGCTGATTTTTCTTTGGGCGAGAATATTCTTGAAAGCGGAAAAACCTACACCGCCCGAATTACCGCTGTGAACGCGTTCCATCAAAAATCCGAACCCATAGAGCTTCAATTCACAGCGCAGGGTTGAGTATTATAAATTGGCTAATTTTTACCTCCCTCAAATGAGTGAGCCTCTGTAGGGGCGACCTTTGGTCGCCTGAATGAACGCTGAAAATGAGTAACGGGCGACCACAGGTCGCCCCTACGATAGTTCTATTATTACAAAAAGCCGCCCGCGTCCTAATAAGCGAACGCAGTGAGCGACTTCATTAGCGGAGCGTCTTCATTTTTCATTAGCCCGTAAGGGCGACTTCATTGAAAAAAGCACTTGCAATCGCAAGTGCTTTTTCCTAGTCTATGTATGCAGAAATCACAAAATTTCTATAATTAATTCTCAAGTTCTTTTATTTTCTTTTGCTGTGTTGATTGAAGCGATGAGCATAACTCTGATACCGGCGCAAGCGGAATCAAGTTGTTTATACAATGCTGGGTCAATGTAATTTGTCTTATACAACAATTCAAGCCAATATCCCGTTTCATTTGCTTCTTTTAACGCTATTTGCAGTTTGGCAATAAAATCGGCCTTACCGTGAGCGTATTGTGCTTCCCGAATGTTTGCACCGATGGAGGTGCCACTTCTGCCGATTTGGTTAGAGATAACAGATTCGCGTCTTTCTTTTAGTTGCTTGACGAGGTTTATAACAGAAACAGCAAAATCCATAGATTGAACAGAAAGTTCATCATTGCGCATAGTACCACCGCCTTGAATT
>CAYUXK010000090.1:0-4698 GCA_964448835.1 uncultured Clostridium sp. | reverse complement strand
TAAGGAAAATCAACCTTGAATTTTCGAGGTATCATCATATTCACACAATCAATAACGCCGCCTTATGCGCTGCTGCGATTATCTACGGCAACGGGGATTTTGACAAGAGCGTCACCACCGCCGTTCTGGGCGGGTGGGATACGGATTGCAACGGCGCGACCGTTGGCTCCGTGCTCGGCGCGTTAAATTCCGCTCAGGGAATACCCGACAAATGGTCTTTGCCGCTTCACGATACCCTGTATTCATCAATCCCCGATTTTAATCCTATAAAAATCAGCGAGTGCGCGCGAAGAACCTATGAGCTTTGGCAAAGCTTGAGCAAATAAGATGAAGGGTTATGCCTATTATGACTAACAGAGAACGCTTTCAGGCAGTCTTGAACTTTGAAAAGCCTGATGACCGTCTGCCCGTGATTGAATGGGCCGGATGGTGGGACAAAACAGTTGAAGCCTGGCAAAGCCAGGGACTTTCAGAGGATTTGGGCAGGGATGATATTACGCTTTCGCTGGGGCTTGACCTGACAAAGCAGTTTTGGCTGCCTCACCGCGCGAGAAATTGCCCTGAGCCAAAGTACTTCGGAGGTCCAATAATAGAGAACGAGCAGGATTATGAGAATCTTCTACCTTATCTTTATCCGCAAGCAGAGGCGGAAAAAGCGCTGAGCTCTATTCAAAAGGTTAAAGACAGCCACGAAGCCGGTCAGTTCCCTGTATGGTTTTCGCTTGACGGTGGATTCTGGTTCCCGCGAACAATATTCGGCATAGAGAATCATCTGTTTTCATTTTATGATTATCCCGATTTGTATCACAGAATTCTTGACGACCTTGCCGATTATCAGATAGGATTGATAAAACGCATTTTTGAAATACTCACTCCTGAATTTATGACATTCGGCGAGGATATGAGCTACAATAACGGCCCAATGATTTCTGAGGATTGCTTCAACGAATTCCTTGCGCCGTATTACAGAAAGGTAATCCCAATTATTAAGTCTCAAGGAACAAAGGTGATTGTCGACACCGACGGCAATGTCAGTAAAATGATTCCATGGATGCGTAAGGTCGGAATTGAGGGCGTGCTTCCCCTTGAGCGTCAGGCAGGCGTAGATATTGCGGCGCTTCGCGAGGCTTTCCCCGACTTTATTTTTATCGGAGCCTTTGATAAAATGACCATGCGGCAGAGTACTCAAGCGATGCGAGGTGAGTTTGAACGCCTGCTGCCCGTAATGAAGACAGGGGGGGTTATCCCGAGCGTGGACCACCAGACACCGCCGGACTGCCCCCTGGAGCGTTACCACAGGTATGTTGAGCTTCTTGAGGAATATGCCACAAAAGCCGTCAGGAGCTGAATTAACCCGGAGCATCGGACTTCCTTTGCTCCGGGTTGTGCGTTTTTATATTGCGCCGAGAGTGGCGAGAATGCACTGCGCGTATGCCCTCGCTAGGAAGTCGTTGGGATGGTTCACATTATTGCCTGTCATGTCGAAAAATCGCTTTGAAGAGAGAAGCCGTTTATGAAAGGTTGTCATATCGGCTACGCAGACGCCTTGTCGCTCCATTTTGTTCAAAACAGGCAGATAATCCTCCTGAATGCCGTAAAAGCCTCTGACAGCCGGGTGCGCGAGCGTGGTCGCAATAAGAATGAATTCACAATTCGGGCTTATCTCTGAAATGGCGCTCATGATGTCGCTGATATTTTTCCCGAATTCGTCCGCGGGGACTCTGGCGCTGCCGTCGTTCATTCCGAAGCCTATCATCGCAAGGAGCGGGGCGCATTCGGCGGCGGTACGCGCGTTTTCTGCGCCCCACGCCGACACGGTCCCCCCAACGGCCTTGTTGACGAGTTTTATGTTCGGGTTATCAAAGTGTTTACCAAGCCCCCTGACAGCCATTGTGCACCAATCCTCTGCGAATGGCGGCACTCCGACATTGCCGCTTGAATTGGCTCCTGTTGAAATGCTGTCACCAAAGACCAAGACCTTCATTTCTTTACCGCTATTTAGCTTTTCAACTGTGCGGGGCAGGAGATACGCTTTATTCTTGGGGAATTCACCCTGCCAGGGGTCGGAATGAAGGTAGGTAACGGCAAGCTGCCTGTCATGCATTTCGCTGCCCTCGGCGAAGAAAATGTATCCGCTCTCCTGCGCCGCGAAGCATTTGCCGGGGATTTCTTTATCAAAGAAAAACTCATCGTATTTCATTGATTTAATTTCGCCTTCGGGTAAAATAACGAGCTTGCCGTCAGCGAGGGTGTAATCCTTTCCCGGCGTATAAAGCTTATCGAGACGCGAATTTCTCAGCTCAATAATTTCATCGGCGCGGTACAGAAGGCTTATCGGTAAAACCGTACCGCTTGAGTCCTCAAGCGGAAGCACGCTCTCATTAATAACCGTGTTGCCAAGCCAAAACGGTGCTACATACTGCTCGGGTGAATAACTGTCATATTTCATTAAGTTCACTTTTTGCCGAGCCTTATCCCGGCAAGTCCTTTCCCATTAATTTTATTTGCTCACTGTAAAAAACACGCAGCCAAAAGCGGGTATTTCGCCGTCAAGCTCTACCGTGTCGCCGAGAAGCTCACCGCCGCAGTTATAAAATTCAACTGTCTTATATTCTTTTGACAGCATTATTTTCGGGTTGATAACGCTGTCGGCGAAGAAATTCCACATCCCGACGCTAAGCGAGTTTTCATCCGCCTTGCACATTATATATAGCTCGGGGCTACCCGGGCAAACTGCCGGAATCGCCGAAGGTGACAGGAACCTGACAGCGTCAATCGCCTGCCTCTGGCGTGAGTAGCTCCGTCTGAAGCCCATGTTTTGCCGCGCCAAATTCATATCAGCGCAAAGAACATAAAACCTCATCCCATCAGAGTTTTTGTAGGTATAGGCGCTCGGAAGCGAGGAGCCCTCGTCAAAGAACGAGAGCGCGCGGGCTCCGGGGCTTAACTGCGCCTGAAATAATCCGCCGCTTGACGACAGACAGGTTACCTCATCCTCAACGGGGAAGTATTCATTTGCCGCCGAGGTCAGCTCTGTCGCGCTGACGATGCCCGTGTAGATACTCTTTTCTTTTAATATCAAAGCGGCGGGAATGTCGAGCACAAGGCCTGCGAAGCTGTTAATGTCAACATATTTCGCGTTTTCACCAAAGCACACGCACACATCGCTTTCGCCGTAGCAAGCCGGGAGCGAATTATCGCAAAGGAACGCCTGCTCGGGCTGAAAGAAGCTGTAATCGGGGATTTGAGTTATTTGAACCGCCTTGTCGGAATAATCCCCATCGCGCAGCTTTTTCATTTGGCAGGAAACTTTGATTCCTTCTGCCGTTTTGGCTGAAAAGTGCTTTGAAATGTATTCGTAGAGCGGCTTGTTTCGCGCGGCTCTTATCGAGTAGCCTGTTTCATATGTCGGCGATGAGGTGTAGTCAATGGCGTATTTTAATATCCCGTCCGCTTTGCCGTCAGCGAGAAGCGCCGTGTCAAAGCCCTCGAGGAAGGCAGACGGCACATTGTAGCGCGGGCGCGGGTAAACGTCGCCCTCGGTCATCGTTTCAATGCCAAGGCCATTGCACCAATGCGCCTGCATACGCTCAATTTCAATAATATAGCCGAGCTTGTTTGCAAAAACACCCATTCCATGCGCCCCGGCAGCCCAATAGGCGGCGCCTATGAAGCGCATAAAAGGCTTTGTTTTGCCCGCGAGGATTCTTGAAATCTCGATGCTGTCAATGCCGTCGCCGTCCCATGTGGAAATGCACGCGCAGGCGCCAAGGCGCATATCGGGGTTAACCTTGTCAACTGCATTACGCAGTCTTTTGGCAAATGAGCGCAGCGTCTCGCCCTCAATGTCGAGATAAGCGTCACGGTATTTGTTTTTGCCGCCGCGGTAAGCTTTTTCAACGAGCTGTTCACGGCTTATATTTTCGTCAAGGCGCTCGCAAATCAGCTTCATATGCTTCTCACAGAAGCAGCCGAAGCCGCCCGGGCGGTTTGACAGACGAAAGTCATCATCAAGCATTATCATGTCGGCATCTGTGGAGGCTAGCAATGCAATCCACGAAAGGTATTTGTCTGCAAAATTCTCGTCAAGCGGGCAAAACGAATCCTTCGCGCTTTCGCCCGTAGCGCCGACAATGTTTGTGAAGCCCTCATAATTCTGCGCGTCTTTTACACCTGAAAGGCTTCCGCCGTGCCCGAGAGAGGAAAGCCATATTCCGACGCTAAAGCCTTTTTCTTTAAAAAAGCTTATACCGTCACAAATGGTGTCAAGCTGAGCCTTGCGCTGTTCGTCAGAGCAAAATCCGCGCTCGGTGCAGAGAAAAACCCTGTCAGCGCCGAGGTTATCAAGCTGCGAAAGAATATCATCGCGCCTGTCGCTATATCGCATAAGAGGAACCGAAACGTATCTGCCCATAACTGCACTCCCAAACTGTCATTTATTCTGATTTTACATTAGCATAAATTACCGTTTCAATCAAGAACAATTTGAAATAATGGCTTAATACTTAACGCTTTCGGGGCTATTACAAAAGGGAAAAGAGCGAATATAACGCCGTATCAATTTTGTTGTATTACCGTCAAGGTTGTGGTATAATCATCATGACAAATTCCAATTCTTATACATTTCACGCCAGCGCAACCTCAGGCTCCTCCTGACGGGGGAGCTGTCGCCGCAGCGACTGAGGGAGAGATAGAAAA
>CAYUXK010000089.1:0-4838 GCA_964448835.1 uncultured Clostridium sp. | reverse complement strand
GCTCAAGGTTTTTCTTTGAAAGCGGATAGCCAAACTGCATCAGGAGAAAAACGAGGGTGTAAACAACGGCGGGAACAACGGTGCAGATAACCATCAGCCGCTCGCCGACTCCCTCAACATAGCCCATACCGGCGTTTTGGCTGTTATAGCCCGCCCAGTTAAGCAGTAGCACCCCGCCTGAATCGGCAACGGTCTGCCCGACCTTGCGCGCGAAGGTGTAAACGGCATAAATCGCGCTCTCACTGCGCAGATTTGTTTTATACTGCTGATAATCAATAACATCCGCAACAACCGCCCAGTTAGTGATGCTGACAAATGAATACCCTAAGCCGATGATAAACAGAAGCACCATGAAAAGCCACGCCTGGTCCCTGCCGGGCTGAATAATCGCTGCGAGAATAGCAGCCCCTGCTGCTAAAACGGTTCCCGCGCCGCAAAGTTCCTTTTTGCCGAAGCGCTCAACGAGCTTAGGCATAAATAAAATCATAACCGCCATGGGTAGGTAATTTGCGATTGTTCCGACTATGGCAAGGTTGGTGTTCTCGAAATAATTTTTGTACAAATACTGATTATATGAGCCAAACTGAAGCTGACCGCTGATAAGCACGCCCGCTAAAGCAACCGACACAAACGGCCGGCTTTTGAGCATGCCGAGGTAGGTTTTTTTCATATTGACATCGGGGTTGTCGCTGGATTTGATTCTTTCCTTTGTGCCCCTGAAGCACAGAAAATAGAAAATTATCGACAGCGCGCCCATAATTGCCGCGAAAACCAGCATACCGTTTGCGCTGGTTACATTTATCGTTTGCGCCGCGCCCGAGGCGTCGCGCACAATGTTGCCCGCGGCATCGGTTTTATCAATCTTAACATAAACCACCATAGGCGCTATGAGCGAAACCACGCCGCCGCCGATTCCGCCGCCGATTGAGCGGAAGGTTGAGAGCAGAGTTCTGCCCTTGGGGTCATCGGTAATAACAGAGGCAAGCGAGCCAAACGGGATATTAATGCCCGTGTAAAGCATGCCAAACGCGGTGTAGGTTATGTAGGCAAGGGCAAGCACTAAGGTATCGTTATTGACAAACTGCTTAAAATTCAAGAAGCAAAGCGCAGTTGAAATACCGATGGGGATAGCCACGGATTTAATGTAGGGTCTGAATTTACCCGCAATTCCGGGCTTCCTTTTGGCAACGATATAGCCCCACATCGGGTCGTTAATCGCGTCCCACAAGCGAGTTATGAGAAAAAGCAATGCAATTTGCTTGGCGTCGATTGCAAGCACATCGGTGTAAAACACCTTGAGATACGACGATACAAAGGTTAGAATAAAAAGGTTTGCCGCGTCGCCGAACATATACCCGACGCCTTCTTTGATGCCGATTCTGTTTGGGTGGTTATTGACCGGTTTTAGTTTTTTAGCAGTATCCTTTGCCATTTCTTCGCCTCTTTCATTGAATTTATCACAGTATAACATTATTCCCGCCGCCTTTCAAGCAGTAATAAAATATCGATACTATTAATAATTCGGAGGCATAGCCATGAAACGCTTAGAATCGGAAATTCAAAAAAGGTTGTTTGAGCTGCAGGATTTGAAATACAGAGATTTTCAGGTAAAGCTCATGCCCACGGTTAATCTCGAATCCGTCATCGGCGTAAGAACGCCCGAGCTGCGAAAGCTCGCCAAGGATTTTGCCAAAACTCCCGAGGCGCTCGAATTTATCAAAATATTGCCTCACAAATATTACGAAGAAAATAATCTGCACGCTTTTATCATTGAAACAATCAGAGATTATGATACCTGCGTTGCCGCCCTTGACGCATTTTTGCCATATGTTGATAACTGGGCGACCTGCGACTTAATGAGCCCTAAAATATTCAAGAAGCATTTGCCCGAGCTTTACAAAAAAATTCCGCTATGGCTTAGTTCAGGCGATACATACACCGTTCGCTTCGGCATAGAGATGCTCATGAGCTTTTATCTTGATGATAACTTCAAGCCTGAAATACTCCGTCTCGTCGCGGCGGTAAAAAGCGAGGAATACTACATTAAAATGATGGTGGCATGGTATTTCGCGACAGCTCTTGCAAAGCAGTATGACGCTGTTTTGCCCTTTTTCACGGAAAGTCGCCTCGAGCCGTGGACACATAACAAGGCAATCCAAAAATCCATTGAAAGCTATCGCATAAGCGACGAAGTAAAGTCATATCTGCGCACGCTGAAAGTAAAAATTTGAATCAAAAACGGCGGTCACCCTGCATTCGGGTGACCGCCTTTTAATGTTATTTACTGCGGGTTTTTCAGTGCATTTTCAATATCGTTGCCTATTTCGTTGCGAACGGAAATCAGCAGGCTGTCGTTAAGCGTATAATCGGTAAGCGAATTTGAAACCTTTGAAATCTTTTCGTCAACATAGTCCCTGCCGAAAAGCTCCTCTGCCATAGTCAGATATTCATAATCGTCAATTCCGTCCGAAACCTCCTCAAGCCTCATGGTCGAAACCGGTCCGCTCGCGCCGTTATAGAAAAGTGAACCGTCGCCAAAAGTATTGTTGCCCGTCCACGGCGTTGTGAGCGGATCCGCCCAAGGGGAAATAACATCAGTCCAGTAAGTTGTGTCCCAGTAAAGCAGACCTTGAATATTCAGCGCCTTCTGCTGCCAAAGCAGCAGCCTGCCCTTTATTCCCTGCCAGTGAATAAATATGTTGCAGTAATCACCCTGCGGTCCGCAACAGACATACCACCACACCTTTGAGCCGTTTGCCTTCATTTGATTCGCCGCCGCGACAAACTCGTCATTGTCAAAGGCGTTGGATATTCCGCACATAATATTGCTTCTGCCCTTTTGCAAGTCGGCGGTATAGTAGGTTTCGCCGTTTTCCGTGAAGCTGACAACATTCGCAGGCGTGACCATATTATACCCGGGGCAAAGCCTTGCCAGACGGTCGGTTATTTCGTTATATTGAGTATAAGCATTAAGATTCCCGGGCTCATCAATAGGATAAAAGTACCCTTTCTTTGCCCAATCCGGGTTTGAGGTCACCTTTTGATAATACGCCTGCAAAACGGCGTCATCGGCGGGGTACGGAATACAGAATGATTTAACGCGCGGGTCGCTCATATAAGCGTCTGCCCTGGGGTCAAGAATGTCATATGGCAAATTGTAAGGCGAAATTTTATGAGAAAGTAAATACTCGTAATACTGCTCATACAGTGCCTGAGTTGCCTCAGGATTCGCCGTTGTCCCATGCATTTTGGCAATATTCCCCCTGCCGAGACCAAAGGCCGTGTCACTTGTGGGCGTGACGGGCAGCGCAAAGTCCCACACAGTAGCTGTTACATCGGCAATGAACTCAACCTTATCGTTTTCGCCGCTGTTCGTAACCTTAACCTGCGCTGTATAGGTACCCGCCGGAGTATCCGTATCCGCATGAACCTGAATATAAAACGGCCAGTTCTTCTGGCAGCTCAGGTTAATTTCTCCGCCCGAATACGGCATAAGCGCGTCGGGGTATTTGCCGTAATATTTATCGCTGTCGCAAATAATATATTTCTCCTGATAAACGGCTGATTCAAGCTCAACGCCGTCTGCGTTTTTAAACGGTGAGAATTCAATTTTAAACTTGCGCGACGAGCTGTTGAATTTTGAACGCATAACAATCTGGCATGCCTCAAATTCGTTGCGCGCGAGACAAATATTGTATGAAGCGGTCTTGCCGATGAATTCGTCCTGCATTATTTTGCGCGTTGAATCGTAAAAGCAGTATGTAACAAATGAATCCTTATCGTAGTAAACGCCTTGAAAATCGAGACTCAAGCCGAGCGAATAGCCTATGCTCAGCGCTGAGACAAGCAGGGCGCTTATAACCCCGCGCAAAGTAAGCATGAAGTTAGCGAGTGTGAACATAATGACCCCTCCCGAATTGTTATATTGTCAATATATCATAGTCCGACCGCAAATACAAGCCGCAAAATTCTGCTTCGATTAATCCTTGCGTGCTACTAATATCGTGGTGTTGCCGACTCTGAAAACCTTGTTTGATTCGGCAAAGCCGGCCGTTTTAAGCATGGACAGCTGATTTTCAACCGTGCAAGGCGTATCGTAATGGTAAAGTGCACTTTCATCAATGCCGAGTTCCCTGCGCAGACGCGAATTTTCCAAATAATAAAATTCCTCCTCCGCGGCGCTCTCAACCATGTAATCGCATTCAATGTAAAGCCCGCCGTTTTTAAGCGCGGTAAATATTTTTCGGTACAGCGCAATCTTTTTTTCGTGGGTAAAATGGTGCATTGTCTGGAACGAAACGGCGCAGTCGTATTCCGCTTCGCCCAAATCCTCATCAAAATAATTTCCGCAGATTAAATCAATATTTTTATCGAGATACTTCTGTTTTAATTTTTCAAGCATCGCGGCGGAGAGGTCAATCCCGGTAACACACATATCGGGAAATAAAACAAATATTTCGTCAAGCTCAAGCCCTGTGCCGCAGCCTAAATCGAGAAGCCTCGCGCATTTTGGTGGTATCAGCCCGGCCATCGCTTTATATGCCTCCCTGCAGCCCTCAACCTCGCTTAGCATATGCTCGTCATATTCGTCAACCCGCGCGTCAAAAAACGCGCTCATTTCTTCCATTCCGTTTCCACCTGCCCTGCATCTCATTTTTTATTATTCTATCATGCCTGTTCACCGATATCAATGATTTTATTCCGAGCGCCCAATGCCGCGAAAACCGTCGATGAATTTAACCTTGACTTTTCCGGATTAGTGTGTATAATGAATAAGCAAATGAATATCGCGGAGTAGAGCAGTCCGGTAGCTCGTCGGGCTCATAACCCGGAGGTCG
>CAYUXK010000088.1:0-4849 GCA_964448835.1 uncultured Clostridium sp. | reverse complement strand
CGCATCCTTCCGTTTGCGAGGTTATCAGGGAAGCGTTATTTGAGATATAAGAAAGGATGACTGAAAATGCCCAAGTCACAAAATATTAATCCATCCGAGCAATTTGAGGCTCGCAAAATTGTTTTTGAGGATATCCCTGTTTGTCAATACAGCAAGGGTATAAATGACGAAAGAGAGAATTACACCACCGAGGATTTCCTCGGCATTTACTCCGATATGGTAGCGATTCGTGAATTTGAATCGATGCTGCTCACAATTAAGCAAAAGGGCAACTATAACGGCAAGGAATTCACCTATCCCGGCCCCGCTCACCTCGCCGTAGGTCAGGAGGCCACCGCCGTCGGTCAGGCTTATACGCTCGATGTTGACGACTATATCTTCGGCAATCACAGAAGCCACCATGAGGTTATCGCGAAGGCTTTTTCCGCGATAAAAAGGCTCAGCGACAGCGAGCTGACTAAAATAATGGAGGAATATAACGACGGCAAAAACTACGCCGTTGTCAAGAAGTATTCCAAGGCCGACAGCGTCAAGGAGCTCGCGAAGGAGTATTTTATTTTCGGGCTTTGCTGCGAGATATTTGCCAAGGATATGGGCTTCTCGCGCGGTCTTGGCGGCTCGATGCACGCGTTTTTCCTGCCCTTCGGCATATTCCCGAATAACGCGATTGTCGGCGGCTCCGCGCCGATAGCCACAGGCGTGGCTCTTTATAAGAAATGCAACAAAAAGAAAGGCATCGTTGTCGCTAACGCGGGCGACGGCGCCGCGGCAAGAGGCCCCGTTTATGAGGCGATGACCTTCGCGAATATGGACCAGTTCAGCGAGCTCTGGGAGGAAGGCTATAAGGGCGGTCTGCCGATTATTTATAACTTTAACGACAACTTTTACGGCATGGGCGGCCAGACCCGCGGCGAAACCATGGGCTACGGCGACCTTGCCAGAATCGGCTGCATAAGCAAAAACCAGATGCACGCCGAGCGCATCAACGGCTGGAATGTGCTCGCCGTTATTGACGCGTATAAACGAAAGAGAGAGCTTCTTGACAACGGCAAAGGCCCCGCGCTGCTTGATGTTGTTACATACCGTTTCTCAGGTCACTCCACCTCTGACGCGAGCTCCTACCGCACCAAGGAGGAGGTTGACGAATGGGCTGAGCATGACCCGCTTGTTATCTTCCCGAAACAGCTTGCCGAGGCAGGCGTCGCAACCGAGGCGGAGCTCAACGCTCTGAAGGAGAGAGTTATCGAGCGCAACCAGAGAATGTTTGAAATAGCCAGCGACCTTGAAACAGCGCCCTATACCGATTATGAGGCGAACCCTGACTTTATCGAGAAGGTTATGTTCTCAAATCAAAAAATCGAAAAAATGGATGACCGCCCCGTTGAGGTTTTGCAGAGCAAGGAAGATAACGAAAGATACAAAAAGATTGCAAAGGCTTCACGCTCAGCCTTTGACGCTGACGGCAATCCCCTGCCCAAAACCAAGGTTTACAATATCCGCGACGGTCTTTTTGAGGCGATTGCAGATAAATTTTACACTGACCCCACGCTCGTCGCCTACGGCGAGGATGTCAGGGATTGGGGCGGCGCGTTTGCCGTTTACAGAGGTCTGACCGAGGCTCTGCCCTATCACCGCCTGTTTAACTCGCCCATAGCGGAGTCCGCCATAGTCGGCACCGCCGTAGGCTACGCTCTCGCGGGCGGCAGAGTTATTGCCGAGCTTATGTATTGCGATTTCATCGTTTGCTCGGGTGACGAGGTATTTAACCAGATGGCAAAGTGGCAGGCCATGAGCGCGGGCAAGCTCAAAATGCCGTTCATTCTTCGCGTTTCCGTCGGCTCAAAATACGGCGCGCAGCATTCACAGGATTGGACCTCGCTGTGCGCGCATGTTCCGGGTCTTAAGGTCGTTTACCCCACCACGCCCTATGACGCGAAGGGGCTTATGACAGCAGCGCTCAACGGCACCGACCCCGTAGTTTTCTTTGAAAGCCAGAAGCTTTACGATATGGGCGAGCAGTTTGTCAAATCGGGCGTTCCCGAGGAAGCGTTTGAGGTTGAAATAGGCGAGCCGGCTGTCCGCAGAGAGGGAACTGACCTTACAATCCTCACTATAGGCGCTACCCTATACCCTGCTCTTGCCGCGGCTCAGAAGCTTCAGGCGGAGCACGGCGTATCGGCCGAGGTTATCGACGCGCGCAGCATCGTTCCGTTCAATTACGAGAAGGTTATTGAATCCGTTAAAAAGACGGGCAGAATCATCCTTGCGAGCGACACATGTACTCGCGGCAGCGTACTCAACGATATGGCGCAGAATGTTACCCAGCTTGCCTTCGATTATCTTGACGCTCCGCCCGTTATCATTGGGGCGCAGAACTGGATAACCCCAGCGTTCGAGTATGACAAGGAATTCTTCCCTCAGGTGGATTGGTTCATTGACGCCGTTCATGAGAGAATCATGCCCCTCAAGGGCTATACAGCCAAAAAGAATTACACCGATACCGAGCTTTTAAGGAAAGCGAAGAAAGGCGTTTAAGGGATGCGCGTTATTTATAACAAAAGCACAAGCCCGTATTTTAACCTTGCGCTTGAGGAGCAGCTGCTCACCGGGGCGCAGGATGATATATTTATGCTTTGGCGAAACTCACGCGCGGTTATAGTCGGCAGGAATCAAAACACCCACGCCGAGATTGATTATGACTTTGTTCGGGAGAATTCTATCCCCGTTGTGCGCCGTCTCACGGGCGGAGGAGCTGTCTTTCACGACCTCGGCAATGTCAATTACACATTTATAACAAAAAGCAGCGATTTTAATAACTACGCGCGTTTTTGTTCTCCGATTATTGAGGCTCTCGCCGGTATGAATGTTGCCGCCGAGCTTTCGGGCAGGAACGATTTACTCATAGACGGCAGGAAGTTTTCGGGCAACGCGCAGTGCTCCCACGCGGGCAGGCTTATGCACCACGGCACGCTTATGTTCAGCGCGAATGTTGACGATATGGCATCCGCGCTCAGAGTCAACCCCCTTAAAATCCAAAGCAAGGGAATAAAGTCCGTTCGAAGCCGCGTTACCAATATATCAGAGCATCTGCCCGAGGACATCACGGTCGAGCAGTTTATACAAAGGCTTCTTGATTATGCCGCCGTAAGCTTCGGCTGCGCCCCCGAGGAACCGAGCCCTGACGAAATCAGCGGCGCCAAGGCGCTCGAAAAAGAAAAATACTCCCTTTGGGAGTGGAATTTCGGCTTTCGAAAGGAATACGCAGTTAAGAAAGAAACCCTTACCCCGCGCGGACTTTTTGATGTTCGGCTGAACATCGCGCAGGATATTATTACTGAAATCCGCATCTTCGGCGATTACTTTGCCTTGAAGGATATCGGCTCTCTTGAGAGCGCGCTTATCGGAACCCGGTATGACCCCCAAAGCCTTGACAATGCCCTTTCGGTCGTCGGTGAGTTCTTTCCCGATATGACGGCGGGGGAAATGCTTAAACTTATTCTGTAATAAAAGGAACTGATTTATGAACGGTAAATGCGCAGCTCTGCTGATTTTTTCTTTATTGCTTGGTGTTCTGTTCAACATAGTGCGAAACATCTGCAGCAAAAAGCACATAAAAACCAATGCCGATTTTTATTTATTCACCTGTGTTTCATCGGCTTTTTCACTGATAATGCTTGTCATCACAACGGGCGGAATCAAGCCGGTGTCGGCGTTTACGCTGCTTCTGGGCGTAGCTTTCGGCGTTGCCACGGCGCTCGCCGGTATTCTCTGCATGATGGCGCTGCTAACCGGCCCGATGAGCTACACAACGCTCATTATTTACTCATCAATGATTATTCCCGCGTTTTCAGGCAGGCTTTTTTGGAACGAGTCGGTAAGCGGCGGTCAATACGCGGGCATGGCGCTGATGCTGCTGACTTTTGCGCTTTCGGCAGGCAAAAACAAAGAGGATTCAAAAATGGGTCTGAAGTGGTTTTTGCTGAGTATGGGCTCGTTTGTGTGCTCCGGCTCGATAGGAGAAATGCAAAAAATTCACCAGTCAAGCGAGCACGAAAGTGAAATGGGTATGTTCCTTGTAGCGGCTTTTACAGTTGCAACAATATTTTCCTTTATTTGTTATCTGTTTTGTGTTAAAATTAAAGACCAAAAGAAAATCATGAGCCTTTCGCCCAAGAAGCCGCTTATTTATATGGTGGCAGGGTGCGGTATTGCCGTAGCGCTGATTAATCAGGGTAACCTTTATCTCTCCGGAGCTATGGACAGCGCGATTTTCTACCCCGTCATTAACGGCGGCAGTATTCTGCTCACCGTGATTGCGGGCATCCTGCTGTTTAAGGAGCGTCTGACGGCAAAGCAGTGGGCGGGAATGGCGGTCGGTCTTGCGGCTATCGGGCTTATCTGCCTTGCGTAGCGGCCGAGGATTGCGGAGGAAACGGATATGATCGAAAAAATTAACCTTAAAAACGAAGCTGATAAGCTTGAAGAATTATTTCAATACAAAAGAATCGGTACGCTGAACAATCTCATGCTTAATGTCCTGCAGGCGGAAAACAGAACTCTCGAGTTTCATATTCACGAATTCTCCGATGAAATGTTCTACTGCATTGAGGGCGAATTCGATATTGAATTCGATGATGGGCTGACTCATCTAAATGAAGGCGATTTTATTATTATCCCAAAAGGAACTAAGCACCGCCCTGTATGCAAAAATGCGGTCAAGTGCCTGCTGATTGAAACTGACGGAACCCTCAATAATGAAAACACCGGCGGAGCTTATAGCGGATAAAGCCGCCAAGGAGGCAATTATGTCTGAAATAACACCTGTAATCGAGCTTGAATTGTATTTTGC
>CAYUXK010000087.1:0-4879 GCA_964448835.1 uncultured Clostridium sp. | reverse complement strand
TCTTTGCACTGATTGTATACCATGTTACTACACTATACAGCTTGCTCCCGCCGTTGCTTCAATTAAATCAATCTCTTTTTTGCGCATTTATCGGCTCCCCTTGTCAGGGGAGCTGTCACGCAGTGACTGAGGGGTAGTTAGTTTTCTCTCCCTCAGTCTTTTTGCTTCGCAAAAATCCAGCTCTGCATTTTGCCCTTCGGCAAAAGCCGTCAGAGGGAGCCTAAGACTGTGCAAATCTTCTACCATAAGCAAACGGTTTTATCATTGTGCTGACGTCAAAAACGGCGGGACCAAGCCCCCGCCCTACGCTATTCGCTATTCGCTATTCACTATTCACTAAAAATAACAGCCCACCTTTATCGGTGAGCTGTTGGTTTTAATTCTATTGAGCGCGCTGTTACGCGGCAATCTTTTTCTTGTAATCAGCAGTATTATTTTCCCCTTAGTTGATTTCAATGCGCTTAAACAGATTAGCCACACTTACACCTTTGCCTTCTTGAACACGAACGCCGGGGAGTAGTTCGACAAAGCAATATCCGACAACAGTACCGGTCCTGTTCTTGATGTAACACAGTTCTTCAAAATAGGCAAAATTCATGTGACCGTCTTGAATCGGCTCTATTGTATAGTCCTCATCCTTATATGGAAGATGCAGCTCCCAACCTGCCGACCAGACCATATTCATTGCATTGATTGTTCTTACTGTTTTTATATTATAATTGTTCAGTCTTAATGAAGTGCCGTCAGCTTTGATGTATGTACCGTCGTAATAGGGATCCTGTGGGAAAGTAAACAGCATCATTTCCTCATCGTCAAAGAAACGAAGGGAGAACCATTCCCAATGAGTTTTTACATTGAAAATGGAATAGGAGCCGCCTTGTTTGTCAAACCATGTTTTGCCTGTTAAATGAATCTTCTTTCCGTTTAGCGTTAATGTTCCTTCTGTCGGCATATTGGTATAAGAATAATATAACGTGGTTTGTTTCATATCCGGAACACCCATTTGCAGTTTGCCGTTATCGCAATGCCAAAATGCACCTTTACCATATCCTGCAAAGAGATCGAGCGTGAAATCTTTATGGTTCAAAAGGAGTTTTATGCCTTTATCCTCTTTCTTGGCAGAAGCAACTGAAATCATAGATGCTTCTGTGTCGGTAATAACGACCGGAGTTTTTGAACCCGAGGGGCACTGCAGGTAATAATGACGGTTGTTCTTGAAATCTGTTAATGCAATCATTGCAACCTTCATGTTTACGATGCCGAATGCAAGATGAAGCAATGTGTATTGATACGAATACTGATTATTATCATCGTCGAACATAACGCCGGTCGCATACCACCATTCACGACAATTCTTATGAACGCCCCATTCTTTTTCAAATGACTCCAGATGATCCGGATCATACTTAATCTTTTTGATGCTCATATTGCTTCCTCCTATATATCATTTAAGTCTAAGACCTTGATTAATAGTAATCCTTATGATAAAATAATATGCAACTATAGTTGTATATTCAATCATCAGATTATTTCAGTCGTTGGTTAATCAACGATTTTGCAAAAGAGGTGTTTATCGTGGCAAACAAAAATGATTTAAGATTCATCAAAACTGAGAAATTGATTGAGGAAACATATCTGTCACTTAAGATGAATACTCACGCGCAAATCAAGGTTAGTGAGCTGTGCGCTGCGGCGTTGATTAACAAAACCACATTCTATTTGCATTATGAAACAATCGGGCATCTCCATGAATGCGTTTGTCGTCGAAAGATTGAAGTGATGTTATCTGAGTGTCCGAATGTAGACAATGCGTTCACTGATAATGGATCCTTTGTCAATTCTATGGTAAAGGTGCTGGATGATCATTCTGATATGATACACAACCTTTTCGGGGACGATGAACTGCATCTTCTGAATTTGATAGAAGATTGTCTGTTAAAACGATACTTGAAAGGTGACGAGGCGCCTGAACAAGAAATGAAGATTATTTTTGCTGTCGGAGGCGCTGCGCGACTTCTTATCACCGGTCAAAGCAAAGACCGAATAGAAATGACAGTGAAACTTATAGGACGTATTTTTGATCTGAGCTGATAGAATCCATTTACAAACATCATGAGAGAAATAAGTCAAAAGAGAGGGCAAATAATAACAGCTCACCTTTATCGGTGAGCTGTTGATTTTTATTCGATAAGTGCGCTGTTACGCGGCTATCTTTTTTTTGCGGTAGAATACCAGTACTGCCAGCGCGAGCGCCGCGGCGACGGCGGAGGTGAGGTAGACATTTTTATAGCCGGCGTTCAGGGTGGACTGGAAGGTCTTCTCTATCTGCGGACCTTCCTTTTTGATTTGCGCCACATAGTTATCCTTGCCGGTCTCAAAGGCGCCGGGAATAGCGTCTTTCAGGACGGTCATTTTGGCTGACAAGTCCTTCATTTCGACAATAGTCGCCTTTATCTCGGTCACAGCCGCGCCCATATCCTCACGGCTCTTTTTCATTTCTTCTATCTTACCCTCGAGGGTGCTGATCGCTTTTTTGAGTAATACCAACATTGATAACTAAGAATCAACACCTATACTTTTGCTACATAATCTGTTTAAACCTTAATTCCTTTTCTCTTATGCTCGCTTGCCATGTGCATTCTTTCTATGATTTGCTTCTTATCCGCCGGAATGTCTCCGCCCCCAAGGTACGAATCAAGCTGAGCGTAGGTAACGCCCATTTCCGATTCATCGGTCTGGCCGTCAAAGAGGGCAGCGGACGGCGCTTTCTCAATCACGCATTTCGGAGCATCAAGAAACCTCAGAAATTCATATATCTCGGTAACAGTATAATTCGCGATGGGATTAAAGTCGTGAGCGCCGTCGCCCCATTTTGTAAAGTAACCCACATAGGCCTCGCTTCTGTTGCCGGTACCCGCGACAAGTCTGTTTTCAGAAGCGGCGACTGCGTATAAAGTGAGCATACGAAGCCTCGGCGCGATATTTGCTATCGCGGTCGGGTTAAGTGCGGTAACGCCCTCGAGGGCTTTAAGCTCTGCCTCTTTAACGGCGGTCAAATCAACCGTACGGGTTTCGATGCCGTATTTATCGGCGACCTCTTTGGCGTCGGCGGCGTCCTCATCGTAGTTTCTCCTGGATGTACAGGGCAGGATGATGCCGACCGTATTGTCGCAGGCCGCCTTGCAAAGAATCCCGACCAAAGCCGAATCCTTGCCGCCGCTGTTGCCGTAGACTATGCCGTCAGCGCCGCTCTCGGTCAAAACGGATTTAATAAAATCCACTCTGTTCTCAAATTCCTTTTTATAGTCACGCATTATTATCCTTCTTTCAAAGAAGCTCCACTAAACGCAGAGCAGCCTCTTTTGTGTCCTCGGGGCTGCCGAAGGTTGAGAATCGGAAATACCCTTCGCCGCAGGCGCCGAAGCCCTCGCCCGGGGTGCCGACCACCTGAATTTCATTGAGGAGATAATCAAAAAATTCCCAGCTCCCCATTGAGTCGGGGCACTTGAACCAAATATATGGGGCGTTCTTGCCGCCGCAGTACCAAATGCCCAGCTTGTCGAGCGCCTCCATAAGCACCTTGGCGTTATTCTTATACACCTGAATATTCTCGTGAATCTGCTTTTGCCCCTCGGGTGTGAAGACGGCGGCGCCGCCCTTCTGAAGAATGTAGGAAACGCCGTTGGTCTTTGTGGTGCGGTTTCTTACCCACATCTCATTGAGTGTCATACCGTTACGCACGAGATCCTTCGGAATCACGGTGTACCCGAGCCTTGTGCCGGTAAAACCCGCGGTTTTGGAAAGCGAACAAATTTCAATGGCGCAGGTGCGAGCGCCGTCAAGCTCAAAGATGCTGTGCGGCAGAGCCTCGTCCTCAATATACGCCTCATAGGCGGCGTCAAACAGAATGACCGAGCCGTTTTTATTGGCAAAGTCCACCCACGCCTGAAGCTGCTTGCGGCTGAAAACCGCGCCTGTGGGGTTATTGGGCGAGCAAATGTAGAGAATATCCGCCTTTGCGTCCTCGCTCGGCTCAGGCAAAAAGCCGTTGTCTTTACCTGACGCGAGGTGAACGATTTTCCTGCCTGCTATCACATTGGCGTCCACATAGGCGGGGTACGCCGGCTCAATGACAAGGGCGCTGCTGCTTGTGTCAAACAAATCAAGAATGTCCCCCAGCTCATCGCTCGCGCCGCTTGATACAAACACCTCGTCTTTTAAAAGCTCTATGCCTTTATCCGAGTAATAATTCTTGATGATTTCGCGCAGAAACGGAGCGCCGCATTCGGGCATATAGCCGTGGAAGCTCACGCCTGAGGCCTGGTCGTCAACGGCCTGATGAAGCGCCTTTATGACGGCGTCGCACAGCGGCAGTGAAACATCGCCGATACCCATGCGGTAAAGGTGCTTATCGGGGTGAGCGGCAAGGTATGCCTTGGTCTTTTGAGCTATGTTATAAAAGAGATAAGAATCCTTTAAGTCTGCGTAGCACATATTCGGTGTCATCATATCGCGATTTCTCCTTCAAAAACGATTTCCGCGGGGCCTGTCATGATCACGGTATTGTCGGGGGCAATTTGAATTTCGAGCGTTCCCCCGTCAAGGTGGACTGACACGGGGGTGTTATAATCGCATAAGCCTTTGCTAACCGCCGCCATCACGCTCGCGCATGACCCTGTTCCGCACGCCATTGTGACGCCGCTGCCGCGTTCCCATACGCGCATACGCAGCTCGTTTTTTGACAGAACCTGCACAAATTCGACATTTACTCCGTCGGGGAATGCCTCGTGGCGTTCGATTTTTGGGCCGAGCGTTGTGAGCGGTATCGTCTCAATATCATCAACGAAGATGACCGCGTGAGGGTTGCCTACCGAAACGG
>CAYUXK010000086.1:0-4949 GCA_964448835.1 uncultured Clostridium sp. | reverse complement strand
CCGATTTTAATTGTCGGCTCGCTCGCTACCTCTCGATTACATAGGTAGCATAGGCGAGCAGCTCGCCCCCCAGGAAATCACAGCCCGTCAAAACGATATAATCATCATAAACCGCGGCGACATAGCCCTCGGAGGAGCGCATATTCCACTCGGTGGTGGCAAGGTTATTCTCGCTCGTGCGCCTTGGTGAGGAAACGCTTGAGATATGCACAAGGGTAGCGTATTCGCCGTCATAATCCGTTATGTTGAGAACCGGATTCAATTTTTGCATATCAAACGCCCAGTGCGAGTGACCGTTGAAGAAAATGACATTCTTGTATTCCTTCAGAAGCGCGCGAAAACGCGCCTCGTCTGCCGTGCCCTGAGTAAAAACAAGGTCATAGGTGTTGCCGACATTATTAATGAGGTTACCCTCGCCCGTGTTTTTATCGCCGTCGGCGTTAGCCATAAAGGTGTGGAAGAAAAGGTAAACGGTGCTGTCCTTGTATGTTTCAAGCTGCAGGGCGAGCCAGTCAAGCTGCGCGTCGGTCAAAATGCGGCTGGTTTCTTTGTTATAATCCCAGCGGTATTGCGACAAAAATATGAATTTATCGCCATGAGCCTCGCTGCCGCCGTAAACGAAATCCATCCCGTTATCGGAAACATTGAGTACACCCTCTCTCTTATCCTCGCCGTAAACGCCGCTGTTGACATACATCTGCCAATTCTCAAGCGTATACTTGCTTGAAACATCGTGGTTGCCGGTGCAGGTAAACACGGGGAAGTCGTACCTTGAAGAGATGGCGCTGAATTTCTCGAAGGAATCCAATTCGCCGCTGTTGGATATATCGCCCGACATACCCACGAGCGAGATATCAAAAAGGTCAAGGAAATTGAGCGCGTTCGGGAAGGTGAGCATAGCGTCATCGCCCGAGAGTGAAGCATTATATCTGTTAAAGTGCAGGTCGCTCAGAGCGCCGAAGGAGTAAATCGGTTCGCTCCCTGCGCCTGTTTTTTCATCGGGGAGGGTGAAGGAGCCTGCCTTCGCGCGCCCTTTATAGGCAAGCACGGTTTCGGCGCCGTCGGGGATAGCGGTGAAGGAATAAATATCCTTTTCGCCCTTGCCGTCGGCAACATTGACCGAGGCAAATTCGCTGTATGTTACCTCGTATTCGCCAAGGTCAACCGAGAGCTTATGCCCGTCATCGGTACCCCAGTAAAGCTCGTATTCGCCGTCTTTTTCGCCCGTTACGCTTACAGTACCCGCCGCGGAATACGCCTCATCGTTATCAAAGCTGTAATCAATCTCCGCCTTCGCCGAGCCGATAACGGGAAACGAGGCGGAAAGACCGTTAAAGATGATAACAAAGGTCATAATCATCGTGAAAAATCTGGCCGAAAGAGTGTAAATCATTTTTCATACCCCTCATCTGATATATTAATTGAATTATAACCGATACCCGACGCTTTTTCAACCTCAAAAGCGCAGGCAAAAATAAAAACCGTTATCTATTGACTACTCATACGGGTTGTTTTATACTGAAATTGATATTAAATCGATATTAAATCGAATGAGGAGACGGCCATGAGAGAAGAAGAAAAAATAATGGCGGGGGTTCTGTTTTGCCCCGCTGACCCCGAGCTTAAAAAAATGAAGCTTCGCACCCACAACCTCAACCTTGATTATAACAAAACCTATGAGGATGAAACCGAGGAGCGCGCCGGGCTGATTGCCGAAATCGTCGGCGAAATCGGCGAAAACGGCTTTTTGCAGGGGCCGATATTTTTCCACTACGGCAAGCATACAAAAATCGGGAAAAACTTTTTCGCTAATTTTAGCTTAACCGTGCAGGATGACGCCTTGGTTACCATCGGCGACAGGTGCAATTTCGGGCCGAATGTGACCATCGTTACGCCTATTCACCCCATGCTGCCCGATGAGCGCAGAGCCATGAAAGATAAGGACGGCAACATTAAGCGATTTTGCTACGCGAAGCCTGTGAATATCGGCAACGACTGCTGGCTCGGCGCAGGAGTTACGGTCTGCCCGGGCGTTACCATTGGCGATAACTGCGTTATCGGCGCGGGCAGCGTTGTTGTCAGAGATATCCCGGCAAATTCCTTTGCCGCCGGCGTGCCGTGCAAGGTTATTCGCGAAATAACCCAGGCGGACAGTATGGTTATGAAGCCCGACATTTTGGCGGATAACGAGGTTCAGGGGGTAGAATGAAATGACAGAGAGGGAACGCTTTATCAAAGCCCTGCGCCGTGAGCCGTTAACGGGTCATGTGCCGACATTTGAGCTTGTTTTTTATCTCACGCTTGAGGCGGTCGGCAAGATTCACCCCGACCACCGCAGATATAATCAGTGGAATCAGATGAGCGAAAAGGAAAAGAGCCTTCAGATTAACGACATGGCGGATTCCTATCTGCTCGTAGCCGAAAAATATCACCACAGCGCAATTTTCCTTCACCCGAACCCGGGGGACAGAGAGAATACGCTGCGACTTCTGCAGGCAATCCGCGAAAAAAGCGGGGATAAATATTTTCTTATGCTGCACGGCGACCCGACCTTGTCGATGCCCGACGGCAGCAATATGATGGATTTCACCGTGAGACTTTATGAGGATATTGAGGGCGTTAAGGCGGAAACTCAGCGCAATGTTGACAGGTGCATCAGTAACGCCGAGTTCTTTGCTTCGCATGGGGGGCTTCTTGACGGCTTCGCTCTCTGCTCGGATTACTGCTTCAATGTCAATCCCTTTTATACACCCGAGATGTTTTCTCAGGTTGTCGCGCCCTACCTCGCGCGGATAATCGACGAATACCGCTCCATGGGCTATTATTCAATCAAGCACACTGACGGCAACATAATGCCGATTGTTGACCAGATGGTTGACTGCAAGCCCGACGCGCTTCATTCGCTCGACCCGCAGGGCGGCGTGGATTTGGCCGAGGTCAAGCGCCTTTACGGCGACAGAGTCGCGCTGTGCGGCAATGTTAACTGCGGACTGCTTCAAACGGGCACAGAGGAAGAGGTGAAGGCGGATGTAAGGCGCGCGCTTCGCGACGGAATGAACGGGAGCGGCTTCATTTTTTGCACCTCAAACTGCGCTTACACAGGCCTGCCGCTTGAAAGGTACGAGCTCATGAACAGCATCTGGTGGGCGGAGGGCGTGTATTGAGTTAACCGCGCGAAAATTCGCAGGGCGCGTAATGAGAAGAAAAAGACAGATTTCTGATGAAATCTGTCTTTTTTGGTTGCGTCAGGCAGGATTTGAACCTCACGATTACTCAATTTCGATTTCCCTTGCATATCCTGCGAAGGTGCCGTGCGTAATTACTTGTGTGAGACCGTTTTCAAATTCGCATATATAATTGTCATGCAGATGTCCCGCAAGAATTAACTTAATTGAGTGAGAGCTCAGCACAAAATCAATAAAGTTAAGCGTTTCGCGGTTTGCCTTTTGCTGCTCGTATCTGTCTTCAGAATATCCTTGTATCAATTCATCGGGAGCACCGCAAAGATACGCAGCCGTGGCGGGGTTTCCGCCCTGCCTTTCCTTAAAGCATTCTTCATGATATATGGGAGTGTGCATACACAGCACGACAGGATATTCTTTTTGACACTCCGCCCGAAGCAGCTCTAACTGCTTTGCCGTAAAATCATAGTAGGCGTTATCAAGCGTAATAAAATTAACACCGTTAATCACCCTTGAATCAAAATCAATATTTCTTGAAATGCAATTTTGTATGCTTGCATAGGATTGCATTTTATAGGTAAAATCTTCCTTTGCCTCACCTACATATTGGCTGAATTCATGATTACCGACCGCAAAAATTAAATTGTTGCGGTGACATTCCTTCTCCAAAACTTCAAATGCCTTATTGGATGTAAAATCAATCAGGTCGCCCGTACAAATAATTACATCACTGTTTTCTCTGCCATATTCGGTAATTTTTTGGTATCTATCATGGCAAAGACTATCACCAAAAGCCTTTGACCTGTTTATTGCAAGTGTATGCTTTCTTTCATTATCATTCTCCCCGACGCACACCAAGTGACAGTCGGTAATGTGTAAAATTTTAAAGGTTTTTTCCGCGCCCAATGTGAATTTGTTTTTTAAAACCTTCATATTGAACTGCTCCTTCTTTTGCTGTCAGATATGCCGCAAAGGCTTTTACGCCGAATGCGGCACTATATCGATAGAATAACACATTAATTTAATGATTACAATAGCAAGCGAATATACAGCGCCCGCAGGGATTTCACACCTGCAGGCGTATTTCATTAATAAATGTTGGGCGGGGGCAAGCTCCCGTCGTTTTTAATGTCTGTACAATGATGGCGCGGATGTAGGGGCCCTCCTTTGGTCGCCCGTTATCATTGTCAGCGGCAAAATCTCATTCGGGCGACCAGAGGTCGCCCCTACGGAATTGAAATTTGTTTTTGCGCGGCGGGGGCAAGCCCCGCTCTACAATGTCCTATCGAAAATAACGCTCATTTCGTGAAAAAGTGATTATAGAAAGCAGCGGTTGAATCTAAACCATTTTCGGGTAGGTCTTTTGCTTTAAGGGCAGGAATAATAGCTTATAATATAAGGTTTAATTCTACGGGAACAGCCGCATGGATTATTGATATTTTACCAATAAGAAAAAATATATCTGAACGAGGTTTAAAATAATAGCTTGACTTTTCGGGATTAGTGTGTATAATAATATAGCAATTAAATATCGCGGAGTAGAGCAGTCCGGTAGCTCGTCGGGCTCATAACCCGGAGGTCGCAGGTTCAAATCCTGCCTCCGCAACCAAAAATCAGCATCACCGTCAGGTGGTGCTGATTTTTTATTCGGAAGAATTGAAACTGCAATATAGGGTTATGAGACCGAAGGGCGAATAACACGGGGCAACACAGGCTGTATAGTGTAGTAACATGGTATACAATCAGTGCAAAGACATAGTATACAGT
>CAYUXK010000085.1:1192-5011 GCA_964448835.1 uncultured Clostridium sp. | reverse complement strand
ACCTTTTCAATCAGCCGTCGGACAAGTTGCTCATTGTATTCGGTGAGGGCGGTGGGCTGCTCCCAAAAAGTATAATTCATTGTCTTGTTTCCATTAACGGTATAGAGTATATATTATTTAATAATACAATTTAATATTATCGCAACTGTCTTGTCATATGAATAGATATGTGTTATACTATTGCATGCGCAGCTGATAAGTGATCCTAAACTTACGAATTGCTATACCATGAGGCTGCGGAATAGAGGAAGACATGACAGAACAGGAAGAAATACGATCCTTAAAGAGAGAAAAAGACGCGGTGATTCTGGCTCATTACTACACCACGCCTCAGGTGCAAGAGATCGCGGATTATGTCGGTGACTCATTTTATCTGAGCAAGGTGGCTGCTGACCTACCGAACAATGTATTGGTTTTTTGCGGTGTGTCGTTTATGGGGGAGAGCGCTAAGCTGGTCAACCCTGACAAAACTGTGCTTTTGCCCGACACGACAGCCGACTGCCCGATGGCGCATATGGTTGTGCGCGAAGAGATTGAGAGGGCAAGACGGGAATACGATGACCTTGCGGTTGTCTGCTATATAAACTCAACGGTCGAAATCAAATCGTGGTCGGATGTGTGCGTGACATCCGCGAACGCAGTCAGTATAGTAAAAAATCTGCCTAATAAAAATATTCTTTTTATCCCCGATAAAAATCTCGGCCGGTATGTCGCTCGGCAGGTGCCGCAAAAAAACGTGATGACGGTTAACGGGTACTGCCCGGTCCACGAATTCATGTCGGTTAAGGAAATTGATGAACTAAAGAAGGAGCACCCGAAGGCTCTCGTACTTGCGCACCCGGAATGCAATGAAGAGCTTCTGAAGACCGCCGATTACATAGGGTCTACCACCGGGATAATAAAATACGCGTCTGAGAGCAGCGCTGATGAATTCATAATAGCAACCGAAATCGGGGTTGAATATGAGCTCAAAAAGAGTAACCCGCGAAAGAAATTTTATTTTCCCGCGACCCTTCCGATATGCAGCAACATGAAAAAGATAACCCTCGACAAAATAATAGATGTACTCAAAACAGGAGAAAATCAGGTAACGGTACCTTCCGGTTTGATTGCGCCTGCCAAAAAGACTCTTGCATTGATGCATGAGCTGGCAAAGTAATTTACGAAAGGGACAGCAAAAATGTTAAAAAATTTGTATTATGACGTTGTTATTGCCGGCTGCGGCGTGGCGGGGCTTTATACGGCGATGTGTCTTTCGCCGGAGGACAAAATCCTCATGATCTGCAAGGAAGATATGGACAGCTGCGATTCAATGCTGGCGCAGGGAGGCATCTGTGTGCTTCTCGATGACGATGACTATGATTTGTATTTTGAGGATACACTTCGAGCCGGACATTATGAGAACAGGCGTGAGTCTGTGGATATAATGATAAAAGACAGCAGAAGAATAATTGACCAACTGCAGGAGCTGGGTGTCAGGTTTGACAAAAACGAGGACGGCAGCCTGAATTACACAAAAGAGGGCGCTCACTCAAAGCCGCGCATCTGCCATCACGAGGATATAACCGGGCGCGAGATAACCTCGGTGCTTCAGAGGCATGTCAGAAGTCTTCCGAATGTGACAATCATGGAATATACAACGATGACAGACATACTCGTTCATAACGGAATCTGCACGGGAATTGTTGCCAAAACAATCCAAAATGACGAGCTTCATATCCACGCGCTCGACACCGTGATGGCGACAGGCGGTATAGGCGGACTATACGAGCACTCGACAAACTTCCCGAGCATGACCGGTGACGTGCTTAGAATTGCGAAGCGGCACGGGGTGAAACTCGAGCATCTCGACTATGTGCAGTTTCATCCGACCAGTCTTTATACAGACAAGCCGGGTAGGCGTATTCTTATTTCAGAGTCGGCTCGCGGCGAAGGGGCTGTGCTGCTGAACAGCAAGGGGGAGCGTTTTGTTGACGAAATGCTTCCGAGGGATGTGGTGACTAAGGCTATCCGTGAAGAGATGAAAAAAGATGGTGCAGGCAATGTCTGGCTGTCTTTTGAGCCGGTAGGGAAAGAAACTATTTTGAATCATTTCCCGAATATTTATCGAAAATGCCTTGAAGAGGGATACGATATAATGAAAGAGCCGATACCTGTAGTACCGGCACAGCATTATTTTATGGGCGGAGTAGATGTGGAC
Source organism: uncultured Clostridium sp. (assembly GCA_964448835.1). Classification (GTDB taxonomy): domain Bacteria; phylum Bacillota; class Clostridia; order Oscillospirales; family Acutalibacteraceae; genus CAG-177. The sequence goes on along the minus strand of CAYUXK010000085.1, from coordinate 2,811 downwards.
AGCGATTCCGCCACAAGCATGGAGCACCTGTTTGCGGTTGGGGAAACCAGCTGCAACGGTGTTCACGGAAAAAACCGACTTGCAAGCAACAGTCTGCTTGAGAGCATTGTTTTTGCGAGAAGAGCGGCTGCAAAAATTGAATCCGTCAGGAACGGAAAGGATGAGGATAAAAAATATGAATTCGATAACAATGCTTATTGCGGCAGAGAAATATATCCGTCTTGCTCTTGAGGAGGACATCAACAGCGAGGATGTCACCACAAATTCGGTTATGCCGGAATATAAGCTCGGGGAGGTACAGCTTATCTGCAAGGCAGACGGAATAATCGCCGGCCTTCAGGTTTTTGAGCGTGTTTTCACTTTACTGGATCCCGAAACGAAAGTAATTTTTAATATTAAGGATGGGGACGAGGTTAAAAAAGGGCAACTCATGGCTGTTGTCAGGGGGGATATGCGCGTTTTGCTCTCGGGTGAAAGAACGGCTCTCAACTACCTTCAGCGCATGAGCGGGATTGCCACCTATACAAAATCTGTCGTTAAGCTTCTGGAAGGTACGAAAACAAAGCTGCTTGACACGAGAAAAACCACTCCCTGTATGAGGGTTTTTGAAAAATACGCGGTAAAGGTCGGCGGCGGTGGCAATCACAGATATAATCTGTCAGATGGAGTGCTTCTTAAGGATAATCACATTAGCGCTGCCGGCGGAGTCAGGGAAGCGGTATTGGCGGCTAAAAGTTATGCTCCGTTTGTTCGTAAGATTGAGGTGGAAACCGAAAACCTTGATATGGTCAGGCAGGCGGTGGATGCCGGGGCTGATATTATAATGCTTGACAACATGACTCCCGATGATATGGCGAAAGCTATAAATATCATAGGCTCACGAGCGCTGACCGAATGCTCGGGAAACATCACTAAGGATAATATTAAAACAATAACCGAGCTCGGGGTTGATTTTATATCGAGCGGGGCGCTAACGCATTCGGCGCCGATTCTCGATATCAGCCTTAAAAACCTGCGGGCAATATAGTATTAAAGATATATAAACAAGGAGGCTGATGACTGTATGGAAAAAATAATGAACGGTGAGACGCGCCGTAAAAAAATACTGGCCATGATGAGACAGTCTTCTTTACCGCTGTCGGGAGAAGCTCTCGGGAATGAGACCGGGGTGAGCCGTCAGGTGGTTGTGCAGGATATAGCCCTTCTGCGGACCGAGGGCTATCCTATTGTAGCGACGGCGCGCGGGTACCTGTTGAATGAGTCAAAGCAGGCAATGCGGCTTTTCAAGGTATGCCATAATAATGACCAGATAGAGGACGAGCTGATAACCATAGTTGACCTTGGAGGATGTGTTGTTGATGTCATGATCAATCACCGCGTTTATGGACAGGTGTCGGCTCCTTTAAATGTCAAGAACCGTCGGGATGTCGGGGTTTTTGTTGACAATCTGAGGGCAGGAAAGTCAACCGCGCTGCTAAATGTAACCTCCGGGTATCATTTTCATCATATTACAGCAGAGAACGAAGAAATACTGGATGAAATTGAGGCGGTATTAAGGGGAAAAAATTATTTAGCGGAATTTATGCCGTACGAGAAAGATCTTATTGAAAATTAATTTT
>CAYUXK010000085.1:0-1092 GCA_964448835.1 uncultured Clostridium sp. | reverse complement strand
CGCCGGACAAGTTGCTCGCCGCATACGGTCAGGGCTGCGGGCTTTTGAGCACCTCACGGGCGAAAACCTCGTTCCATTTTTGGGGTTCTTCGTTCTGCGGCTCATGACCTGATTTTTCAAACCAAACCCACTTTTTATACGGCGCCTTGAGCTGCTCAAACCATTGCTTCGCGAGCTCAAACGAGCAGTTATAATCGTTCACGCCGGTAAAGATATAGACAGGAACGCTCAGCTCCTTAGCCTGCTCAAAGAAATTCACCCGTTCCTTGCCGAGCGGCGAATTGAGGCAATAGAGATTTGCGCGCTTGTAATTGAGTAGCGTTTTAAGCGAATACTCCTTGCGCATACACTTAACCATCGCGAGCCAGTCGTTCAGATTGCAGCCATGTTTACCATAATAAATTCCGCCGTATTTATTCAAGTATTTGCGTTGGCTCAATATTTTTGTGTCATTTTTGTCTTTATAATAACCGTCTACAGGAGGCCCGATTCTTTCGAGGCCTTTTATTGTTTTAATATCGTTATTTTTTTTTGCTTTGGTGAGCACATAGTTATATGTAAGCTCCTCATTTTTGACAAAATCGACGACCTGTCCGATACCGACAAGGCTCTCAACATCCTCCGGGTAGCGCTGGGCTAACCAAACGCCAAGCTGTGAGCCGAATGAATGGCCGACAATGATGATTTTATCCTTATTAAAACGCTCTTTTAAATATGTAATCACATTGTGAGCGTCATCAATATACATTTGCTTTGTGAGTACCTCGGTCTTTGCGTTTTTACGGCTGTACGCCAAACCCGCGCCTCTCTGGTCCCAAGCAACAATTGTGCAAACCTGCGCGAGCGGCGATTGGTACTTCATAATAAAGGGCCTGTCCGCGCACCCGCACCCGCCGTGTAAAAAAAGAACCACAGGGTTATCAATACTGTTTGAGCGAAAGCGTAAATAATATTTTTGTCCGTTTATGTCGACAACTTCCGAGGTATCCAGAAGGTATCTTCCCAAATTCAGCACTTCCTTTGCCTTACCGCAATAGTCGGTGAGAAGTATTATATCACAACAGTCAGGAAATCTCAAGTATTTTCTATCCT
>CAYUXK010000084.1:0-5158 GCA_964448835.1 uncultured Clostridium sp. | reverse complement strand
AGTAGTTATACCTAAGGAGATTCGCCGCACCATGCGTATACGCGAGGGCGACCCGTCACCGACAACATTGACTTGGCTTGATGCCTTTTGCTTTTCAATGCTTGACCTGTCGAAACGAGTAGGAATTGAGGATACATAGGATTCGACAACTTTTGCTTGATTTTCACCGACAAATGCAATATAATTGCATTGCGAGGTGAAAATATGATAAAAACAACTGCAATATTACTTCATGAACTTAATAAGTATGCAAATCCGGCGGCAAAAATCAAGCGCCTTGCCGACAAGGGCGAACTGATTCCCATTGTCCGCGGGCTGTATGAAACCGATAAAAGCACGCCGGGTTACTGCCTTGCTTCGTCTGTTTATGGCCCGTCATATCTGTCGTTCGAGTTTGCTTTATCTTATCATTCGCTGATACCCGAGGCAGTTTACGCTTGCACCTGCGCAACTTTCGAGAAGAAAAAGACAAAAAAGTATTACACTCCGTTCGGCACCTTCACCTACCGTGATGTGCCGAGCGAAGCATATCCCTACGGAGTCGATTTGCGCGAGGAAAATGGATACGGCATAGCCCTTGCAACACCGGAAAAGGCGCTGTGTGATATGCTGTATATTGCCTCGCCATGTGCCAACAAATCTGAGCTTCACAGCCTGTTATTTGACGACTTACGCATAGATGAGTATGAGTTTCAAAAGTTGAATATGACAGATTTGCTTGAGCTTTCCGGGCGGTATCACACGGCAAATCACAAGTTGCTGCAAGCCTACATCAGGAGGAAACAAAAGCCCCGCCGAAATCGAAATCTGGAGCGCAGAGTTTTTCAAGGGGATTACGGGAAACCTAAACTGAATATGCCGCAATAATCCTTTGTAGCGTTGACAATCATACACACAACATTTAAATAACAGTTTAAATACATCTCTCATTTATATTGATTTTTGAGCGATGACAATGTATAATATGATAGATGACATGATAGATGAGGTGGATTCATGGCGAATAAAACGCCTCCGTTTTCAATAACGAACAGAATGCTGTCCGAGGTTGCCGACATTGTTGAGCTTATCGGAAGGCTGAGCGTTGAACACGGGCACGCAAGTCCTACCCTGCGCAGAGAAAACCGCATACGCACGGTGTATTCATCCCTTGCCATTGAGCAGAATACGCTACACATTGAGCAGGTCACGGCTGTTTTGTCGGGAAAGCATGTTATTGCTCCGCCCAAGGACATTGCAGAAGTGAAAAACGCCTATGAGATTTATGAGAATATGGATAAACTTGATCCCTATTCGGTTGATGATTTGCTCTTTGCGCACGGCGTTATGACGCGCGGAGTTGTTGAGGAATCCGGTGAATTTCGTTCCCGTCCCGTCGGAGTTGTTGACAACAAAGGCAATGTTATTCATTTCGGAACGCTGCCGGAATATGTGCCGCCTCTTGTATGCGAATTGCTTGATTGGGTTAATACGAGCGACGCTCATATGCTGATAAAGAGCTGCGTTTTTCACTATGAATTTGAGCTTATTCATCCGTTTGCAGACGGAAACGGGCGAATGGGGCGGCTGTGGCACACGCTGCTGCTGTCAAAGTGGAATCCGATTTTTGCGTGGTTGCCTGTTGAATCAATCATCCATAACCGGCAGAGTGAATACTATACCGCCATCAATGAGTCAAACGATTCCGGTGAATCAACACGATTTATAGAATTTATGCTCTCGGCAATCAAAGAGGCATTAACGGAAGCGACAAATGTAAGCACAGAAAAACCGACTGTGCAAAAAAATAAATCCGAGGTTCGCCGGGACATCGTATTAGCCTATCTGAAAAAGCATAAAGCCATAATGAACGCCGATGTGCAAACGCTGCTCGGCGTATCCCCCGCATCGGCAAACCGTATTCTGACAGGGCTTTGTGAAGAAGGCAAATTGCGAAAAGTAAGACTCGGCAGCCATTGGGGATATCAGTTGCCGTAAACAGAAACAAAAAAATACCCGTCAGGGGTTGATTCCACATCATTTGTGAATCGCCCTGTCGGGAATGGTTGACTTATCCGCACCCGATGCATAAGCGAATGCATTGGGTGTTATTATTTGCTGCGATACTTTTCAATTTTTCTCATACAGAGCGGCTACAGTTTCGGTTACATGTAACGCTTCCTTCACTCGTGAAGGAACACCTTAATATCGATTTTCACCCATTTGCCGCGCTGTTCCTTTGCGGATATTCTTCCAAACAGCAGCTTCCCGGCATCCATCAGCCGGGCGAAAACTGCGTTATCCGCTTTTGGTACATAGCCGATTTTGACGCCGTTTGCGGTTTTTATGACAATCGCTTGATTGTCATACTTATTATCAGGTTCTCTGAAAAAATCGAGTTTTTCGTCAATGTCAAGGTGCGGTGCAAGCTCCTCAATGCCTTCAATGAAGGTGGTGCCTGCAACATTCGTGTCAAACAGAAATATGTCGCGTTCAAACGGCTTGGGTATAACCATTTCGCCGTTTTTTCCGTGCAACAGACCCACAAGCCCGCTGCCGTTACTTGTTGTCAGCTCACCCATTTTCGTCACCTCAGCATTTCGTCAATCTTAGCTTTATATATAGCTAACAGCTCATTGAGCTGCGCGATAGTGCATTCAAGCTCCTGCTTTTTCTCTGCAATTTTGCTTTCACTTTGCAGCAGTTCCTTCATCGTGTAAGGATAGTTGGTTTTTATTTCGTCAATCTTTTCGTTCAGGTCTCTGATAATGCCGGAAATGCGTTCTTTTTCTTTGAGAAGCGCTGCCATACCCGATTCGCTCATATCCGCAATAGCGGGTTCGGCAACCATTTCGCTGATTATGCGCAGAGCAACTAAATCCGCATTTTCGTATGCCTCGACCGCACGGTGAAATAGCTCAACCTTTTCATAGCCCTGTTCCGGGTGCAGGTCGGGGTGAAGCGCTTTCACAACACTCCGATAAAGCTTTTTCAGCTGCGCCGTTTCTTCATCGGTCAAGTATTTCCCCTTGCCGCGTTCCAAAGCGGAATTCATTTTTTTGATTTGAGCGTCAAGCTTCGCCTGATACTCGGCAAATTCGTCATCAAGAGAGTCTTCAATGGCAGAGAGCGATATTTTCTCCTGGCGATTTTTCTTCGCCTGAATAAGCTCTGCTTTGCGTTTGAGCCGCAACACGGCACATTGAAGCTCAAATGCTTTATACTCAAATGAACCGAGCGTGAGCAGATAAGCCGTTTCAAGGTTTTTGCACTCGACAAACAGCAGTTCGTCACGCTCAAGCACAAGCATTGACAGCTCGGTGCGCAGCTTTTCGACTTCCTTTTTCAATTGTTCAAACTCCGGGAACAAAACGATTGTGCCGTCATTGTTTTCCATTATCTCACCGCCAAAGTATTAATAGAAATTTTTTAAACCTTTCCTGTGTAATGGGTGCCTTAATTTTCGTAATGCTTTTGTTTCAATTTGGCGTACGCGTTCCCGCGTTATCCACATATTTTTACCGATAGTTTCCAAAGTAATGATTATTATTTGACATTACTTTCAATCATTTTAACTCGTATTTTGTATTCTTACCGCTGCCGACACGTCTGATAAGCTTTTTCTTTGCCAATGCATTCAGTATGCGGACTGCAAAGGCCTGTGAGATGTTTAGTGCCTTTTCAACCTGACTGCGTGTCAGTCTTTTTTTTGATTCAAAAAGCTCATAACATATTTTTTCTTTTTCGTTCAAAGATTCGCTTATTTTTCCTTCGTTAACGGCATTTGTATTCGGAAGCGTAATCTTAAACGCGTTATCCGACACTTCAATTTTCGGTTTAACTGAATAGTCCGCATAACTGCCTATTATTTTCGGCATCCCCGTTCCGTATGCTTCAATCAATCTCAAACGATAAAACAGGTTGGCAAGCTTTTTGTTTCGAAGAATTGAGGCTCCGAGCATAATATCGTCGTAGGCGATACCCCTCACGAGTCCTCCGAGAGAGATAACTTCCATTCTGTCGTCAAAAATGCTGATAAGTGTGCTCCCACTGAATGAATAATCACGATGAACTAATGCGTTGAGCAATGTTTCACGGATTGCCTCAATAGGATAATCGCGCATATCAACGCGATACAATCCCTCAAATTCGGAACGTGTTCGATTATATCTGTCAATCATTTCAAACACATCGTTCAGCTGCTTAAGCAGCGAACCCGAAAACTCAAATCTGTCTTTGAACACGGCTTTCTCAGTGCCTTCAAAAACAGCAACCTTTAGTGTGTGAACACACTGATCTGAGATTAAAAGCCCTAAATTGCTATACACTTCATCTGCGTTTATTATACCGAGTGTTTGTTGCTGCGGTATGCCAAACGAGATATTCGCTTTTTCAAACACTTTTAAGGCTTCAACAAATGTCAAATCCTGATTGAGCGAACGAGTATCTTCATACTCATCGCCGTCGGTCTCTTTAATCATTTTTAAGATAGCTGTTTCTGTTGCAGGAACAGTTGAGGCGCCTTGACGAACAAATACTCCCTGCGGGCGTATGCCTTTTGATGCAATGTAATACGGCGAGGATGTGCCTTTTTGTATCTCAATCAAAACGACATTTTTGTTTTCAATGAGCTCGACTGTGCAATTTGAAAACAGTGTAATATCCGGCTTTATCGAATCTCTGATTGCATTTGTGCATTTTAACATCGTTTCATCAACATCATCAACGCCGATAACCGTGCCATCATCCTCGATGCCGATATAAATCTTCCCACCATTTGTGTTTGCGAAAGCAATAACGGTCTTCTTTATATCATCCACATAGATTCGTTTTAACTCGGTTGTAATGCTTTCTGTAAGCTTCATTGTTGCACCGCCTTCATTGTTGTACTCGTTCTTATACATTCTTATACATTCTTATCAGTTCTTATACATTCTAATCTGACTTGTATAAAATGTCAATAGAATTAACCGATTTATTATGGTAAAACTGATTATATCTTTATATTGTTTATAGAAAGAAGGGCATTTTGAAATATCTCGTTTTGTGATGTCTTTCAAGATGAGTAGCGGACTTAGAAACTATTTACTGAGTAACCCCCGACTGTGAGCAAAAAATCACAATCGGGGGTTGATTTATCGGCTTCAAAAAGTCCTTTGTTATCAAGGCTTTGCAGGTA
>CAYUXK010000083.1:0-5256 GCA_964448835.1 uncultured Clostridium sp. | reverse complement strand
TCATGTATGACATGATGTACACGGGCATAAATATCCCATACGGCTCGCTTGCCTCAATGATAACCACCGATGAGCTTGAACGCTCGGATTTATCGGTTTTTCGCTCTCTCGGCGCGGGAATCGGCGGGCTGCCTGCCCAGATTCTGCTGCCGCTTGTGGTTTACTCGTATGTGGTTGACAGCGCGGGTAAAAGGGTATTCGATGAAGCCGGCAACGCGCAGAAGTATCTTGACGGCAACAAGCTGATGCTTGCCGTGGGGCTGCTAGCGGCGATTAGCGTTATTGTTTACCTTGCCAGCTACAAGCTCACTAAAGAAAGAGTCAAGAGCGCCCCTATTAAAGAAAAAGCGGATGTCTGGGGCACGGTGCGCATACTGCTCAGGAACCGCCCGTTTATTACGCTCTGCCTTGCCTCGATGTTTCTTATTGCTACCCAGCAGTATACTCAAACGCTTTACAACTACCTATTCCTTGATTATTTTAAAAGACCGGAGCTTTACTCGCTCGTAACGGTGTTCACCTATCTGCCCATGGCTTTACTTATTCCGTTCATGAAAAAGCTGGTTGCCCGCTTCGGCAAAAAGGAGCTTTGCGCCTACGGCATGGCGCTTAGCACAGTGGCGACCGCCTTGCTTTGGATTCTAAAGACAAACAGCATCCCTGTTTTCTTCGCGCTGTGCTTCTTATGCGGGCTCGGAATGACCTTTTTCATCATGGAAATATGGGCGCTTGTCACGGATATTATTGACTACCAGGAGTATCTCTCGGGCAGACGCGAGGAGGGCACCTCATACGCTTTCTTCTCGTTTACAAGAAAAATCGGTCAAACTATCGCGGGCTCTCTGGGCGCCGGAGTTATCGGCTTAATAGGCTATGACGCCTCTCAGCTTACCCAAACGCCGCAGGTTCTTGATAAACTTTACACGGCATCCACCGCGATACCCGCGTTCGCGTGCGCCATGATGGCGGTTATTCTCTGGTTTGCCTATCCATTGGGCAAGGAGCAGCTCGCCCGGCTTCATTCGGATAAAAAGTCCTTGGAGGATTCACAATGAAAATAATAATCGGTTCTGACAAATCCGGCTATGCCCTGCGAAGGGCGCTTGAAGCGCATCTTGTTGAGCGCGGCTGTGAAATCAAGGTTATCGGCCCCCAAAACGCCGATGAGGCCGTGCCGTTTTATGAGGTCGCGCCCGAGGCGGCAAAGGCTGTTCAAAGCGGCGAATTTGAGCTCGGCATTTTGATTTGCGGCACGGGCATGGGTATGGCGCAGGTAGCCAACAAATTCAAGGGTATTCGCGCGGGCGTGGTTGAGAGCGTTTACGCGGCAAAAATGTGCAGGGCTATTAATGACAGCAACATTCTTTGTATGGGCGGCTGGATGATAGCCGAAACCCTCGGAATCGCGATTACCGATGCTTTTCTTGACTCTCAGTTTATTGTCGGCGTTGAGGAATGGCGCAAGCAATGGCTGATAAACGCGAAGGCGCAGGTTAATAAGATAGAGGATGAAATTTACGGCTGATTGCGGCCGTACTATATGGAGGAAAAACGCTATGCTTAAAAAAATCTCACCGATTATCTCACCGGAGCTGCTGAAAATTCTTATGGAAATGGGGCACGGCGACGAAATTGTAATAGGCGACGGCAATTTCCCCGCCGCGTCGGTTGCTCAAAGGCTTGTTCGCCTTGACGGTCACGGCGTTAACGAAATCCTCGCGGCCGTTCTTGAATTAATGCCGCTGGATACCTATGTTGACGCGCCCGTCGCGCTGATGGATAACGGCGATGAATCAAACCCGCCCCCGATTTGGAGCGATTACCGCAAGACCGTTACAAACGAGGAGGGCGAGCGGAAATTTGAGCTTGTCGAGCGCTTCGCGTTTTATGAGCGCGCCAAAAAGGCCTACGCTGTTGTCGCAACGGGCGAAACGGCTATTTATGCCAACATAATACTTAAAAAGGGTGTTGTTATATGAGCAAAAGGGTGCTGGCCTTTGACTTCGGCGCTTCAAGCGGCAGAGCTATTCTGGGTATATTTGACGGCAAAAAAATAACCCTTGAGGAGGTTCACCGCTTTTCAAACGACCCCGTTGAGGTAAATGGCACAATCTATTGGGATATTTTGCGCCTGTTTTACGAGATAAAGCAGGGGCTTATAAAGGCGCGCGAGGCCGGCGGCTTTGACAGCGTCGGCGTTGACACCTGGGGTGTGGATTTCGGGCTGATTGACAGCGAGGGCTGCCTTATTGAGAACCCCGTTCACTACCGTGATTCGCGCACTAAAGGGCTTGTTGAAGAAGCCTTTAAGCTTATGCCCAAAGAGAAGATGTACGGCATAACGGGAATTCAGTTCATGGAGCTTAACACGGTTTTTCAGCTGTATTCGCTGCGCAAGTACCGCCCGCATATCCTTGAGCGCGCGGATAAGCTGCTGTTTATGCCCGACCTTTTCTGCTATATGCTCTCGGGCAAAAAGGTTGCGGAGTATTCAATAGCCACAACCTCACAGATGATTGATTTAAAGACGAATGGATGGTCTGAGGATATCCTGTCGGCGCTGAACATTCCGCGCCGCCTGCTTTGCGATTTAGTCCCCTCGGGTACGGTTATCGGTGAAATCAGCGACGCAATCCGCGAGGAATGCCTGCTGCCGCCAGTTAAGGTTATCAGCGTTTGCGGGCACGATACGCAGTCGGCGATTTCCGCCGTGCCGACCGAGGATAAGGATTTCGCGTTCCTTTCGAGCGGCACCTGGTCTCTTTTCGGCACCGAGCTTGATTTGCCGATTGTCAATGAGAAATCAATAGCAATGAATGTCACCAATGAGGGCGGCTACGGTCAGTCGACAGGCTTTCTCAAGAACATCATCGGCCTTTGGCTTATTCAGGAGAGCCGCCGCCAGTTCGCGCGCGAGGGCGAGAAGTACTCCTACGCGGATTTGGAGCGCCTCGCGCTCGAAACGGAGAGCTTCAAGTGCTTCATCGACCCCGATTCGCCCGAGTTTGTCGCTCCGGGTAATATCCCGAAACGTGTTCGTGAATTCTGCGAAAAAACAGGTCAATATGTTCCGCAGAGTGTAGGTGAGGTAATGCGCTGCATCTATGAGAGTCTCGCTATGAAATATCGCCTCACGCTCGAGAAGCTGCAGGACTGCACGGGCAAAAAATACCCGATTATTCATGTTATCGGCGGTGGAACAAAGGATACGCTCCTGTGCCAAATGACCGCATCATCCTGCAAGATAAGGGTTTCCGCGGGACCTGTTGAGGCGACAGTACTCGGCAATATCGCTGTTCAGCTGCTTGCGCAGGGTGAAATTAAAAGCATTGCCGAGGCGCGCAAAATCATTTCTAACAGTGAGAATGTCAAGGAATATCTGCCCGCGCAGCCCGAGAAATGGGCGGCGGCTTATGATAAATTTATTAAGATTATTTAAATAATGAAAGGAAGAAATATTATGGCAGAAAACAGATTTTACGGCGAATATCCTGTAATCGGCATTCGCCCGATTATCGACGCAAGGCGCGGTCCTCTTAACGTCAGGGGTTCGCTTGAGGAGCAGACGATGGATATGGCGAAGGCCGCCGCGAAGCTTTTCACAGATAATCTCAAATACTCAAACGGCGAACCTGTCAAGGTTGTAATAGCCGATACTACTATCGGCAGAGTCGGCGAAACGGCCGCATGCGCAGAGAAATTCAAGCGCGAGGGCGTTGCAGTCACTCTTTCCGTTACTCCCTGCTGGTGCTACGGCGCGGAAACCATGGATATGGACCCGATGACGATTAAAGGCGTTTGGGGCTTCAACGCCACCGAAAGACCCGGCGCTGTCTACCTTGCAAGCGTGCTTGCCGCTCATGCGCAAAAGGGCCTTCCCGCCTTCGGCATATATGGCCGCAATGTTCAGGACGCGGATGACGCGTCAATCCCCGCCGATGTTGAGGCAAAGCTTCAGCGCTTTGCAAGAAGCGCTGTCGCGGCGGCAACAATGCGCGGCAAATCATACCTTCAAATCGGCTCAATCTGCATGGGCATCGCAGGCTCAAGCATCAGCCCCGAATTCATTGAGGAATACCTCGGTATGCGCGTTGAATCCGTTGACGAGGTTGAAATCATCAGACGAATGAGCGAGGGCATCTATGATGAGGCGGAATTCCAAAAGGCTCTCAAATGGACTAAAGAGAAGTGTACCATCGGCTTTGATAAGAATCCCGATTTCGTTAAAAAGAGCGATGAAGAAAAAGAGAATGATCTTGAGTTTGTTGTCAAAATGATGTGCATCATCAAGGACCTTATGAACGGCAACAAGCTCCTTCCCAAGGGCTGTGAGGAGGAAATGGTCGGTCACAACGCCATCGCCGCGGGCTTCCAGGGCCAAAGGCAGTGGACTGACTTTTACCCGAACTGCGACTTTGCCGAGGCTCTGCTCAACACCTCGTTTGACTGGAACGGAATCCGCGAGCCATATGTTCTCGCGACCGAAAACGATGTTCTCAACGGCATTTCAATGCTGTTCGGTAAGCTGCTTACCAATAAAGCCCAGATATTTGCCGATGTGCGCACCTATTGGAGCGGCGAAGCGGTTAAAAGGGTGACCGGCTATGATATTCAGGGCGTTGCCAAGGAGTCAGACGGATTTATCCACCTTATTAACTCAGGCGCGGCTTGCCTTGACGCCTGCGGCGAATGCAAGGATGAAAACGGCAACGGCGTTATGAAGGATTGGTATAACGTTACCGAAAAAGATGTTGAAGCCATGCTGAAGGCAACCACATGGAACGCTGCGGATAACGGATATTTCCGCGGCGGCGGATTCTCCTCAAGGTTCCTCACCCGCGCACAGATGCCTGTCACGATGTTCCGCCTTAACCTTGTCAAGGGTGTCGGTCCGACAATGCAGATAGCCGAGGGCTATACTGTCAGCCTGCCCGACGAGGTTTCGGATATCCTGTGGAAGCGTACCGACTACACATGGCCCTGCACATGGTTTGCGCCGCGCTGCAATGGCAAGGGCGCATTTGCCAGCGCGTATGACCTGATGAATAACTGGGGCGCGAACCACGGCACCATCACCTATGGCCATATCGGCGCCGACCTTATCACTCTCTGCTCAATTCTGCGTATACCCGTGAGTCTCCACAATGTAGCCGAAGCGGATATCTACCGCCCCGCGTCATGGAACGGCTTCGGTATGGATAAAGAGGGTCAGGATTACAGAGCCTGCGCCGCCTACGGCCCGATGTACAAATAAAC
>CAYUXK010000082.1:0-5326 GCA_964448835.1 uncultured Clostridium sp. | reverse complement strand
GAAAAAATCTGAAAGGATTGAAAATTATGAAGTCCTTTAATAAGCTGACCTGCCTTGTTTTGAGCGCTTCTTTGCTCGTGTGCGCGCTTTGCCCTCAGCTGGTTGCTCACTCAGCTCAAAACGGCCTTAAAATCGCCGTCGGCAGCGACCTGCATTTTCAGCTTCAGAATGATACTCTGCCGATAAACTGCCCCGACAGCGAGCTGTATTTCCATGCGCAAAACGCTGGTGTCCTTTATAATGAAACGGGCGCGATTCTGGATGAATTCCTTAAGGGCTGTGTTCAAAACTCGGTTGACTGCGTTATTATCCCGGGTGATATTACTAACAGCGGCACATTAGAGCAGCACACGGCAATCGCGCAAATTCTTGGTGATTTTGAAGATGATACGGGAATACCCGTATATGTTTCAACGGGCAACCACGACCTTTATCACATAACTGTCGCCGAGTATAAGCAGATTTATCACCGTTTTGGCTTTGACGAGGCGGTTGCGGTAGATGATATCACCGCATCCTACGCTGTTGACCTTGTCGGCGGATATCGGCTGATTTCAATTGATTCCTGCTCAGAAGAAAAAGACGGCGATGCCATGGACAGCAGGCTCTACGATTGGATTGAGCAGCAGGCAGCTTCGGCATACGAAAGCGGCAATAAGCCGATTGCGATGCTTCACCACCCGATTATGGAGCATATTCCGCTTCATTCGCTCATCATGAAGGATTTTATTCTTCAGGACTGGGAAAGCGCAGCAGCAATATTTGCAGACAGCGGTATTAAATATGTATTTACAGGGCACGAGCACGGCAATGATATCGCGAGATTTTTATCGTCAAATGGCAATGAGGTTTATGACATTATTACAAGCGCTCTCGCCGCTTCTCCCCTGACTTACCGCCTTGTAACCTTCACGCCCGACAATGTCACCTTTGATACAGCGCAAATCACATCTATTGATATGACGACACTGACAGCCGGCTATACTCAGGCGCAAAAGGACCTAATGACAAGCGACTACCCCGCCTATGCTCTCGGATTTTTCAAGCGCTCGATTGAGTATAAGATCGCAAAGACAATTTCAGCGGAAAAGCTCAAGAGCAAGCTTGGCGGCGACGACAGTCCCCTTGCCCCGACGATTGACAGGCTGATGCCCCTTGTTGATGAGGCGCTCTCAATGCCGATGTACAGGTCTCAGGGCGGTGCGAACAGCATTCAGGAGCTTGCCAATGAAAACGGCGCTACCCTGCCCCCGAGCGATTATAAGAGCCTCTATGACCTTGTGGGCACAATTGTTAATATGCATTACCGCGGTGACGAAAACATACCCATGAGCGAGTCGCCTGAGGGTGAGCTGTTCATTAAGGCGCTCAACACGGCGCTGAAATATGTTTTGACCAATTTCTCCGACAGCACCGTAACCGAGCTTGTCAAGTCAATCGCGGGTGTAATCGGTCTTGATTATAGCGGCACGGTCAGCCTCGAAAAATGGTGCGTTTCTATCGTTAACGGTGGTGAAGACAGTTATGAGCTCGCCGAAACATTTTTAGAGCCGCTTTTGACCGGGTTCCTTGTTGATGACGCGCCCGCGGATAATAATGCCGTTTTGCCCTCATACGATTCTCAAGCCGAGAAACCCGATTACCCGACCGAAATACTCGGATTCATCAAAGACCTTCTGACTTATTTTACCGCGCTGATTGCCGCGTTTATTAAGGCAGTATTTTAAAACTGACAAATATCGGCTCCGCTGAAAATTCAGCGGAGCCGATTTGTTTTGTTTTGATTTAGTTTATATTCCTCTTGCGCCCAGTGTCTTATAAATCGTTTCGCTCAGTCCCTTGAAGAAACTGTAGCTGAAGGCTGATACCAGCGTCGACAGATTGTCGCCTAAGCTCGGCTCTTCAGGTTCGCCATAAAGAATCTTGTTGCGGATTGCATAAAACCTCTCTGTTGCTGCGTCATAGGCCTCAATATCAACAACGGTGTTATTGATGACTGCCTCGCCCTGGGCTATCGCCTGCTCGAGCTCCAGCTTATCCTCTGCGCTTACTGAAGAGGTATCATATTGCTTCATATTATTAAGGTCGTTGATGAATCCCTTTGAGCTTCTGCCGACATTAAACTGCGGGAAACGGTCGGGATAGCTGTAAATGCTTGTGAAGTTATTGTCAACCATCAGCTCAATGGCAAGCTTCAGAATAACATCATTTGAAGCGGTTCGTTCGTGGTTCTGATTGTAAAAATAGAATGTAGACTCAGGCAAAAGCCCCGTTGACGCGTCAACGATTCTGCGGGGGTCAATATGGTTATGCTCGGGGTTAGTGCAAACAGGGTTCTGCGGCGTATAATTATCAGGCAGCTTAACATTAGTACCGTATGATGTCGCTCCCAGCGAGGTTGAATCAAGCTGAATTATACCGTCGGAATTAACGCTTTGCCATGAATCAACTATCGGGTAAAGATAATCGTTGTAATCAACAATATCAAAGACCTCAACGCCTGCCGCTATCGCCGAGCTGATATTCGCCTTGCGGTTGAGCTGAGCATTATAATAAATATCCGTTTGCCTTCGGATTTCAGCGTCCTCAGGGTCTGAAAGATATTTATCCGCGCTTTGCTGATACAGCCCGGAGGGCACAAGCGCCCACAAGCAGGTACAGTATTCAATGTAATCCTCAATAAGCGTGTCAACGGCAACATCAAGAATGTTGTTGAGCTCATCCTTCGGCAGAATCCTGATTAACAGGTTAACAAGGTAGCCGACCGTTTGATCCTCGCCGAGAAGCTTCGGGAACATATAGCTGTAAAGCGCCTCGTCGTCATCAAGCAGGCCGTAAGCAAATATCTCTCCGAGAGTGGTCGCGCCGTCAAGCGCGGGAACAATGTAAACGATTCTGTCAAGGCTGTTGACAACATCGGGATGCCTTTCGAGCAGAATGTTGGCAACGGTGCCGCCCTGGCTTATCGGCACGATATTGACTTTATCGTGTCCCGTTTCTCTCTTAACCTGCTCGATAAGCTCATATAGCTCATCGCCGAGCTTGATTATGTTATCAAATGAACAATATGAGAAGAAATAGAGATGATCGGCGTTGGATTTGTCAATATAAGACTGCAAAGGAATGGTATTTAACACATATTGCCTGTCATGCTCACTCATCAGATCAACGCTTGTTTCATATTTTGTTGCTCTGACACTTGAAGGCAAATTACCGTTTGCATCCGACTTAACCTTGCCAAGCAAAACCTCGCCGATAACCTCGGAGAGAGAATTCGCGCAGGCGCCGTTAATATCCCGCTGGGTTACCAGCAGCGAAAGCAGCGGTAGCAACGCCTTTTTGAGAGCAAGCTTCACAATATCGGCTGTGGAGTCAAGGAAAAACGGCGCGGATAACACATTGCCATCGGAGTTTGTTGCCTTTTCTCCGTTTTCGTCATAAATAAAGGTTTCACACTGAAATATTCCCGGAATAACAATGCACGGGGACTTATCGCAGTTCCCGCCGCACTCGGTGAGAATCTGAGCCTGATCATCTGCCGCGCCCGCTAAAGAGGCTGAGCCTGAAATAGCAACAATCAGCGCGAGGACAAACGCAATAACGGAAATCGGTTTTTTCTTCATATGTATTATTTCCTTTCATATATAAAGCAAATTATATATTTACCTTATTTAAATTATCTTTTTATTTTTTTGTCTGCCCAGGCGATGACATCTTCAATAACATCCGCCTTATTGATTTCATTGAGCAGCTCATGGCGCGCGTCGTCGTAAAGCTTAATTGTAACATCGGATTTGCCCGCGAGGCGCAAATCGTTATAAACCTGCGCTACGCCCTTGCCGTAGCCGCCCACGGGATCCATACGCCCTGAAATAAGCAGCATAGGCAGAGTTTTATCTATGCCATCATACCACGCCTTGCCCGAAACCTTGTCAAGAACGGTAAACATATCCTTAAAGCCGGCGGCGGTAAAAATGAACCCGCAGTATTCATCGGCAATATATTCATCCACAACTGAATCGTCTCGCGTGAGCCAGTCGAAGCCGGTGCGCGGCGGCTTGATTTTGCCGTTATAAGCGCCGAAAGCAAGCTTGTTGATCAGCTCGCTGCGGCTACGCTCACCCTTGGTTTTGATGACAATATCCGTCATCGTGATTGCCGCGGCGATGGCGGGGTTTTTGCCGCTCGTTCCGCAGAAAATCGCGCCTTTAAAAAGCTCATCCTTGCCATAACGAAGAGCATATTCGCGCGCGATAAAGGAACCCATGCTGTGCCCAAAGAATATGTAGGGCAAATTCGGGAATTGCTCCTTTGCCTTTTCGGTCAAAGTTCTCGCATCCTCAATGAAGGCGTTCCAGCCGCCTTTAGGTC
This sequence comes from uncultured Clostridium sp., assembly GCA_964448835.1. GTDB lineage: Bacteria > Bacillota > Clostridia > Oscillospirales > Acutalibacteraceae > CAG-177. The sequence continues at coordinate 955 of CAYUXK010000082.1, read as the reverse complement.
CGAAATAGCCGAGGTCATCATTATTCGCCACAGATTTGCCGTGACCGATATGGTCATTGATGCAAACGGCATAACCGCTTTCGCAAAGGACCTGGGCAAACTGCTCGTAGCGCTCGCAATGCTCCGCCATGCCGTGAGCTATTTGAAAAATTGCCTTAACGCTTGAGGAATCTTCGGGGGCCCAGATGCGGGAGTAAATATCTGCTAAGCCTGTTTTTGAAGGATATCTGTATTCATTTTTAACAATAACCACAAAAATTCACCCTTTCTGACACATATATAGAATATTATAACATATTACTACCTAATTGCAATCACGGAAAGTTGCACAAAAGAGAGTGTCTGATGTTAAGCATGTTGACAGTAATTAATCCGCGACGGTTCTTGCTTTGAAACTGCCGGGAGTTATGTTCATTCTTGACTCGAAAAATTACGTCCCAGACAGATGAGAAAGTGATTTTCTAAATAAAATGAGCTCGCTTAATCATGAATTCATTTTCCCGTTTCTGATAGAATTCTATTCCTTTTCTTGCGAAAAATTGCAATTCATTCGCAGCGTGATGAAAAATAACACAAGCTGAAATTTTATCTTGATTTTTCCGAAGCATTGCGATATAATACAAAAGCAACTTAACAAGCCGGTGTGATGGAATTGGCAGACGTGCTGGACTCAAAATCCGGTGTTCCTTATACCGCGATAACCCTCAAACCCTTTGATATCATTGGATTCCGTAATTTCTAAGTTGAGAATTAGACCAAATTGCCTCCAAAATGGCCTCCGATTTCCAGATTTTTTCCAACGACTTCATAATTTAATAGGCCGGTGTGATGGAATTGGCAGACGTGCTGGATTCAAAATCCAGTGGTGGCAACACCGTGCGGGTTCGACCCCCGCCACCGGCACCAAACAGTACAAATCCGAACCTTATGCCTGTTGGCGAAGCGTTCGGATTTG
>CAYUXK010000081.1:2366-6086 GCA_964448835.1 uncultured Clostridium sp. | reverse complement strand
TCGCCGCCGTAGCCCTTTTGTGACGTAATAGCAACATAGCCTATGACCTTGCCGTCTTTGTCAAGCGCCGTAACAACGGAGCAATCCTCATAGCCCTCGGGAATGGTTTGCTCGCCGAAAGACACGGCATCGGGAAAAACTTGCTTTCGCGCATCAATTTCGGTTTTTGTGTTAAGGTCATCAATTTTAGGCGCCGTAATATCATTTGTATAAGCGAGCAGCGCCGTAGCTACAAGAGATATCACAAACAGCACAATCGCGGGAACTAACAGCTCCTTAAAGGTTTTCATGCCTTTGCCGCCTCCTTCGCTTTCTTTTCTTTTTTTGGCGTGCCAAAAGGCTTTGGCGTGGTCGCGCGCTCAATAAGGGGCGTGAATATATTCATCAGCAGTATCGCATATGAAACGCCTTCGGGCAGGCTGCCGAAGAGCCTGATTACCACCGTCAAGAGTCCGCAGCCAACGCCGTAAATAATCCTGCCCTTGTAATTAATCGGGCTTGTTGAGTAGTCGGTTGCCATAAAGATTGCGCCGAGCAGGAGCCCGCCGCTCATAAGCTGATAGGCGAGGTATGTGAAATCGCCCTTGCCCGCGATAAGCGAGATAACCGCTACGGTGCCGATGTAGGCGAGCGGAATTGAGGGTGAAATAACCTTGCGCACAATCAGATATACTCCGCCGATAATCAAGGCGGCCGCGCAGGTTTCGCCCAGGCTGCCGCTGCGAATGCCGATAAACATCTCGTAGAGCGAGGGCAGACCTGCCATATTATCGGGTGAAAGCGAGACAAGCGGAGTAGCTGACGAAACAGCATCAGCTGTTTTCCATACCAGCGGCTCGGTCCAATGGCCCATAGCATTCGGGAAGGAAACGAGCAAAACTATTCTCGCGGCAATCGCGGGGTTAACAAAGTTTTGACCTATGCCCCCGAAGAACTGCTTGACAACTACAATCGCGACAATGCCGCCCAAAGCCGCTATCCACAGCGGGATTGACACGGGCAGGTTAAGAGCCAGCAGCAACCCCGTAACCACGGCGCTCAAATCATTAATGGTGTTATGGCGCTTCATTGCCCTGCGCGCCAGGTACTCGACGAGCACAGCGGTGGTGATTGTTGTCGCGGCGACCGCGAGAGCGCGCGGGCCAAACAGAGCGACCGAGACAATCAGCGCGGGGATAAGCGCGATTATAACATCAAGCATTATCCTTTGAGATGAAGCGCCCGAGTGAACGTGAGGCGAGGCGCTTACAAACAGCTTTTTATTATTTACCATTTTTCATGCTCTCCTCCTTCAAAATTGCCTTTGCAAGACGCATATGCTGAACCAGTGGCTTGCCCGCGGGGCACGCGTATGAGCATGAGCCGCATTCCATGCACACGCCGATGCCTGCTTTTTCAAGCGAGGCGGCGTCCTTTGCCTTGGTGTAGTTAACCAGAAGAGTGGGCATAAGCCCCATCGGGCAGACAGCGGCGCAGCGGCCGCAGCGGATGCAGTCCCTTTCGGGCTTAAGAAGTATGTCATTCTTTGCGAAGGCGAGAATCGCGTTATTCTGCTTGCATATGGGTAAATCCGTGCCTATAATCGGCATACCCATCATGGGGCCGCCGACGATAATTTTGCAGGGCTCTTCCTTGAAGCCGCCGCAAAAATCAATAATAGTGCCGATATTTGTGCCAATAGGAACCCTGACATTTTGAGGCTTCGCGATAGCCGAGCCGTCAACGGTAAGCGAGCGGCTGACAAGTGGCTTGCCTGTCTTAATATAGCGTGAAATGAAAGCGACAGACGCGACATTCATCACAACGCAGCCGACATCGCTCGGGAGCTTTCCGGGCGGCACTTTTCTGCCTGTGGCGGACTGCACCATCATTTTTTCTGCGCCCTGCGGGTATGTTGATTTAAGCGACATAAGGCGAACATGGTCGCCCACATCGGCGTTATTGTCGGCTATTCTCTTTAACATCTTAAAAGCCTCGGGCTTGTTATCCTCAACAGCGATAATAATATCTTTAATGCCTAACATTTCCTTGAGAATAAAAATGCTTGAGAAAATATCCCACGAATTATCAATACATTCACGGTCGTCAACGGTTATGTAGGGCTCGCATTCCGCGGCGTTGACCACGAGGGTGTCAATTCCCTTCGCGGGGTCAAACGATAGCTTGACATGGGTGGGGAAGCCCGCGCCGCCAAGGCCCACAAGCCCCGAGGAGCGAATCGCTTTCATAAGGTCATCCCTGTTTTCTACCTTTGGGGGCTTAATACCCTCCCACAGCCGCATTTCGCCGTCACTTTCAATGGTAACCGCCTGCGATATCGCTCCGCTAGGCAGCCTGACATCGCCGATAGCCGTTACCTTGCCCGAGATTGAGGCGTGAATCGGAGCGCTCACAAATGTTTCGGCGTTTCCGATTACCTGCCCGACGCTCACCGTATCGCCCACCTTAACCGCGGGGACACAGGGCGCGCCTATATGCTGCTGCATGGGCAATATCACCTTATCGGGCGTTGGTATGCGGACAACCTCGCACCCCGCGGTGTTTTTACGGTGCTTAACCGTTACCCCGCCCCTGACCTTTTTTACGGCGCTTAACACGCCTTTCATTTCTGATGAAGCCAAAATTGCAACTCCTTCCGGACGATTATTTACCTAAAAAATATTTATTCTGCTTTTCGAGAGCAGGAATAACCGCTTTAAGAACTATGCCTGTTACCGCACCCGTGACAACGGAGAAGCCGATAAGCGCGGGAGCATAATAAAAGATACCCGATGTGCCCGTCAAAATTGCCGCCGCGAGCAGCTGACCCGCGTTATGGCAGGCGGCGCATATAATTGAGATACCTATAAGACCGAAACGGTTCCTCGCGTACTTTAGCAGCAGATACATCGCACCTGTGCTCACCAGACCGCCGCAAAGGCTCATAAGCCCCGCCGTAAAGCCTCGCGTAACAAGCGCGAAAGCCGCCTTAACCACGCAAACCGCGATTGCCGGCATAAGACCGACAAAACCCGCCGTGAACATATTTACGATATTTGAAAACCCGGGCTTTGCTCCCGGAGGAACAAAGGGAAGCGCCGGTATCAGGCTCTCGAAATAAGACAGCACCAATGCCTGGGCACATAAAATGCCTATCAACGCTGTTTTGTAAGCAATAGTTTTTTTCATAATTAATAAGTTTCCGCGTCAACCGCGCCCCTGCCCTCGATTGATATGACCGCTTTTGCCGGCAGGCAAGCCGCCGCGCTCCCCCTGTGGGTTAATTTGCCCGCCTTGACACAAAGCTTGTCAGGGCACCCGCTTTCGGCGAACCAGACGGCGCCCTTCTCAACGCCCACCTTAACCTTTGGCAAGGTGTCAAGCTCAATATAATAACCTTGTTTTACAGAGTTCAGGTCAATTGTTTCATATTCAGCGCCGTCAACGGTTATTACAGCCGTGAGCGCGCCGCCCGAGAAATTCCAAAAAACCATAGCGGCAAGGCATACCGCCAGAAGGCACACGATGAGGATAATATCGCCCTTTTTAAAAAGTTTAATATCCATACAATCACTCCGACAGCGTGAAAGCCCCGCTCTCACCAAGCTCAAAGGAATCCTTAAGCCCCTGAGTAACATAAACCTTCTTATCCTCGGTTATAAAGACCGCCCCGGCATCAAGCTCCTCGGCAAGGCGCATGCCCTCGTTAAGCCCGAGCGCGAAGCACGCCGTTGAGAGCGC
>CAYUXK010000081.1:0-2266 GCA_964448835.1 uncultured Clostridium sp. | reverse complement strand
TTGCCGTAAAGTAAAACGCTGCCGCCCACGCTCACAATCGCGTTTTTCGCTTTGCCGGCTTTGAGCAGCCTTGACGCTTCGTCGCACGCCGCGCCCTTGCCGACAGCGCCCAAATCCATCACAGCGCCCGGGGCAAGGCGGACAAAGTCGCCATACAGCGTGAGCTTATCCATTCCCGACGCTGCGAGAGCCTTTGAAAGCTTCACCGAATCGGGAACGGCGGGCGACTGAGCCTTGAAATTCCACAAATCCGACACAGCGCCAAGGGTAATGTCAAGCGCTCCGTTGGATTTCTGACCGACCTCGATAGCGGTTTCAATCGAGTCCCTTGTTATGTCCGAAACATCGTCAAGCTCATGCAGGGTGTTGATTTTGTAAACCTCCGAGCCCTCGCTCGTTCGCGAAAGATGCAGCCTGTCCAAATCCGAAATGCCGTCAAGCACCGTGTTGACAAGCTCATCGGAGCCGCCGCCTTGGATTTTGACCGTAACTGTGGTATCCATCGCGAAGCCGGTTTTGGAAAACTCTTTATTTAATATATCCGAAACAATGAATCCGCATAGAATCCCTGCCGCCAGCACGGCGCACAGAACAATACCCTTTTTTCTCACTTTTGTTCCCCCGTTCGCTGAAAACAGTCTAATCAAAGTAGATTATATACTAAATATATAAATAATTCAACAATATTTATGAATATCATCAAAAACGATAGCTTTTTTGCTTCATCTTTGTTATAATGTTCCAAATGAACGCAAAAAGAGGTACGGCTATGATTGACAATTTTTATATGCCCACACGGGTTATTTGCGGCAGCGGAGCGCTCAAAGAGAACTCAGCCTTGCTCAAGTCCCTCGGCTCCCGCTGCCTGATTGTAACAGGCGGCAGCGGAGCGAAATTGAGCGGCGCTCTTGACGACGCAAAAAACGCCCTTTCACAGCAGGGCGTGAAATTTGAGATATTCGATAAAATCGGTGCGAATCCGCTTATATCCGCCTGCCATAAGGCCGGCGAAGAGGCGAGGAAGGTAAAAGCCGATTTTATCTTCGGTATCGGCGGCGGCTCTGCGCTTGACGCGGCGAAGGCGGTCGCGATTTACGCGGCAAACCCGTCGCTTACGCCTGCGGAAATCTATAACAGGGTTTATGATAATCCTCCGCTCCCCGTCGCGCTTTGCGGCACAACCGCGGGCACAGGCAGCGAGGTTACGGGCGTGAGCGTGCTCACCGATGACGAAACCGGCAAAAAAAAGAGCATGTCCGGCGCTGACTTATACGCCGCGCTCTCTTTTTGTGATGCCGGCTACACCGTGTCTTCGCCCTATTCGGTTACCGTCTCAACCGCTCTTGACGCTTTGGCGCACGCCGTTGAGGGGTATTTTATCGAGAAATGCCGCGGCCCGCTTGACCTTTTTGCCGAAAAATCAATCAGAGATGTTTACATCTGCCTTGATATAATTAACAAAACCCACGCCCTGCCCGACCTTGAAGCGCGCGACAAGCTCTATTACGGCTCGATTTACGCGGGGCTTGTGCTAAACACCTGCGGCACTGCCTTCCCCCACCCCATGGGCTATGTGCTCACCGAGCATTTCGGCATCCCTCACGGCTTTGCCTGCACCGCCTTTATGCCGGCGTTCCTTGAGCGCTGCGCGAGGTTCAGCCCCGAGCGCTCGAAGGCTTTTGAGGCGTTGCTGCCTACGGATATCGGCAGCTTTATCGCCACAGTTAAGGCGCTCACGGATTTAAGCGGAGTTTCAATCACCAAGGAGCAGGCCGAAGAGTTTTCTCAGCGCTGGGCAGGAGCGATACCCAAAAACTTCGCCGCCTCCCCCGGCGGTTTATCGCAGGAAGAGGCGGCCGGTATTCTCGCCGCTCTCAGGTAACCGCCATTAAATAGCAGTTACCCGATTAGCGGCATTTTTCACCAAGTTTTAGCGACCACAGCCACAGCCGGAATCGTTGCCACAACCGCAACCGCAGCACATGATAAGGATAAGGATGAGAATAAAGTTGTTGTTACATCCGCAACCCATGAGTCTAACCCCCTAAAGTATACTTTCAAGCGTGCAGGGCAGGTGTTTGCGACCTGCTTTCGCTTTCATTCACAGATTATGTTGCAAAGGGAATTTGGGTTACAAGACAGAGTTATTTTTTTATTACTCTGCGTTTATGCTCTCAAGCTCGCGCATTTTTGCCGTGTAATCATAAACCGGCTCAAGGTTTTTCTTTGAAAGCGGATAGCCAAACTGCATCAGGAGAAAAACGAG
>CAYUXK010000080.1:0-6093 GCA_964448835.1 uncultured Clostridium sp. | reverse complement strand
ATCATCTTTTTGACCATCTGACCACCGATTGAACCGGCGTCACGAGCGCTGATATCGCCGTTGTAGCCCTGCTTAAGGTTAACGCCGACGTCTCTCGCAGCTTCCATCTTGAACTTATCAAGTGCCTCACGAGCCTGAGGAACCGCAGGATTATTCTTGCTTGCCATTACTGTATACACTCCTTTGCTCTAAAAATCGCGTTTGCAGTATTATTATCGTTGTTTATCGCAGAAATATTATAGAAAAAATTTGTTAGTTTGATCAAAATTTTCTTATTGATTTTGTTTTTTAATGAGAACACACCGCCTTCTTTTTATGAAGGCGGTGTGTTTATTATATCAATAAAATTGCCGATTATCTAAGCCTCGGCTATGCCGAGCATCGCGATGCCGATAAGAACAAAAACGATTGCCGCGTATTGAGAGCGAGTGAGCTTCTCTTTGAGGAATATGCGCGACAAAATAAGCGAAATAATGCTGTAAGAGGCTATCATCGGCGCCGCAACAACGCCCCTGCCGCTCATGGCGTAAACATAGGTCGCCTGACCTGCTGTCTCAAAAAGCGCGGCGACAACGCGGTTCCTTTGCCCCGAGAAGGCAAATTTTTCTTTTTTGAAGAACCGTACATATATGAAAAGAATAACCGCGACAATTAAAAACGTAAATTCATATGAGAGGTTCGCAACATCCTCAAAGTTATCAGCCGTTACACCGACAAGCGGAGTGGCGGAGAAATCGTCAAGATAGTACGCGTCAAAAAATGTGCCAAGCGAGTCTAAAATGCTGTAAAGAACGGGCATCATAAACGCGCGAAGTCCCTTTGTATATTTTTCTTCACCGGGCATCGGCAGCCTTATGCGCTTGCGCTCAAATACTCCCAGAGCAATAACGCCAAGGCAGATGAGCGCTGTGCCCGCCCCCGAAAGCGCGCCCATGCTTTGCCCCAAAACAACAAGGCAGAGTATGCAGGATATCGCGCCCGAGGAATTTTGCACAGGCGAGGAAACCGAGAGCTCAAGGTAACGAAGCCCGAAATAGCCGACCGTCATTGAAAGAATATACATTAGCGACACGGGTAGGTAGATTAACAAATTGAGCGGGTTATAATCGATACCTTTGGAAATAAGGATAATCAGAGCGTGAATACCCATTACGGCGCCAACGGTAACGGAGGTTTTTAAATGGCTGTATTTTTCGCTTGTTTCAGAGCCTTTTTTGTAAAATAAATCTGCGGCACCCCAGGCAACGGTGGTGAACAGCGCGTATGCAAACCACATATGTATATATTCTTCCTTTGCAATTATTTATTGTTCTTCGGCTGTTTCCTCGCTGTCTTGGTTTTCATCATCCGCAGAGGTTTCGTCTTGAGATGAATCATCTCCGGAGGTTTCGGCAACCGTTGAGGTTTCGGCAACCGTTGAGGTCTCCGGCGCGGTGGTGGTTTGAGCCGGTGCTTCGGTGGCCTGCGCCGCTGTTGCCTTAACAACCTCTTGACCGTCAACGCTTTGAATTGCGGCTATATATTGGTTATTCACATTTTCACGCAGGGTAATTTTCATATATTTATCAGGTTCGGGCGCAGCAAATTCGCCGCCCTCAAGCTGAACCCAGGCCTCATTGCCTATGTAGCCGACGGTGAGAATGACCGATGAGCCCTGGCGCTCAATGTCATAAACAATCGGCGTGTAAGCGCTTTCAATACCCGTTATGGGGATGATATAGCTTTTTTGAGCCGCGTCGTAGGTGATGCCGTATTCGCTCATATCAACTGTAGAGTGCAGAGAGTTAATATCAATTTCAGTGCCGAAAAGGGAGATAAATTTTTCTTCAACCTCCTCTTGCGGTATAAGAATACCAACCGTGTCGCCCTCTGAGTATTCATATTGGTCTGAGCTCTCCTCGTCCATCAGCAACGCCCAAATGGCGCTGTTGACAAGCTGAGAAACGCTTGCCTGCTTGATATCGTCAAATGTGTCGGGGTCAAACATAACAACGGGCTTAAGCATATCGGCATACGCCGTTTTTTGCGCGGAGTCGTCGGTAAGATTGCGCGCGGCAAAAAAGCCTTGGCGCACAACCGTCACCGCGCCGATAATCGCTAGAATAACGGCAATTAAACCTATCGGGAACGCCAGGCGGTTGCGTTTGCCGCGTGATGAATTTGACTGAGCCATATAATCATTTCCTTCTTGATGTTACTGTGGCAGGGCTCTACCTTACCTGGCCATTGCCGCAAATCAGGTATTTCTCACTCACCAGATTCACGAGCCCGAGAGGCCCGCGGGCGTGAAGCTTCTGGGTTGATATGCCAATCTCCGCTCCGAAGCCGAATTCGCCGCCGTCGGTGAAGCGGGTGGAGGCGTTAACATAAACTGCCGCGGCGTCAACGCGTGACAAAAACCTGCGCGAAGCGGCATAATCCTCGGTTACGATACATTCGCTGTGGCCGGTGCCGTAACGGTTGATGTGGTCAATCGCCTCATCTAATGAATCAACAACCTTCGCGCTGATAATATAATCGCAGTATTCCTTGCCCCAATCCTCTTCGCAGGCGGGCATCGCGTTGGGCAAAATTGCGCATACGCATTCATCGCCGCGGATTTCAACATTCTTTTGCGAAAGCTTTTCGTTGACGGCAAGCAGCGCAAGCTCGGCAACATCCTTGTGAATAAGCAGACTCTCGCAGGCGTTGCAAACCGAGGGACGCGATGTTTTGGCGTTAAAAACTATCTGAGACGCCATATCGATATCTGCCGCGGCATCAATATAGGTGTGGCAGTTGCCTATGCCTGTTTCGATAACGGGAATACTTGAGTTGTTAACAACCGCCTGAATCAGCCCCGCTCCTCCGCGGGGAATAAGTACATCTATATATTCCTTCATTTTCATTAGCTCCGCGGTCACTTCGCGCGAATTATCCTCAATCAGTATAATACAGTCCGCGGGCAGACCCGCGCTTTCGATGGCGCCGCGCATTACATTAACTATAGCGATGTTGGATTTAACGGCCTCTTTACCGCCCTTGAGAATTGAAACATTGCCCGATTTAAGGCAAAGCGAAGCCGCGTCTGCCGTAACATTGGGGCGAGCTTCGTAAATAACCGCAACCACGCCGAGGGGCACGGTAATTTTGCGAATTTCAAGCCCGTTCGGGCGTGTTTCGCCCCACAGAACCTTGCCCACGGGATTATCCGCGTCGACAATTTTCAAAACCGCGTCTGAAATGTCTTTTATACGCTCCGCCGTGAGCTTTAGTCTGTCAAGCAGCGACTCGGAAAGCCCCGCAGCAGCGCCGTTTTTAATATCCTCGTCATTTGCGGCGAGAATCACGGGCGTCTCGTCAACAAGGGCCTTCGCTATCGCGATAAGGGCGTTATTTTTTTGGGTACTGCCGGCCGCGGCAAGTATTCGAGAGCATTCCTTTGCTCTTATACCGATATTTTCAAGCATTTTCTGTTTCCTCCTTCGGGATAAAAAGTGTTCCTATTCTTCTGCCGTCAAGCAGCTTATATAAGTCCTCCGGGTCGTTGCCGTTCATAACAACGGTTGTAATTCCCGCCCCGGTGGCAAGGCTTGCCGCATGCAGCTTTGTTACCATGCCCCCTGTGCCGCGCGATGAACCGTGCGAGCCGGCGAGGGCGAATATTTCGTCAGTAATCTCGTTGACGACGGGTATAAGTACGGCGGAGTCATCCTCGCGCGGGTTTGCGCTGAACAATCCGTCAGTATCGGTAAGTATCACCAGTAAATCTGCTTTCACAAGCTTCGCTATGTTCGCGGAAAGGCTATCATTATCGCCGAATACTATTTCTTCAACTCCGACGCTGTCGTTTTCGTTAACTATCGGAAGAGCGCCGTATTCAAAAAGCTTCTCAAACGCGTTGACCAGGTTGGTGTGGCGCTCCTGACTTTCAAAATCGCTTTTGGTGACAAGCAACTGCCCGACAATGTTGCCGTATTCGCTGAAAAGCTTGTCATACATAAACATCAGCTCGCACTGCCCGACCGTTGCCGCCGCCTGTCTGCCGGGAGTATCCTGAGGTCGCTCAGTAAGGCCGAGCTTGCCCACGCCCACGCCAATCGCGCCCGAGGTGACAAGCACAACCTCGTAACCTGAATTCTTGAGGTCGCTCAATACCTGCGCGAGCTTTGCCATGCGGCGAATATTGGTTTTGCCCGTATCATAGGTTAGCGTGGAGGTGCCTACCTTAACCACAAACCTTTTAACATTCATATCTTTCATTGCTTTTGATTCCTTCCGACATTAAAAATCTATCAGTTTTTTATAGTAATCCTCGCTTTGAACATTGCCGACGGCGCAAAGTGAGATGTTATTAAAGTCAAGAATTCTTTTTGCCGCTTCGCGAATGTCATCGAGCGTTACGGCTCGGAGTCGGGCGGCGATTGTTTCCTCATCATCGATTTCACCAAAAAGCAGCTCATTAAATCCGTTATAGCTGACTCTTGATGAAACGCTTTCGTTGCCCATAACCAGCCCGGCGACAGCCTGCTCTATAGCGCGCGAAAGCTCCTTTTGAGTAACGCTGTCAGCGTAATCGCGCATAATTTCAAGCGTTTGTGTAATTGCCTTTTCTTCCGATTTTGGCGAAACGCCCATGCTCACAAGGAACAGTCCCTCGTTAACAAAGCTGGCGTTTGCCGAATCTATTGAATACACAAGGCCCATTTCGTCGCGTATGCGCTGAAACAGACGGGACGAGGAGGAGGCTCCGAGAATGCTGCTCATAAGCTGGGCGGATTCACGCCAGTCGGAGGATTGAGTCACTCCGGGGAAGGCGATAATAAGCTGATTCTGCTCAAAATTCTTTTTGACGGCGGTGACACTTTTGCGGTATTGCGCGCTTGCCGGGACAAAAGGATTGCCGGTGTTTTTCGCGCTGCCGAAAAATTCATGACACTGAGAAAGAATCCTGTCGCGGTCATAATTGCCGCAGAAGCTGAGAACTGTCCTCTCCGGCGCGTAGAATTTATCCATATGAGTGCGAAGTCTTTCACGAGTCATGCTGCCTACGGTTTGGGCTGTGCCGAGAATATTGCCGCCCATTCTGTCGGGGCCCCAGACGGCATCGTATAATTTATCAACGCATAAATCGTCTGGCGAGTCCTCATACATTGATATTTCTTCAAGGATAACGCCTTTCTCGAGCTCAATATCCTCGCTTTTCATAGCGGGGGCGGTGAGCATATCGCCGAGTATATCAAAGGCCGTATGCGTATGCTCAGCAAGTGAGCGGGAGTAAAAGCAGGTGTATTCCTTCGCCGTGAAAGCGTTAAGATAAGCGCCGATTTCGTCCATCTGCTCGGCGATTTCGCGCGAGGAACGCTTAGCAGTGCCGCGGAAAGCCATATGCTCTATGAAATGAGAGGTGCCTGCCGCCGCAAAGTCTTCATATGCGGAGCCGCTTGCCGCCCAGATACCCAACGAGCACGAGCGCACATGGTCATCTTTTTCGAACAGTACGCGAGTCCCGTTGTCAAGAACAATTTTTTCTGTGTTTTTTTTCATTTATATTTTTTCCTCATTCTCAAAAATCAATGTAGCGCCGCCAAGAGTTATTTTATCCCCATTTTTGACGAATTGACGCTTTTCTATCTTTGTGCTGTTAACTTTTACACCCGTGCTTGAGCGCGCGTCGGCAACATACCAGCCCTTCTTTGAGCATACTATCACGGCGTGAAGGCGCGAAACGGTCCCGTAATTGAGTACCACATCACAGCTTTTGTGCCTGCCGAGCGAGGTTTCGCGGTAGCCGAGCGGAAAGCTGTCGCCGTTTGCGGTGTTAATCAGGCGCGCATTGCCGAGCGAGGGCATACGGCGCTTGAGCAGCGCAGAGAGGCAAAGAGCAACCGAAAGAACGGCCAAAGCAGGCAGCGCATAATGCGAGACTGCAAGCACAAGCTCAAGCATAACACACCTCCTAAGTATATTCAAAGCGAAGCGGACAATATTTTACTTCGCGCGAAGGAAATCTCTGACTATTTTGGAAAAACAGCTTTTGCGAATATATATACAATAATATTATTTATGAGCCGAAAAGTCAACGATATTATCCGTGTTTGATTTATTTTTTTG
>CAYUXK010000079.1:0-6204 GCA_964448835.1 uncultured Clostridium sp. | reverse complement strand
GTCTTTGCTTTGATATCATGATTCATTTTACCACACAAAACCTCCGGAAAGCAACAGATATATAATTCAGCTACCATTTCCTTCAGCTGAAAAGAAAAGCGGGGATGAACCGATGATCAGTTCATCCGGCGCGATATTTGTTATACATTAATGTCATATACTTTTCTTTATCTTTTCGTATAAGATTTTGACAACCCGGGCAGTAACTCAGACGGTCAGTTTTGTATTGTATTAAATAATTTTAGAATTGAGTGTGCCATGGAAATAATAAAATACCCTAAATTCCTTATTTATCAAATATGATATTGCAAATTATTATATTTTATGATAATATAATTAATAAATTTAAAGTATATATTATAAAATAAACATTTTCAATACTTTTAGTTGAAAAGTACAATCAGCCGCTATAATAATCTTATTTCAATAATTAATAGTATAAAATGTGAAACACTAGGAGGAATTTAAATGGTTTGTAAACAATGTGGTGCAAACATATCAGAAACAGCGAAATTCTGTGAAGCTTGTGGTGTAAAACAAGGGGTTTCTGTCGTTGAAACTCAAACTGCTGAACCTGAAAACTCTTACAGTGAGAAAAAAGTGTCAGCAAGTATATCACGGAAAGCTATGCTTTCTGTCATAATTATCGCTTTGCTGGGTACAATAGCAGTTATAATTTCTGAATTCAGCGGAGGAGTAAAATCAATTACACTGAAGAATAATGAACTGATAATTTGTACTGGCGATCAAGTTCAGCTAGATTATTCTATCCTGCCAGAGGACGCTACATATGATTTGATTTGGTCATCAACCAATGTAGAAATTGCATCAGTAAGCAAAAAAGGTGTCGTTTCTGGCATTTCGGAAGGCAATTGTATAGTAGCGGTTACAGCAGACAATAAAAAGACAGCAGAATGCAAAGTAACTGTAAAATATGGTTTGGCAACTGCATATAAGAACTGTTGTAATTCTGCGGTTTCTGAACTTTCTTTAGATAGAAAAAGTATTACTATTAGAACAAAGCCAGGCAATAATAATAAAACTCTTTATTATCATTCTTCAGAACTGGAAGAATTCGCACTTGAATCAATTATTAGCCTTAATAACAAACTTGACATCCCAGATGCACTTTATGATAGAATGATGCAAACACGCGCTTTGGATGGAACACAGTCAAGCGAATACAACGACATTTACATAAGTTGGACATATCATCCTGATGATGGGCTTACAGTAATATATGAACAAAGATGAACTGTGGCACTTTAACTGATATAATGATAAATGTAGTATCTGCAAATCTAATTTATCAAATTGTAATATATCGGATTAGGTACTTTAAATGCTAAACATAGATATGCAAACAAAGAATATAAAAGCCTTTGAAATCGTTGATTTCAAAGGCTTTTTGGTCGAGGTGAAGGGGTTCGAACTCCCGATTCCTTAATTAAACAAATTCAAGTATTACTCAAAATCAACAAGTATCTCCCACTTGCCGTTTCGCTTGCCGTTCAAGCGCCGTATCAAGCCTTTTTCCCGCAAAGACACAGTGCGTCGCTTGATAGTGCGCTCTGCAAGCCCTGTAACCTTTGCTAATTCGACTTGGGTAATATTAGGATTGTTTGAAATAGCCTTCATAAGCGCCAATTCTTCTAAAGTGCATTTCAAAGTGCCATTTTGGCTCTTTGAAATTGAATCAGTGGCACTTTGAAAATCAACATGCAAAAATCTGTTTTTCATTTCATTATGCTTGAAGAGCAGCAGATTTTCAAAAAAACATTCCAAAAATTCGGTGGTAGCGGTAATGCCGCCGCTCAGATTATTGTAATTCGCTCTGACAAGTGCGTTTCTGAAATACCATGAATTCTCGGCAAAGATATCGTTATTGATATCAAATCCGAATGTTTTCAAATATTTGATAATAAAGACCGCAGTGGCTCTTGTGTTACCCTCACAGAACGGGTGAATCTGCCATATGTCAGAAGTGAATTTCGCAATATGCCGAATCGATTCGCTGACAGAAAGTCCTTCATATGAAAACTCTTTTTCGGTCTTAAAATCATAATCAAGAGTAGAATTGATGCTGTCAAACGGGGCGTAAATAACGGTGTCGCCGTTCAAAACCCATTCGTTTTTTGTGATATTATATTGCCTTATCTGCCCGGCGTGTTCAAATACATCGCTGAACAATCTTCGGTGAATTTCTTTATATTCAACAGGTGAAAACTGAAATGTTTTTTCCCCTAATACCGCGGCAATCCGCGAGGAAACAATGTCGGCTTCCTCTGTGCCTTCCTCGGCCTGCTGACGGTTATTGCTCTGCTTATAATAATTCAAAATTCTCGCTTGCGCAGAAGCAATATCAATTTTCCCCTCAATATGCTCCTTGGCGGTATCGAGAAGATATTCGGAGGTTTTCAATCCGTCAACATCCTGCAAGCCGATAGCGGTTTTCCATGCGTCACTGCGCTGTGCTTTTGTCGGTTCGCCTTGCTTTATATATTCATCTAATTCGGTTTGCCAGTTGCGGTATTCGGGCATAAAATCACCTTCTATCTTTTAGGTTGAACTTGTCTCTTTAGTAAATGCTATGAACACAAATTCACATATCATCAAAACCGTCTTCCGGGTTTGATATAAATGATTTCTCCACAGTTTTCTCACTGCTTCATAATAAAAAGCCGCAAAGTATCCCATACTTTACGGCTTTTTGCGCGGACATAGCCGCTTTTTTGGTCGAGGTGAAGGGATTCGAACCCCCGATCTCTTGGTCCCAAACCAAGCGCGATAGCCAAACTTCGCTACACCTCGATATTTAATTACCATAGCTACACTTACCGAAAAATCTATTTTAAGATTCTCGATATTGCCTCTTGCTCCTCGGCGGTCAGACCGATAGCGTCAAAATAGCCGCGGATTCCGCCGAATTCATTTTCGATAAAATCGAGCGCGCGCTCAATGTTTTTTGGCGGGGAGCCGAGCTTCGCCACATCCGCTTCCCAAAGAAGCCCTGTACCGTTCCCGATTTCGTGCATATAAAACGGCTTGAGATATACCTCTGACATCACATAATCCGCGATAATATCCTCGCGTGATACGCCTGCGGCCGCAAGAAGCAGCGCGCAAAGCATGCCAGTCCTGTCTTTACCCAAAAAGCAGTGAACCATAAACGAGCCGTTAAGGCGGGCAATAAGCGAGAGCGCGTTATAAACACCATTGCCGCATTCGCGAATGCAAAACAGATATAAATCGCTCATTTCATTTGTTTCGCCGAGCATAGCCGGGTTTGCGTCAAAGAGCGAGAATCGGTAATAATCAAAGCCTTCGCCGGGGAAAGCCGAGGGCATTTCATCCGCTTCGGTGTCGCCGCGAAGGTCGATAACGCTTTTAACGCCGAACTTGCGAAGCAGCGATAAATCGCTTTCAGAAGGATTCCTCGGAACACCGCAGCGCAAAACCCTGCCGTAGCGGGTAACGCCGCCGTGACAAATGTAACCGCCAAGGTCGCGGCAGTTAACAATGTTCTCAACCGAAAATCTTCTTATGGCTTCCATTTTTGCCGCCCTCATTTTTGCATTATCAACAAAAACGGACGGTTAGTACCGTCCGAAATTCTGGAGCGGATGACGAGGCTCGAACTCGCTACCTCCACCTTGGCAAGGTGGCGCTCTACCAGATGAGCTACATCCGCAATTGCAGTCGAAATTATATCAAAAGTTGCTCGCGTTGTCAAGACGCAATGCGATTTTTTATTTGCGAGAGGTAAAAATTATTATATTTTTATCTTTATTCTTGTTAAGTTTAGGTATATGTGCTATAATTATGCATATCCGCAAATATTTGGTAAACATTGTATTATATTATTGTAATTGCTTTTAAGGAGTTGCTATGAGCAGACGAACGACATTTTACGCCGGTAAAAAACCTTCCTCGGGCAAAAACATTTTAATCGCGCTTGGGTGTGTTGCGCTTGCCGCGGCGCTTTTTGCGCTTGCGTTCTTTGGCGTGCGCGCGATTAAAAACCGCAAGCAGGAATCAGACGCCTCCAAGTCGGCGGCGTACGGCGAATTTGAATGGAAGGCGGGCGGCTTCGAGACCGCTTCGCAGGTTAAATGCCTCGATGAGCTTTACCTTGTCTATAAAGACAGCCAAACCGGTCTTAAGGGGCTCACTCTGCTTGACGGGTCAAGTGTTTCAAACGCCGAATATACCGAATTCAAAATGTGCAGCGACGCGTGGCGCAGCGACCGTCTGCTTGCCTCAAAGCCCGATTCCTCATATCTGCTCGTGGTTAGCCCTGTTTTGCTGGGAGTAACACAAAAGCAATATCACGGCGCTACCCAGCCGACCTCCACCCCGATGTGGAACACCTCGGTGAACGCTCTGTCATGGTATGATTCTGTCGGCTTCGCGGGCGAGGTTTTGTCCCAGGAGCTTAAGCTCACAGCCGGGCTTTACCCCGTCGCCTCAATCGCGGCGGACGGCGGTAAATGGGGATATATTAACGAAAACCTTGTGCTCAGCGTCGCTCTCGCTTATGATAACGCCCTTGATTTCAGCGAGGGCTTCGCCGCTGTCAAGAAAGGCGGCAAATGGGGCTATATTAACGCCAAAGGCGAAACCGTTATTCCGTTTGAATATGACTCGCTTTCCACTCTTGATAACAGCGCGCGCGATGTAGTTTTTTCGGTTAAAAACGGTATGGTGCCCGTGATGAAAAACGGAAAGATGGGAGTAATCGATATAAGCGGCAAAACTGTCGTTGATTTTGAGTATTCCATTATATTCCAGGGCAAGGACGGCAAATATATAGCTCAAAAGGATGAGAAGTGGGGCGTGATTACACTGAGCGAGGGCGCGATGCCCGTTCAAAGCACAACCGTGCAGGTAACCGAGGGCGAGCCCGCTCTTGCCGCCGGCACATATGCCGTCACAACAAGCGGCAGTGTGCTCAATATGCGTTCCTCCGCTACCGTTGAAAGCGATATTCTTTATAAAATACCAAACGGAACCGTGGTTACTGTCACAAAGTCCGTGAGCGGGTGGGCATATATAACCTACAAAAACTCAAAGGGATGGGTAAGCGCGGAGTACCTGATAAGCACTCAGATGACCACCGCGGCGGCGACCACAACCGCCGCCTCGACTGCCTCGGCAACCACTTCTGCCCCCGTCACAACGGCTGTACAATAATAGAAAATCCTGGAAGAATAAATAATAAATTTTTCTAAAAAAACTATTGACTTATTCAATACACTGTTGTATACTGTCTACAGCGGGATAAATATCCCACTATGCGCACTGTTAATTGTGAGCAACAATTCAGAGCCATCCGATAAAGGACGGAGAACGATTTACGTTCTCCGTCCTTTATCTTTACCGGGTCACTGCAAAAGCTGTTGCCAAGGGGCAAAGCCATTACAATATTTGAGGTGAAGCGAATGATTTCGCGTGCGAAGCAATTTATACTTAACCACACAAAATTGATTATTATCTGCGCGGCTGTGCTGTGCGTCGCGACAGCGACCTTGATAATCAGTAATAATAAAGTCTGCGTGTGCCTTGATGCGGGCCACGGCGGCAGTGATTTTGGCGCAATCGGTGAGAATGAACGCCTTGAGAAGGATGACAATCTCGCCCTTACACTCGCCGTGCGCGATGAGCTTGAGGATATGGGAATCAAGGTAATTTTGACACGCAAAACTGATAAGTTCGTAAGCCTTGAGAAGCGCTGCAAATATGCAAACCGCAGGAAGGCGGCGCTGTTTGTTTCAATCCACCGCAACAGCACCGACAGCGATTCTGCCGCGGGCTTTGAGGCATGGATAATGTCGGATGCTCCGCAAGAGGATGAGCGGCTCGCACAGTTAATTTTAGCGAATGTTGAAAAGGCCGGAATAAGCAAAAACCGAGGCTTGAAACAAGGCTCGGCGGGCGGAAGCGGCAATTATTTTATAAATTCCGGCACAGATATGCCGAGCTGCCTTGTTGAAATGGGCTTTGTTTCAAGCGAGGTGGATAACTCGCTGTTTGACAGCGGACTTGAGCTTTACGCCGCCGCCATAGCCGAGGGTATCGCGGAGTATATGACTCCTCAATAATAATCAAAAAACATATCAGCAAAACATATTAATATGAATGCAATAAAAAAACTCGACCGAAACAGGTCGAGTTTTTGTTTGTTATTGAATGGTTGTCGGCGCC
>CAYUXK010000078.1:0-6307 GCA_964448835.1 uncultured Clostridium sp. | reverse complement strand
AACATAGCCGACCTTCTCTTTGACGCCGACCTTGAGCGAGAGCGAAGCGGGGGAAACGCTCACGCGGGCAACGGGCACGGTGACATAAACCTGACAGGTATCAGTGTAGGTTTTGCCCATATACTTAAAGACAGCGGTTATAACAGCAGGCTCTGCGCATACCTTGACGCCGGTTACATTGCCGTCGGCGTCAACAGTGGCTATTTTTTCGTTTGAGCTTGTGAAGGTCAGCTCGTAGTCCTCAGCGGTGCCGTCCTTGGCAATAACGGCGCTGATGCCCGGGGTCTCTTTCTCTTTTTCGTGTAGATTAAGCTTATCCTGCGCGAAGCTGAAGCCTGCCCAGGTATAGTCGTAATTCATGGTTACGGTATATGGGAATGTGATTTCAGTCACGCCGAAGGCGGAATAGTCGCCGACGAATTGAACATCAAGGGTGATAATATAGCTTCTGGTGAAACTTATGTAGTCGAGCTCATCACTGAATTTATCCGCGCGCCCATCAATCGCAAAGCCGGTGCAGGTAAGCTCCTCGCCCTTGACAATAAGCATCTTCGCTGTTTTTGCCTTAACGGCTGTTACGATATCCGGGATTTCAGCCATGTCAAAGGTGCTGTAAACGGGTGATGAGGTCTTTGCGGGGTAATCAAAGTCAGGCAGCAGGATATGGAAATAATAATAGTCTGTTTCCTCCTCCTCGCCAAGATCGTTTGTAATGCCGGTTGTAAGCGTCAGCTCGCGAGCGTCAGAGGTGGTAATTGCAACCTCGGGATAATCCGTGAAGCCGTCGCCGAATGTGCCGACACGCGACGGGTAAAGGGCGGTTACCTTTTCAAGCATGGATTCCTTCGCAAATTTAATGATATTAAGCTCAGAATCGGTGCCATTGGCGGTTATTTCGTTCTCATCAACCGAGAGGCTCGTGCTGATGTCAACCGAAACCGCGTTATTATCCTTCGCGCCTGACACAAGCTTTTGAATGTATTGAACAATCGCGTCGCCGCTCTTGGGTATTCCGGTAAGCGCCGGCGGCTCAGTCGAAAGATCAACCGTTCCTTCGGTAACAAGGGTTTTTGCGTATTTGGAAATGAACACTCCGCAAATGGTAAGAGCTACTAACAAGGATGAAGCGATGAGGATTGCTTTTGTCTTTTTGCCGAGCTTCTTTTTTTCGGTGGTTATATCACTCACGGTCAATGCCCCCTTCCTCTTTCTCAGCGGCAAGGGCATAATCATTAAGACGCTTTTCTTTTTCTTCGGGTGTTTCAAATACGGGCAGAGGCAGGTCATCAATATTTATTTCGCCGCGCTTGATTTTTTTAAGGGTTTGACGGCGTAGAATATCGTTATCTTTTATATCAGGCTTAATATCGCTTTTAAAAATCTTATAATTTATAAAAAGCGTTGCCGCATAGGCGATTATGCAAGCGAACCCGCCGAAACCCGATGAAGCCGTGATATAAGACAAATCCGCCGCGCTGCCTTTAAGAATAAAAGACAGTACGCAGGCGGCAACTGAGACTATAATACCGACGGCGGATAACACGCTCATCAGCTTCGCTGTTTTTTTGATATTGATAAAGCTCAGAAGCTCGACAACAAAGACGGCCGCCGCGATTAGCACGAGCAGCACGAAAACGCCTGTGAGGGCAATAAAAATTGTAAAAACCGAGGAGAACAGCGGCGTTTTGATAAAATCGAAAAGCACGCTTAGCATACCGTTTAAAAAAAGCTGATACGCGCCTATGGCACCAACGCCGGCTTTTGCCTCAAACAGCGGCACGCTGACACTAACCGAGGCGAAGGGCACGGCGAGCGCCCCGATAACGGCGCAGCATAAAATCATACGGATTATCTGCAGCTTGCCGTCAATAAAAGCGCCTTTGAGCTTTGCCACAAAGATGCGCGCGCCCGCATATTCAAGCTCTGCCATTTTGGCGTCGTGAATAAGGTTTTGCTCCTGGGTGTAAATCATAAGGTTCACACCGCAGCTTTTGCAATTTGGTTTCAAATCAAAGCGCGCGATATGAGCCCCGCATTTGGGACAAACCACAAAAACACCACCTTTTGATGTATATTATTATAATAACCTACCAAATCAGCGTTGTCAAGAGAAACGAAAGGGGCTGACCGCTCCCTTCGGTACCCTCTCCGTCAAGAGAAGCCGGTTATTTATTATACATATTTCATTAGCAGGTTCGGTTATTACTTGCTCAATGGTCAAATATTAAATTGATCAATATTTTCGTGCTTGAAATCATCTGCCGCTCAATAATTCTCTTGATATTATTAAGCGACGGTGTTATAATAATCTTCAGAATTATATTTTCAAGGAGGTTAATCTTATGCCTAAAATGATAGTTGACTGGGGAACCATTACATCCTTCGTAATCGATTCTTTCAAAGGTGTCGGTGTTCCTGAGGAGGATGCAAAAATCTGCGCTGATGTTCTTCTTGCTTCCGACAGGCGCGGCATTGAATCCCACGGTGTCAACCGCTTCAAGCCCACCTATATCGACAGAATCAACATTGGCATTCAGAATCCGGTTACAAATTACGAAATAATCAGGGAAACCCCCACAACAGCTGTTGTGGACGGTCACGACGGCATGGGTCAGGTCATCGGCTACAAGTCCATGCAGCTCGCCATCAAGAAGGCGAAGGAATACGGCATGGGTATGGTCGTCGTGCGCAATTCCTGCCATTACGGCATTGCAGGCTACTATGCTGATATGGCGTGCAAAGAGGGCTGCATCGGTATCACAGGCACCAACGCGCGCCCCTCCGTTGCCCCCACCTTCGGCGTTGAGGGTATGTTTGGCACTAACCCGCTCACAATCGGCTTCCCCACCGATGAGGAATTCCCGTTCCTTATCGACTGCGCTACCTCGATTACCCAAAACGGAAAGATTGAGTACTATGAGAGAATCGGCGAGGATGTGCACCCGGGCACAATTATCAACCTTGACGGCGAACCCGTAACAGGCGACTCCGGCGTTGCCCTCAAGGCAATCAGAAACGGTACCGCGGCCCTCACCACCCTTGGCGGCATCGGCGAAGAGCTTGCCGGATACAAGGGCTACGGCTACGCGCTGGCAATTGAGCTGCTCTCAGCCGCCCTTCAGGACGGCTTCTATGGCAAGGATCTTGACGGCAAGGACGAGAACGGTAAGCCCATTCACTACCGCCTTGGCCATTTCTTCATCGCTATTGACACAGGCCACTTCCTCGGCGAGGAGATCACAAAGAAAAAGGCGGGCGAAATCATCCGTTCAGTCCGCGCTTCAAGGAAGGCTCCCGGTCACGACAGGATTTACACCGCCGGCGAGAAGGAGTGGGATATCTGGCAGTCAAGAAAGGACTCCGGCGTTCCCATCAACGAGTCTGTACAGGGCGAGATTAACGAAATTCGTACCAAACTCGGCCTTACCGGTTATGTTTTCCCCTGGGATAAATAATACAAAAGCTTTACCTCCTGCGGCTGTTAAATGCAGCCGCAGGTTCTTTTATCACGCAAACCTGAATCTAAACGAATATAAGAAAGCGCTCCGAAATGGGAGCGTTTTTTGCGTCAATAAGTGGGGTTATGTATATTAAAATGTTTCAACACGGTTATGGAGTTATTCAAATGTGTGATGATATCAAGGCTTTATGTAAATTGAGCAAACGCACAAGCCTGCAAAAAGGTGTGCTGTTGCCCTTATTTTTACAAATTGATATAAAAAGCTTGAAAATATGACAAGATATGTTATAATTTGGAATAGTAGAATTAAATAGAAGGCTATTATTAATTGCGTATTATAGCGATAACACGCAATTCAAAATAACTTAAATAGTGTAAATCATTGCTTGGCTATTAAGCAGAGATTCAATTAAAAATACGAGGTGAAGATATGAGCTACTGTTCAGAGAATAAGTTGCCACTTACAACATCTATTGGCAGACTTTTTGAAATCATTGAGCTATTAGGGTTTCAGAAAGCAAAAGATCCATTTAAGATAGAAAATCAGATAGGAAGTTATATATGGCTTGGTGATAATAATGCCATTTCTTTTGTCGAACTCGAAATGGGAATATATCGAGAAGATGATTGTATCTTGGTACAAACACGTACTCGCGCTGGTAGAAGCTATTGGGATCTGCAACAGCAGAACAAGACAATCAGTCTCTTAAAGGCGTTGTTTGGAGGCACATTTACAACAGATGAGGGTGCAAACAGATACTTGAAATTTGATGTGCCTGAACCTTCCCACATAGCATGTTCTTTATTTGTATGTAGATGGGTCTTTAATAATGCAATGATAAAACCAAAAGTATATTTGCAATCCAGACAAATGGCAGGGGATCTCTCACGTGAAGAACGGACCGAATTCCCTTGGTTAGATAGCATGAATCCAAGAATTCTTTCCGACAATATGATTATTCCATATTTGGTTGGTTGTTGGGAATCATATTTTCGAAATAGCTATATTTCAATTATAAAATATTCAAATAACGTATCAGAAAAGGCACTTAAAAAATGCAGACTTTCTCCCGAAGAATTGCTGATGGCAGTAAAAAATAAGGTTTCTTTAGAATGTTTACTTGCAGACAGCCTCTCTTTTCAAAGACCGGGTATTATAGCCGAAAACTTTCGACAATTAGATCCAGCTATTGATATTGTTGAATGGCTCAAAAAGCCATATCGAAAAAGGACGAAAACATTGTTTGATTCTATTACTGAAATAATTTCAATTAGAGATTCTATTGTGCACACAGGCACTGTGGATTTGAGAATAATGGATAAACAAGTATTATCAATTATGAATGATTTAACCGCCGCGGTTGATAGAGCATATCAAGGATTAGGTTGTGTATTTGATTTCACACCAGATTATTCGTTTTAATTTTAGACGGAAGTATTTAAGTAAATCCATTCTGTACTCAAACTTTGCATTTTGGTTTTGTTCTTTGATTGTAATGAGGTAAGCCGGGTACTGCTCCAGAACGGAAGACGATTTTCAGACTGCATATTAACACCCCTATGCGAAGTATCGCCGGAGATGAGCAGATACATACAAACGATAGCAATTAAACGCAATTTTACAAGCCGAAATATATATTACTATAATTTAAGCAGTAGAAAAGAATAGGAAATGTTATATGAGTAAAAATAATTTTGAATTGCATGAAGATACTCTTATGATATCTCGCCCTAACTGGGAATTTATTGCTTTTGCCACAGTACGAGATGATTATCTTGAAGAGATTCAAAAAGTCACATGGAGTAAGAAGGGGGATTATTTATATAGCAATCAATTAAGAGTCTATCTTCATATTTACATTATGAAAAAGTGGTATGGGGCTGAGTGCTATGAAAGAATGAAATCAGAAGATTATGTTGTTGACCATATGGATAACAATGGATACAATTGCTGCATTAACAATTTGAGTTTCTTGACGAGTTATGAAAACAAAGCAAAAGGAATGACTGTTGATAAACTAAGCAAAGAAAAGGCATATCTTGCACTTTCTTTGTATGAGGATTTTTCCACACAATTATATCAAATGACATTGTTTTTTAATTATCCAGCAATAGCCAGAATAAGTAATCTCAAAAGTCCAGCAGTTATTGAGCTGGCATATCTTTTGTATGATAGAGAATATGAGTTGGTTTTGAATGATGCTCGAAAAGTACTTTATGATTATAGAAGAGATTATTCATTTGAACCTGAAAAGCTTAATAACTCAGATTATCATATTGAAGGTAGATATGGTTATCCTTACAGCAAAGAAGCGTATAATGAATATATCAATGGAGAACATGGTAATAGTATTTGCATAATAATTAAAGCTGCACCTCTTAGAGATTGGCCTCAGGAAGATAAAAAACAGTATTTTTATCTAAGAGGAAAACCTAAATATGAATAAAAACACGACTTGTAGAAATATTAATAAATAATTGTTTCGAGCTTCGCAGTTTGTTTATTACAAGTCACCTGAACCGGTATTTTTAGCATTGAATAGATAATTTACTATTCTCATTCTTATTAAACTTTGTTTGTAGTGCTCATTTATAATCATAATCATGTGGAAAAGCTGATAAGACAAATCCATAGTTCATAGCATCAAAACCTACATAGCATTGGCATTTGCTCCTGAAATCTTTGATTACGGGAGCTTTATATTGTCAGAACCGATAACAGATTTGCTTTCACTAAGTGATGAGGATAAGTGTAGGGAGCCCGAAGCACTTGATATACAAAGACTTCGGACTTGGTGCCGGTGGCGAAAATGGGGTCTACCCGCGGACTGAAAAACAGTCCACCGG
>CAYUXK010000077.1:0-6479 GCA_964448835.1 uncultured Clostridium sp. | reverse complement strand
TTTTATTCGGGTATGTTTTCAAAGAACATGGCGCCTGTCTGAGCGTAGATAAAGGGCGGCAGCTTCAAATCCTTCTGCTGGGGAATTTTCTTCGATATAACCAAATTGTAACCCCATTTAACAAATCTGCTCAATGTCTTCTCGACCTGGGCGCAAATGAAGCCGGGCTTTGTTACCGGCAGGGTTATACTGAAATCCCCCGTCTTTTTGGCTATGTAAGAATAACATTCGCCGTCGGCGTCAAAAACAAGCAGCCTATGCTTTCTTTTGAGCTTGTGAACCTTTACCGTAACCTCGGCGTCGGGCGTCAGTGTTACCGTGTCGCCCATAATCGCGTTCCCGCTTATGAGCTCAATCATGGTTTTTTTAACTCCGCAGGCAATGCTTGTGCGCCCCGCCTTGATGGCGGCGAGAATATCCTCGGGGGAGGAGGATTCGGCAAAAACAAAGGTAACGGGATTCGACAGAAGCCTTGTTACGCCAAAGTAATCCCTGTGGTAATCGCTGCCGCCGACAACAGGAGTTTTGTGACCGTTTTTGAGCTGCTCGCGCCACCATGCGCTGCACACCAGGTTATCGTAGTGCATGGGCGCGTTCCATACCTCGAGCGCGTCAAACTGCGAAATATCCTTTTCCCACCGCCAGGGGCATTTAACGCACCAGGGGTGGTTCATGCAGACAAGCGCGCCGCGCCTTTGCGCCTCGGATTTTTTATCAATCCATTCCTCATAGCATTCGCAGGCAAAATCGTCCACAGCCTGCCTTACGCCCCAGACATTCGCGTGACCGCCGTGGTAGGTCATCTCAGCGCCGTAAATAACGGTCAGCCCCTTAACCTCGGGCAGCTCCTCGCAGTTTTTGTTGTGGTCGGTTATTATCAGATAATCAAGCCCCGTCTTTTTCGCCAGGGCAATAAGTTCCCCCGTTGTAAGACCACCGTCTGAAGCTGTTGTGTGCGAATGGGTAACGCCCTTGTACCATTTGCCCGCCATATAGCGCACTCCTTTGTATTTCATTTAACATGATATATCTTAACAAAAAAGCCGCCCTCGCGCAACACATTTTTTGTAAATGCCCATTAATAGTATAGCTCCTTGATTTTTTTGACTTTTTATTGTATAATGACAGGGCTGTCGTTTTTTGTATGTATTGAGTACATTCAGTTTATATTAAGAGAAAATAAATTTTGGAGGCAATATCTATGGGCTTATCATATCTGGGCATCATGCTCGGGGACATTGCTCAAGCGGAGGTCAGGCTTCACGCGCTCAACCCCATGAGAACGCAGAGAAGAATATTAAAGAGAATAATCAGGCAAAACAAAAAGACCGTTTACGGTCAAAAATACGGTTTCGACAAGGTTAAATCGATTGAGGATTTTCAAAAACTTGTTCCGCTCTCAACCTATAAGGATTATGAGGATTATGTTGAGCGCGGCATTCTCAATAAAGAAAAGAACCTTATTACCTCGCGTCACATCTGGCGCTACTGCTCAAGCTCGGGCAGTGTCGGCAAGCCCAAGATTTTGCCCAAGACCACGCGCGACCTGTGGAATATGCAGTGCCTGGGCTTCTCGGCCTCGGTAGGCTGCGCGCACGCTTATGTAAAGAAGCGCCTGGGCAGGAAGTTCCCCGACCAGATGGGCCCGATTGTCATGGTATTGACCGGTCATAAGCTTGAGGACGGCAAAATGCTAAACGGCGCGGGGCAGATTCCCATCTCCTACTTAAAGCCGATTACTCGCTTTTTCACAACCTCACCGCTTGATATCCTTTACCCTCAGGAGGAGGAAAAGCTTGATATTTCATATTTCCAGCTTCGCTTCGCGCTTCAGAGCCGCCGCGTGAGCTATATCGGCTCGCTCGTCATCACTCTGCTGACCACCATGTTTGATTACCTTGAGAATAACTGGGAGCTTCTGTGCGACGATATTGAGCACGGCACAATTAACGAAAGCATCAAAATGACCGACGAATACCGCAAAAAATACTCCAAGAAGTTCAAGCCCATGCCCGAAAGGGCGGCGGAGCTTCGCAGGGAGTTCGAGAAGGGCTTCGACACCCCCATCGCGCCCCGAATCTGGCCGCGCCTTACATGGGCTTACGGCATGGTCGGCTCAAACCTTGAAATCTATGTCAAAAAGCTCAGGCGCTATATCGGCGAGGATATTCCGCTTCATAATATGGGCTACGCTTCGGCGGAGGGCTTTTTTGCCGTTCCCGTTGAGCTGAACGCTAAGGATTACGCGCTTGTGCCCTACTGCGTGTTTTTTGAATTCCTGCCCATTGACGCCCCCGATGGCGCTTCTCCCCTTACAATGGACCAAATCGAGCAGGGTAAGGAGTACGAGATGATTGTTACCAATCATTCGGGTCTTTACCGCTACCGCCTTGAGGATGTTGTCAAGGTTACCGGCAAGCTTAACAATTCGCCGAAGGTTGAATTTATGTATCGGCTTAATCTCGGCATGAACATCGCGAATGAAAAAACCTCAACCCAGATGATTGACTGGTGCGCCAAAGAAATCGCCGCCGACAAGGGCGTTGAGTTTGAAGGGCACAGCTTCTATGAGGATTACTCCACAACGCCGCCGCACTATGTTATGCTCGCCGAGCCGCGCGAAGCGATTGACAAAAGCGAAGAAAAAAGCTACGCCGAGGTCCTTGACGAGAAGATGAAGGAATGCAACGAGAAATACTTCAAATACAGGCGCTGGGGCATGATTGGCGACCCCGAGGTGCTGTTTGTTAAAAAGAACACCTACAACGATTACAGAGAGATGCTGCGCGGGCGCGGCGTGGTGCTTAATCAGATTAAGCCCGTCACCGTTATCAACAGCCCCGAGCGCAAGGATTTCTTCTTTTCCCATGTAATTTAGTAATACAAAAAACTGAATTTGTATTTCCGCGCGGCGTGATAATATTTTATCTCGCCGCTTATTTTTATGCTCTTTACTTTCCAAAAAAAGGTTGACAAATGTGATATATATGTTAAAATTAACACGCAAATGTTATAAACTAACAAAATATAACATATTTTATGTTATTTGTTTATTGAGAGGTGACCTTATGAGTCCGCAAAGACGCGAAAAAATTCTTGCTCTTCTGCGTGAAAACGGCAGCGTTACCCTGAAGGAGCTTGAGGCTGTTTTCCCGGGGCTTTCAACGATGACCCTGCGGCGCGACCTTGAGTTCTTTGAGAACATAGGCGAGGCGTTAAGGGTTCGCGGCGGCGCTAGGTATATCAAGGAGCACAGCGAAACGAGCGAGGATATTTACGAGCTTCGTAAAATCAAAAACCACGCCGCTAAAGAGCATATCGCCGCCAAGGCCGTTCCCTTCGCGGAGCAGGGGCGCTCGATTTATATTGATTCAGGCACAACGGCAATGTGCCTTGCAAGGCTGCTGCCCGACGCTCCGCTTTCAATCCTTACAAGCGGCCCGAATGTCGCGGTTGAGGTGTCGGAGAAATTCAAGCCCACCGTAACACTCATAGGCGGCCTTATTAACCGCGCTACGCTTTCGGTTTCGGGG
Organism: uncultured Clostridium sp.; assembly: GCA_964448835.1. Lineage (GTDB taxonomy): Bacteria > Bacillota > Clostridia > Oscillospirales > Acutalibacteraceae > CAG-177. The sequence continues at coordinate 2,946 of CAYUXK010000077.1, read as the reverse complement.
CTACAGGCGATTGACTTTATCAAGGATGTCAACATTGATGTCGCTTTTATGGTTGCCTCGGCTTTCTCAGCGGAGGACGGCTTCACCTGCGGCAATATGTCGGAGTGCGAGCTTAAGCGCAAAATCGCCGCTAAGGCAAAAAAGACCATTGTGCTCGCGGATTGCTCAAAGGCAGGCAAAAGTATGCCCTTCACCTTCGCGCGTATGGGCGAAGCAGACATTCTGATTACGGAGTGCAAGCCGCCCGCGGATATTGTCGCCGCGGCTAAGGGCAAAACACTGATAATATTTTAATTTCATTCATGGGAGGAAAGATATATGGCAGTACCGGTAATGATGCCGAATGTGGGTATCACGGTTGAAACCTGCGTGCTTACGCAGTGGTGCAAAAAGGTTGGTGAAACGGTTAAAGAGGGCGAGCTTCTTTTCGTTTACGAAACCGACAAATCAACCCTTGAGCAGGAGGCTACGTGCAGCGGCACGGTTCTCGCGCAGTTTTTTGCCGAGGATGACGATGTTCCCGTTATGACGAATGTTTGCGTCATCGGCAATGAGGGCGAAAGCTTTGAGGAATTCGCCCCCGCTACGCAAAAAACGGCTCCCGACGAGAAAGACCTTGTGTCTTCGCTGTCCGCGGAAACAGCGGTGGAAATCGCGCCGCTGAGCATAGTGATTAACAGCGGTTTTATCAAGGCCTCGCCCAGGGCAAAGGCTCTCGCGTCAAAATGCGGCGTTGACCTTGCGAGGACACCCGCGAGCGGACCTGACGGCAGAATCATTGAGCAGGATGTGCGCTTAGCCGCGGCGGCAGGCGGCATGGGCGGCAGGTATATTGTTGACTCCTCTGCCGATGCATCGGGCTACATAGATGAGAAGATGAGTAACATTCGCAAAACGATTGCAAAGCAGATGTTACATTCGCTTCAAACCACGGCTCAGCTTACCCACACCCTTTCGTTTGACGCGGGCAATATTCTCGCCTTTCGCAAGCAGATCAAAGAAGGCGGCGAAAAAATCGGCTACGGCAATATTACGCTCAACGATATGATACTTTTTGTTGTTTCCCGCACTCTCGCGATGCCCGAGTACCGCGCGCTCAACGCGCATCTGCTTGAGGGCGACATCATGAGATACTGGAACGGTGTTCATATGGGCGTTGCGGTCGATACCGAGCGCGGTCTTGTCGTGCCCACCCTTCGTGACTGCGACAAAAAATCGCTCAATCAGATTTCGACAGAGGCGAAGGCTCTCGCCGCCCAATGCCGCGGCGGCAATATGCTGCCCGAGGTACTTCAGGGCGGAACATTCACCGTCTCGAATCTCGGCGCTTTCGGTATCGAGCATTTCACGCCCGTTATCAACACGCCCCAGACCGCGATTCTCGGCGTTAACACAATCACCACCAGAATCAAATCAGTTGACGGCGGCATTCAGACCTATCAGGCAATGGGGCTTTCGCTCACATATGACCACAGGGCGGTCGACGGCGGCCCCGCGTCAAGATTTTTAATGCAGCTGCAAACCTCGCTTGAGCGTTTTACGGATTTCTTAAAGGAGCAGGAGGGTTAAAATGAATACATTTGATTTAATTGTGCTCGGCGGCGGCCCTGCAGGCTACAACGCGGCGGAAAAAGCCGCTGCAGGCGGGCTCAAAACCGCGCTTATTGAGAAAAGAGCGCTCGGCGGCGTTTGCCTCAACGAGGGCTGTATCCCGTCAAAATCCCTGCTCTACTCGGCAAAAATATTTGATTACGCCAATCACGGCGACAAATACGGTGTTACCGTAACCGGCGCCTCCATTGACCAGGCGAAGGTTATTGAGCGCAAAAACAAGGTGGTCAAAACCCTTGTGACAGGCATCGCCATGAAGCTCAAGAAGCTCGGCGTTACCGTTGTAAGCGCCGAGGGCGAAATTCTCGGCAGGGGCGAAAACGGCTTTGAAATAAGCGCGAACGGTGAAGTATACGCGGGCAAAAATCTCTTAATCGCGACAGGCTCCGCACCCGTTATGCCCCCCATCCCAGGGCTTCTTGAGGGAGCGAAAAGCGGCTTTGTGATGACCAACCGCGAGGTGCTTGACCTGACTGAGATACCAAAGGAGCTTGTGGTTATCGGCGGCGGCGTAATCGGGCTTGAAATGGCCTCTTATTACAATTCTGTAGGCTCGGCCGTCACGGTTATAGAGATGCTTGACCATATTGCAGGCAACACCGACGGCGAGATATCCGCCATTCTGCAAAAGAATTACGCTAAGAAGGGCGTTACCTTTAAGCTCGGCTGCCGCGTTACCGAGGTGGGAACCGACAGCGTATCCTTCATAAATGCGAAGGGCGAAAGCGAAAGCGTTTCGGCGGACAAGGTGCTTTGCTCAATCGGCAGGCGCGCGGTTACCGAGGGCTTCGGGCTCGATAAGCTTCGCGTTGCCACCGAAAAGGGCGCGGTTATCACCGATGAATATATGAAAACCGGCGTACCCGGCGTTTACGCCGCCGGCGATGTTAACGGCAAATCCATGCTCGCCCACACAGCCTACCGCGAGGGCGAGGTCGCGGTGAATAACATTCTCGGCAAGCGCGATAAAATGAGCTACCTTGCCGTGCCCGGTGTTATTTACACCAACCCCGAGGTCGCCTCAGTCGGCGAAACGCTTGAAAGCGCCAAGGCAAAGGGCATTGACGCCGTTTGCGTGAATCTTACCCTGCGCTATTCGGGCAGGTACATTGCCGAAAACGAGGGCGGCGACGGCATCGTCAAGGTGATAGCCGATAAAAAGCGCAACTGCCTTGTCGGCGTGCACATGATAGGCAACTATTCCTCCGAGATAATCTACGGCGCGGCGCTGATGCTTGAAACCGAGATTGACATAAATAATTTGCGCGAGCTGATTTTCCCGCATCCTTCCGTTTGCGAGGTTATCAGGGAAGCGTTATTTGAGATATAAGAAAG
>CAYUXK010000076.1:0-6508 GCA_964448835.1 uncultured Clostridium sp. | reverse complement strand
AATAATGGCGGTGGTTTGCTTACTCATCATATCATTCTCTCCTTTTCAAATTTTGTATTGGACTTGCCTATTATATTTTTGCCGACGAAAATCAAAAAACATATTGAAATTTAAGGAAGTTATTCAAAATGGCCGTTCTTAATGTGGTTCTCGTCGAGCCGCAAATCCCGCAAAACACCGGCAACATCGCGCGCACCTGCGCCGCGACAGGCTCAAGACTTCATCTTGTTGAGCCGATGGGCTTTAAAATTGACAGCGCAAAATTAAAACGCGCGGGTCTCGACTATTGGCCGATGCTCGACATAAGCTATTATTCCTGTCTTGATGATTTTTTTGAGAAAAACAAGGATGGCAAATTTTTTTATTTTTCAACCAAGGCCGAGCATGTTTACTGCGACATAGAATACCCCGATAATTCCTATCTTGTTTTCGGCAAAGAAACGGCGGGGCTGCCAGAGGAGCTGCTTCACGCGAATCCTCAAAGCTGCGTTCGCCTGCCGATGATTAATAATTCCCACGCCCGCAGTCTCAACCTTTCAAACAGCGTAGCGATAGGCGTTTACGAGGTTTTGAGGCAATGGAAATTCCCCGACCTGCTTTTGCAGGGTAAACTGACAAGATTTGACTGGTGAAAGGATTGTGATTTTTATGGACGCGCTATCCGGCGTACTCAAAGGCATTCGCGGCGCTCTCAAGGTGTCGGGCAAACGAGCTGACTCAAAGCCCGCTCTGCCGCTGCCGCAGGGCAAATTTGACTGTGTTTCTTCCCCTAGTGGCAGGTATTTTTCGCTGGGCTTTGCAAGAGAGAGCATTTTGCCGCTTGATATTCATACCAAAAAGTACTATATTGCGGGCTATCAGTCAAATAAGCCTGCCCAGGGGGTTCTTGACGCGCCGCATACCCACGCCGTTTGGCTTGACGACCTTTCGGGGCGCGGCGGCATTGTGCTTGTATCCATTGACGATGTGGGCATGGTGAACGCCGATGTCAACGAAATCCGCCGCCGTCTTCACAACTTCGTTATGCGCACGGGCTGCCGAAGCGTCAATATTGTCAGCACCCACAGCCACGCGGGAATTGACACAATGGGCATATGGGGCATGCTGCCCTTCTCGGGGCGCGACAAGGCCTATATGAATTTCGTTTTTGACCGCACGGTCAAGGCGGTTGAGCTTGCTTATGAGAGCAGGCAAAAGGGCGACCTTTATCTGGGCAGGGTTCAGGTGCCCGATATGCAGGAGGATATCCGCCTGCCAGTGGTTTATTCAAAGGACCTTACCCGTCTGCGCTTTGTTCCCGCCGACGGCGGCAAGGAGGTTTATATACTTAATTTCGCCTCACATTCCGAATCCCTTCAGGGCTGCAACAAGCTTGTGAGCGCCGACTTCCCCTGTTACCTTCGTGAAGCGATTGCCGAAAAAACGGGCGCGGATGTGCTGTACTGCGTGGGCGCTATCGGCGGCATGATAAGCATGGAAATCGAAAACGAGCGTGAAATCAAAGAATCGGGCAGCGACTTTTCCGAATCTACCAAAGCAATCGGGCGCAAGCTTGCCGGCTATGCGCTTTCGATTAAGCCCGAGGACGAAAAAAGGCTTTCGCCTAAAATCGGCATAATAAGGCAGGAGTTTTATTTTGAGACGGATAACACCGTGCTTATGCTCGCGGCTAAAATCGGCATTATCAAGTCGCGCGAATACCATATCCCCTCAATGTCGATTTCACACGCGCTCAAGAGCGAAATGACCTATATTGAAATTGACACGCTCAAAGTTCTTCTTCTCCCCTGCGAGCTTTTCCCCGAGCTTGCCTACGGCGGGTACCTCACATCTGAAACCAGCGCGACCGGGCTCGGCGCTCAGGTCAACCCCGAGCCGCTCTGCTCGATTGCCGGCGACAGCAAGATGATGATTATCGGGCTCGCGAACGACGAGGTCGGCTATGTGATTCCGCCCAACGACTTTTTGCTCGATGAAGCGCGACCTTATATTGAGCACGCGCACGACCGTCTGAACCGCCGCCATTATGAGGAGACTAACTCACTCGGCATCAACACCGCGCCAAAAATCGCCGAGGTTTTCAGGGAAATGATTAAACAGGTTGAAAAGTCCAAAAATATATGATAGAATTGTTCGTATTGCGCAAACGAATATCAGAAAGGGTTGATTTGTTATGAAATCAATTATCAGCATTATAATGCTTGTCTTAGTTCTTTCGCTTTGCCTTGTCGGCTGCAAGAGTAATATACCCGATGAGCCCGCTCAAACCCGCGCCGAAAGATACACCTATATCAATCCCATGGGAGCTACAACGCCCAACAAAGACAAAGAGACCACCAAGGGCGAAACCACAGCGGTGCAATATGTTGAAACTCCCGAGGATATTCAGCTTGTATTTGCGGATTACTATGTTTTCGGCAACTCCGTGGCAAAAATCAAGAGTGTTGAATTCAGCGATTACGGTATAGGCAATGTCAGCGGCTTCGCGGATGTTGAAATGATTGCCGTCGGTCGCCGTTCAGACGATATGCGTATCGGCTACTCCGCTTATGATGCTAATGACAACCTGGTCAGAAGCTCATATCTCCTCGTCAAGCTTGACGACAAGTCAGTTAAAGAGGGCTCGGTTTGCGAGAATCGCCGTTTCGATTTCCCGCGCGATGCTGTTAGAGTTGAATTCTACAGCTATATACCCGAGGAATAATTAAATCATTCAGGGAACCGGGCGTCTGTGCGTTCGGTTCCTTTCTGTTGGAAGGAGCAAATTATGGCAAACGCGATTGAAATAGGCGTTCAGCTCTATACTCTGCGCCGCCTGTGCAAAACCCCCGAGGGTGTCGCCGAGGTCATGAGCAGGGTTTCAAAGCTCGGCGCGAAGAATGTTCAGCTCAGCGCGATTTGTGATATGCCCGCGGCGGATTTGCGACAGCTCGCGGATGCCTGCGGTCTTGTTATCTGCGGCACTCATTCGCCGTTTGAGCGTCTTGTGAATGATATTGACCGCCTTGCCGAGGAGCACCTGACGCTCGGCGCCGATATTGTCGGGCTCGGCATGATGCCCTCGAAGTTTACAAGAGGCGAGGACGCGCTTAAGGAGTTCATCGAGCTTGCCAACGGCTTTTGCGAGCAGCTCAAGCCCTACGGGCTTAAATTCGGCTACCACAACCATTTCATGGAGTTCAAAAAAATCGGCGATAAGACAAAGCTCGACCTCATGATTGAGCAATGCCCCGATATGCAGTTTATTCTTGATACATACTGGGTCAAGTTCTCGGGCTTTGAGCCGGTTGACTATATCAATAAGCTAAACGGCAGGCTCGACCTTCTTCACCTCAAGGATTACAAAAAGACGCTCTTCCTCAAAAAAATTGAGGATGTCGGCAGCGGCGCGCTCGATTTCGGCGCGATTCTCGCCGCGGCTGACAGGGCGGGTACCAAATGGGCGGTTATAGAGCACGATCATACAAGCGAGCCTTACCGCACCGTTGAGAAGGGCATCGCGCACTTTCACAGCGTGTATCCGAAGTAACGCTTTTTGCGTGAGCTTCTTTTGGCTTTTTCGGCAAGATTCGTCAATGTTATGTTAATTGTTACCAAAAGCTTTCTCATCTTCATTGTTTAATTTATCTTAAAAATGTATAGAATTTATATTATACTTTTGTTATAATGATTGTTGGCGCTTTCTGAACGGTTGCGCCTGTTTTGGTAACCGCTGATTGAATCGGAGTATACGGTTTGTTTTTGAAGCGTGTGCGTGCGATTTGATCAGAGGTTACAATGTTCAATAAATTTTTGGAGGTATATTTAATGGCTCACAAGTATGTCTACCTGTTCAAAGAGGGCAACGGCTCCATGAAAGAGCTGCTCGGCGGCAAAGGCGCTAACCTCGCCGAAATGTCAAGGCTCGGAATGCCCGTTCCCCAGGGCTTCACAATCAGCACAGAGGCCTGCACGCGTTATTATGAGGACGGCAAAACAATTGCCGACGACATTATGGTTCAAATCGATGCCGCTCTTGCCACAACCGAAGAGATGAACGGCAAAAAATTAGGTGACCCCTCAAATCCCCTTCTTGTTTCCGTTCGCTCGGGCGCAAGAGCTTCCATGCCCGGCATGATGGACACAATCCTCAACCTCGGCCTTAACGAGGATGTTATCGCCGGCCTTATCAAGGGCAACCCCGATCCCAAATTCGAGAGATTCGTTTATGACTCCTACCGCCGCTTCATCCAAATGTATTCAGATGTCGTTATGGAAGTCGGCAAGAAATATTTCGAAGAGCTTATCGACGCTATGAAGGAAAAGAAGGGCGTAACGCAGGATGTTGAGCTTACTGCCGACGACCTCAAAACCCTTGCTGAGCAGTTCAAAGATGAATACAAATCAAAGATCGGCTCCGATTTTCCCTCTGACCCCAAGGAGCAGCTCATGGGCGCCGTCAAGGCAGTTTTCCGCTCGTGGGACAACCCCCGCGCGAATGTATACCGCCGCATGAACGAAATTCCCTACTCATGGGGCACCGCTGTTAATGTTCAGCCGATGGTTTTCGGCAACCTTAACAACAACTCGGGCACAGGCGTTGCCTTCACCCGTGACCCCGCGACAGGCGAAAAGGCTCTGTTTGGCGAGTATCTCATCAACGCTCAGGGCGAGGATGTTGTTGCCGGTGTTCGCACCCCCAGCAGAATCGACCACCTCAAGCAGGAGATGCCCGAGGTTTATGATGAGTTTGTTAAAATCGCAACCGAGCTTGAGAATCACTACAAAGATATGCAGGATATGGAGTTCACCATCGAGAATAAAAAGCTCTATATGCTCCAGACCAGAAACGGCAAGCGCACCGCCGCCGCCGCTCTTAAAATCGCAGTTGACCTTGTTGCCGAGGGTATGATTGACGAGGAAACAGCAGTTCTTCGCGTAGAACCCCAGCAGCTTGACGCTCTGCTTCATCCGCAGTTTGATGCAAAGGCTCTTAAAGCCGCCAAGGTTATCGGCACAGGTCTTGCCGCTTCACCGGGCGCCGCCTGCGGCAAGGTTGTTTTCACAGCTGAGGACGCAAAAGAGTTGGATATCAGAGGCGAGAAGGTTATTCTTGTTCGTCTTGAAACCTCCCCCGAGGATATTGAGGGCATGGTCGCTTCACAGGGTATTCTTACCGTTCGCGGCGGCATGACCTCCCACGCAGCTGTTGTTGCGCGCGGCATGGGCACCTGCTGTGTTTCAGGCTGCGGCGAAATCAAAATGCACGCCGACGAGGGCTTCTTTGAGCTTGACGGCAATAAGTATAACGAGGGCGACTATATCTCGCTTGACGGCTCGACCGGCAAGATTTACGGCGAAGCAGTTCCCACAGTTGAAGCAACAATCTCGGGCGACTTTGAGAAGTTCATGCTCTGGGCTGACAGCCGCCGCGTGCTCAAGGTTCGCACCAATGCCGATAACCCCAGGGATACCAAGCAGGCAGTTAAGTTCGGCGCCGAGGGCATAGGCCTTTGCCGCACCGAGCATATGTTCTTTGAGGGCGACAGAATTAAGGCTATCCGCGAAATGATAGTTTCCAAAACAGCCGAGGAGCGTGAAAAGGCTCTTGCCAAGATTCTTCCCCTCCAGCAGGGCGACTTTGAGGATATGTACACCGCTCTTGAGGGCAGACCGATGACCGTTCGTTTCCTTGACCCGCCCCTTCATGAGTTTGTTCCCACCAAGGCAGACGAAATCAAAGAGCTTGCCGATGAAATGAACATTTCCGCCGCGGAGCTCACAAGCGTTATCGAGGGCCTTCACGAGTCCAACCCGATGATGGGCCACAGAGGCTGCCGCCTTGCGGTTACCTACCCCGAAATCGCAGCTATGCAGACAACGGCTGTCATCAACGCAGCTATCAATGTCAACAAGGCTCATCCCGATTTCAACATCATTCCCGAAATCATGATTCCCCTTGTCGGTGAAGTTAAAGAGCTTAAATATGTTAAGGATATCGTTGATTCCACAGCCAAAAAAATCATTGAAGACGCTGGCGTTGAGCTCACTTACCATGTCGGCACGATGATTGAAATCCCCAGAGCCGCCATCACAGCGGACGAGATTGCCAAGGAAGCTGAGTTCTTCTCATTCGGCACTAACGACCTTACCCAGATGACCTTCGGCTTCAGCCGTGACGACGCGGGCAAGTTCCTCAATTCATATTATGAAGCGAAGATTTTCGAGTCCGATCCGTTCGCGAGACTTGACCAGAACGGCGTTGGCAAGCTTGTTAAGATGGCTGCCGACCTCGGCAAGCAGACACGCTCCGACATTAAGCTGGGCATCTGCGGCGAGCACGGCGGTGACCCCGGCTCGGTTGAGTTCTGCCACAAGATTGGTCTTAACTATGTTTCCTGCTCACCGTTCCGCGTTCCCATCGCGCGCCTTGCGGCAGCTCAGGCAGCTATCAAGTTCCCGAGGTAATTAAGATATAATATAGGTTATATAAGGAATCCCCGATTGCAATGCAGTCGGGGATTTTTGT
>CAYUXK010000075.1:0-6527 GCA_964448835.1 uncultured Clostridium sp. | reverse complement strand
AAAAAGATGATCGAGGCATACGAAAACGGTCTGAAATAACTAATCTTTTCAAGGGACTGTCGCTAACGCGGCGGTCCCCGGTTTTTTTGCCAAACTGTGAAAAAGCTTGCGGCGGTGAGCTTTTTTTATATATACATTATTATTCTGTCACCGTTTAAGCGTCAGATATCTTAATCATAATCATCGTAGTCGTCGGAGTCTTCGGAGTCTTCGTAATAATTTTCATCATATTCAACATATTCATCATCTTCGTCTTCGTCATCGTCGCCCGAATCGGTTTGCGTTTTTCTCTCATCTTCAAAGAATTCCAGCACATCCAAACCGACCAATTCCTCAAATTCATCCGTTTTTCCGTCGCCGTCAAGGTCAAACATATCACCGAAAAAATCATCAAAAAGCCCCATGTTAACCGTTCCTTTCAAAATTTTTGTTAATTGACATTAGGTTTCTTTGTCAGCCGCCATATTCATTATTGCATAAGCAATGTACGATAAACCTACCGATAAACTGATTTTACACTTAAAAATCAAACCCCTTTTTTATAGATATGTACGGATACCCGCAAATATATTATTGAAAAATCCTTGAAAGTCCGCGAATATTCGTATATTATAAGTATGATATGGAAAAACGATTTAATTTAATTCTGTTATATCCTATTTTCTATATAAAGTCAACAATATTTATTTCAAGAACTATACTACCCCGAAAAAAATGTTTTTATTCATATCAGCAGTTCAGTTTCAAAAAAGTCTTGAGAGGTGTATTATGCCGAGGTCAACAAATCAAAAGCTGAAAATTCTCTACCTGATGAAGATTATGCTTGAGCGAACCGACAATGAGCACGGGTTAACCATATCCGAGATAATCGAGGCTCTCGAAAGATATAATGTTATGGCAGAGCGAAAAAGTATTTATGATGACATGGAAGCGCTGCGCCTTTTCGGTATAGATGTTGAAACCAGACGCGGCAAAACAGTTACATATTATGTCGCGAGCCGTGATTTTGAGCTGCCCGAGCTGAAGCTGCTTGTTGATGCGGTGCAGTCGTCGAAGTTCATCACCCATAAAAAAAGCGCGCAGCTGATTAAAAAAATCGAAGGCCTTACGAGCGCCTTTGAAGCTCAGCAGCTGCAGCACCAGGTTTTTGTCACAAACAGAATCAAAACGATGAATGAAAGCATTTACTACACTGTTGACTATATTCACGCGGCAATTAACAGCAATTCAAAAATCAAATTTCAGTATTTTGAATGGAACGACAAAAAAGAGAAAGAAGTTCGCCACGGTGGAAAGTTTTATGTTGTCAGCCCTTGGGCTCTCGCGTGGGACAATGATAACTACTACATGGTCGCCTACGAGGCGCAGAGCAAAAAAATCAAGCATTTCCGCGCCGATAAGCTGCTGAATATCAGCGTTCTTGACGAAAGGCGCGAGTCGCCGGAGGAATTCGACAATTTTGATGTTGCTGTTTATTGCAAAAAAACCTTTAGTATGTTCGGCGGCGAGGACGAGCTTGTTACGCTCAGGTGCAAAAGCAGCCTCGCGGGGGTTATTATCGACCGATTCGGCCAGGATGTGACGCTGTGCAGAACTGATGGCGGATTTTTTGAGGTGACGGTTAGGGTGGCGGTAAGCCCCCTATTTCTGACATGGCTGATGAATTTCGGAACAGATGTCAAAATCCTGTCGCCCGATAATGTTATTGACCGCTTAATTCAAACGGCGCAAACAGCAATCGAACAGTATAAAATAAATTAATTCCCCGGCTCTTTCGGAGCTTTCGTTTATGCGGTGGCACATTTTTCAAATAACCGTCGCAGTATATGCCCGATTAAATCAATCTTTTATGCTATCCCGCAATAAAACGAGAGGCTCAGGCAATAATTTAATATGCTTGCTTGACAACGGCGGTGTTTAGCCATATAATTTTTGAGTATGAAGTAAAAAATGAAAGGACGGATAAAATGAAATTTTTTGTTCGTATTCTCGCCGCATTAACAGCTGTTATGCTTATCCTTTGTGCCTGCTCCTGCACCAATGGTCAGGGGAATGAAGAGCAAACAAGCGTTCCTACCCTCACAGACGCTCAGAAGATTCAGGTAGCAATGCTCAACGGCCCCACAGGCCTTGCGCTTTTGAAGCTTGCTAATGATAAAAGCTATATGTATCACACAACCACCGTCAACTCGCCCGAAGAAATCGCGCCGCTCATTACCACGGGTGAGGTTGATATAGCAACCTGCACGCTTAACCTTGCGGCAAACCTCTACAACAAAACCAACGGCGGTGTTCGTATGCTTGCGATTACCACCCTGGGCGTTCTTTCAATAATCGAAAACGGTGAAACGGTTAAGAGCGTCGCCGATTTAAAGGGCAAAACGCTCCACGCCTCGGGCAAGGGCGCGACGCCTGAATATATTATTAATTATATTCTCACCCAAAACGGGCTTGACCCCGCGAAGGATGTTAAAATCGAATATCATGCTACTCACAATGAGCTTGCGACGCTTGCCATTGAGGGCAAGGCAGACATATGTATGCTGCCCGAGCCTTTTGCCTCAAAGGTTCTCAATAAAAACAAGAGCACACGGGAGGCGCTGAACCTCACCGACGAATGGGGCAAGGTCAGCGATGTGCGCCTGGCGCAGGGCTGCGTTATCGCACGCACGGAATTCATCGAGCAAAACCCAAACGCGGTTGTTGAGTTCCTTAACAACACCGAGGCAAGCGTAGGCTTTCTTCTCAACAATGACACTGTAGGACCTTCATTCCTGTTCAATCTCGGCGTTTTCCCGAGCCTTGAATATGCGCAGAAGGTTTTGCCCAAGTGCAACATTGTTTATATTCGCGGCAGTGAAATGATGCGTATGTCACAGGAAAATCTCGGCGTGCTTTACAGCTACGACCCTGCCTGCGTCGGCGGCGCGCTACCCAATGAGGATTTTTACTATGGTGTACAATAAGGCAATTAATAAGATTTCATTAAAAGCAGGAGTCATCATTGTATGGCTCCTGCTTTGGCAGCTTTTGGCGGATTTTATCGGCAGCAGCTTTCTGTTTCCGCCGCCTACCGCTGTGCTTAAGCGCCTGATTGAGCTACTTCAGGAGGGCTCGTTTTACCTTGACGCAGGCTCGTCGCTCCTGAGAATAATAGTCGGCTGCTTTTTAGGCATAGCCTTAGGCACCCTGCTCGGCGCGCTGACCTCGTTTTCAAAGCTGCTTTATGAATTTTTGTCGCCTGTGCTCACGCTCATGAAGTCAACGCCTGTTGCGTCGTTCATTATTCTGCTTCTCATTTGGGTTAAGCGAAACAATGTTCCCGCCGTAACCTCATTTATCATGGTTGTGCCGATTCTGTGGTCAAATGTCAGCGCGGGAATAGCTAAAACCGATAAAAATCTGCTTGAAATGGCGCAGATTTTCCGCCTTTCGGCGGCAAAAAAAATTACAAAGATCTATGCGCCTCAAGTGTTCGCGTATTTCAGCGCGGGCTGCGCAACCGCCATTGGCTTCGCATGGAAGGCAGGCATTGCCGCCGAGGTGCTGTCAATACCCATTCACGCCATAGGTACGAATCTGTATTACGCAAAAACAAACCTTGAATACACTGACCTTTTTGCCTGGACCGCAGCGGTGGTCGCGTTAAGCCTCATTTTTGAGAAGGCTCTGGTTTTTGCCATAAGCAGCTTCACTAAGAAACGGGGTGAAAGATATGGCTATTGAAATCCGAGCAGTTAAAAAAAGCTTTGTCGGCAAAGAAATTCTCGATATTCCCTCCCTCGCCATACCCGATAAAGGCGTTTTCTGCGTTTCGGGCCCCTCGGGCAGCGGCAAAACCACGCTCCTTCGCCTTATTGCCGGGCTCGAAACCCCCGATAGCGGCGAAATACTCGGCACTGACGGCAAAAAAATATCCTTCCTCTTTCAGGAGGACAGGTTAATAGCCTCTCTCACCGCCCTGCAAAATGTCGCGCTTGTTTGCAGCAAGGCCAAGGCGATGGCGGCGCTTGAAAGCGTCAATCTCGCATCTGACTGTGATAAATTCCCCGCAGAAATGAGCGGCGGTATGTGCCGCAGAACCGCTTTCGCGCGCGCGGTCGCCTTTGGCGGCGACATTCTGCTGCTTGATGAACCTTTCAAAGGGCTTGATGGCGATTTGCGAAATACGCTCGTGAATATCATTCAAAAGATAGCGGAAAGCTCGCTTGTTATACTTGTTTCACACGATGATTCAGAGATTATTTCAAACAGAACTTTTCATTTATAATAGTAAAATTTTTCAAATTTTGGGTTGCAATTGGCTATCTTTTATATTATACTATGCGTTGTATGCTCCTGTGTTTGGCATTGCGGAGCAACTTACATTTAGGAGGAAGTATTCATGACAAAAAAAATCCTTGCCCTTATTCTTGCTCTTGCTTGCCTGACCGCAGTTATCTCGCTTGCGGCGTGCTCCAAAGATGAGGAAAATGAAACCACCACGCTCGCGGCCGTCGAAACCACCGCCACAGCGGAAACCACAGCGGGTGAAATAACAACCCTTACACAAGAAACCACAGTTACGGGTGAGACAACAGTCGCAGGCACGACAACAGCGGTTGCCACAACTTTAGCTCCCGCCGCGGCACCTGCCACAAAAGAAGAAATCGTCGCTTATTTCAACACAGCCGTTAACAATGTTAAGACCAACGCCAAGAGCGTAACGCATCACTATTCAAAGATAACTCTTAACGGTTCAACAACCCTCCCCGGCTGGGCTGACACCGTGCTTAAGCTCCTTGGCGGCGCTGACAAATTCATCGGCGACCAGCTTGCGAAAAACAGCAAGGGTGAATCAACATACACAGGCGCAGATATAAAGGCTCGTTTCCCGGTTGAGAACGAATCATACGCCAGCAAGCTTACCGCGGCAGATGTCAAGAGCGCTACCTGCACCGAGGCTGACGGCAAATACACCATCAAGGTCACCACAATCGCTGACGGCAAGTCCTCATCGGTTCAGCACGGCCAAGGCCATGCTCCCAAAGCGTTCAATGTTATTCTCCCCGGAACGGTTAATGATAACATCCCCGGCGCCGCTAAGAAACTTGTCGGTAATGCCGAAATGAACTATCCCTCAAGCACTGCCACAATAGTTGTTGACGCTGCGACAGGCCGCGTTCTTAAGGCTACTTATGACCTTAAATGGACTATCAACTTTGATACCTCAGTTATCATTCCGTTCACCACACTTGACTCATACACCATCAATTGGTAATATATAATAAGGAAGTTATCATCAAATGAGCAAACCCGTTCTTATTGAAACCTCGGCACGTCATGTTCACGTTACAAAGGAGCAGCTTGCAATCCTCTTCGGCGAGGGTCACGAGCTGACAGTTAAAAAAGACCTATCCCAGCCCGGGCAGTTCGCCTGTGAGGAGAGGGTCGGCGTTGTCGGCCCAAAGGGCAGCTTCCCCGCCGTTTCAATTCTCGGCCCCGTTCGCCCCGCGGCGCAGGTTGAGCTTTCGCTCACAGACGCGCGAAGCATCGGCGTTACCGCCCCCATTCGTGAGAGCGGCGACATTGCCGGCAGCGGCGCGTGCACGCTTGTAGGTCCCAAGGGCAGCGTTGATATTGACTGCGGTGTTATCGTAGCCAAAAGGCACATCCACATGACAAGCGAGGATGCTGCGAATTACGATCTTAAGGATAAGCAGATTGTAAGTGTTAAGATTGATTCAAATGGTCGCTCGCTCGTTTTCGGCGATGTCGTTGTGAGAGTCAGCGATAAATTCGCCCTTGCAATGCATATCGATACCGATGAATCAAACGCAGCCGCCCCCGCCCCCGGCACCATTGGTGAAATTATAGCGTAACCCCTTGAATTGATTAACCCGTATGAGTTCGTTTTGAATTCATACGGGTTTTATCTTGTTATCTTGTTTTATTTTTCGGGGACTTTAACAAAGCTTGTTACCATTTTACTTTCGATGTCGGTAAGCGATAGTTTATCGCCGTCAAAGGCGTAGGTGCTTTCATCATTATATGAAAACCCGAGCACCTCGTAAGTGATTGTCACGGTTCCCTTGTCTTTATTAATAGTGTATTTGCCCTCATATTCAAGCTCGGCGAGCAAAGTGCCCTTAACGATAACCCTGCCGTCCTCAAGGAATTCGTAGCCTTCAAAATTAGCCACGCCCTCAATGCCGTTTTCACTCGTACAGTCCCACTTTCCGATAATAAGCCGCTCAGGATTTGTGAGCACCTGCGAATAAATAAGCCAGCCGCCAACACCGATGACAGCGACAATCATAACTAATGAAATAACCTTTTTCATAGTGTTCAGCTCCTTTTTCTAAATTGAAACTATTTTATCATTAATTGCCGACCTTGTCAATTCACATAACATTTTAAACAGTCTTATTAGTGGCGGGTATAGCTGTAACATAAAGCAAGTTGATAAATATAATATAAGCGAAAAACGCTGTGAAATCAACAGGAATTCAAAAATAAAAAAGCACGCCTGAGCGTGCTTTTGGTGA
>CAYUXK010000074.1:0-6554 GCA_964448835.1 uncultured Clostridium sp. | reverse complement strand
TAGGCGCGGTTAACCCGGTTATAATCGGGTTTCATATAATAGAAATACTTAATAATTATGGGAGAGTTTACTATGAAAAAAATACTTATCAGTTTGTTAATCCTTACAATGCTGTTTTCCCTTGCCGCGTGCGGCAAAGACGATGATACCGTTACCGATGGCGACAACACCGTTGCTTCTCAAGCGGACGGCGCTCAGAATGAGGATGTCGGTGACGACACAAGCGACGCCGCGTTTGAATACACAGGCAACTATCTCGATGACCATTTGAATGGCGACTATTCCATCACCTATAAAATGATGTCAGGTGAAACCGGCGGGGAAACTACAGAGTTTGAATTGAAAATGATTCACACAAGCGAAGGCTATTACACAATGATGAGCGAAGGCGCTGAAACATTGTATATTAAGAACGGCGATAATTATGATCTTTATGAAGGAGACTCGGAAAACGGCTTTACTTATATTGAAGGTATGTCAATGACCGAGGATGATGTTAAGTCATATACACAGGCCTTTTTAGGTTATATGTCCGCATATGAGGAAATTGAAGATTCACTCAAAAAGAGCGGCAGCGTTACAATTGCAGGCAGAGACTGTGATAAGTATTATTATGAGGACAGCGCGCTGGGCAGCAAGATAAAAACCGAGTACTGCATAGATAAGGAAACAGGTATCTGCATGAAATACTTTGTCGAGGGCAGCTCGTTTGGAGAAGGCGGTTCATATCAGTTTGAATGCACAGAGTTTATCACAAGCGGCGTATCATTACCTGCATATAATTAAATAAATTGAAACACTGCCGAATTTGGGAAGCAAAAAAGCTAACCAAATTCGGCAGTGTTATTATGTACCGGGCGCAACAAGCACCCGGGTAACATTGTCTGTTTAAAAAACAATATTACAGCATCTGAAATTGTTGTCGATATAATGAGAAATAAATCTTACCTTGAATTTGCGGCTGTTGCATATCGAGTTAGGAGAACCGTAGGTATCAAGGTCTTCGGGCAGAACGAATTTGATGCACTTAACCGTCACATCACGGCAAGTGGGTTTTGTATGGGCGGGGACGGTCATAATTTTCATTCCGCGCTCATATTCAAGGCCGTGAGCGTCCACCTCGCTGAGGATTGCCGCAAGCGCAACACGCTTGTTTGGGCATATATTTCTCAGTGTGACGTTAATCTGAAGAATTCGGCCAAGCGATTCCATCAGTAGCTCGCCCGCGTCGAACTCCAAGGCGTCTTCACAGCCGTTGATGGTGATATTTACAGGCCTCGGGCACGGCTCCGGCTGAACAACGATGCTGCAGTCTATATCAATTAACGGCGACGGGAAGGCCACCTTGTTACCTTCGTTGTCGCTGTAGGCGATAGATTCGTTTACCTCGGCGCTGCCCGAGCACTGCCCGACATGCAAGACAGTGAATTCCAGCACCGCGCCCTCACTGCTGCTCACGCCAAGCTCGCTGATTTTCCATTGAAGTGACGTGGCATCTATCAGGCTTGCCATACCCTTAGTCGGTGGGGACACAGAGCTTATCCTGAAGCAGGGTGAGACCTTTTCATTTATTACGATATTAGTGGCACCGGGTTTTGAAATATTCTTTGCTAAATCCTCAAAGATTTTTTCCAGCTCTTCGTCATCCGGCGTTATGGTCACATAGGCCGAATCGGGGTCTGACGCCCAATCCTTGAGCGCCTGCTCGTCAATGCCGAAATTGCCCGAAAGACCGATGCAGTAAATGGTGATGCCCTGCGCCTTCGCCGCGTCGGCAATCGGGGTAGGGTTACCTCCGACAGTTGTCCTACCGTCGGTGAACATTATCATTACCTTTGCGTTTGTGGATGCGGGGTTAAAGAGCTCCGTTGCTTTGGTGAAAGCGTCGGCGTGGTTTGTGGAGCCGACCGCGATAAGTGAGTTTACAGCTGATTTTAAATCATCGACGGATGTTATGAGCTGTGTGTCCTGAGTTGCGGTGGTTGAAAAGCTGACAATTCCGATACGGCTGCCGAACCCGATTTGACCGTCATGGGCGCTGTCGGTAGATTCATCGATAATATCAATGAATTTCTTCGCGCCGTTTTTAAGGTTCGCAAGCGGGCTTCCCGCCATGCTCCCCGACCTGTCAAGAATCATAACGATATCGACAGGGTTGGTAACGATATCGGGCTGCGCTGTCAGTGATAATTTTACCTTGAACGATTCGCCACAATTAATGCGGGCGGCGCTCAATTCTTTGTTTGAGTTTGATACTCCCACTTCATCAATCCCTTTCTAAGCTCAATTTGGGAAGGTGAGCTCATAATAATGTATGAAAACTGACTTAACGGTGACACTTAATAATCCTTCAATCGATTTATTACGCCTTTACATTTATATATGGCTGTTGTATAATGCTGATATGGTATTGAGCAGGTATTCAAAAACGGAGAGAAGAATATAACCAAATGAACGAAAAGAAATACTATACTCTTTACAAAGAGATTAAAAACAAAATCACTGACGGCGAGCTGAAGCCCGGTGAGAAGATCCCGTCTAAGCGTATAATGGCAGACAAAAGCCGCTATAGCCTGATTACTGTTGAAAAGGCCTATGGGATGCTTGAGGATGAGGGCTACATTACCGCAAGGCAGAGGAAGGGATACTTCGTCTGCAATTTCGATGCGATTTCTACGGGCAGGATGATGCCCGCAGAGGAGCTTACTTTCTTGCCCGAGCCAAAAGACCATGCTGAGCAGGATTTTGAGTATTCCGTATGGTTTAAAACCGTGCGCAGGGTAATCTCGGAAAAGGGTGATTTGTTATTTATAAAAGCGCCGGGCAAGGGGTGCGAGGTGCTGCGTAACGCGATAGCAGGCTATTTGAAACGGTATCGGGGAATGCTCGCGCAGCCGGGGAATATCATCATCGGTTCGGGAGCTGAGCAGCTATATGAAAGCGTTGTCAAAATTCTTGGTCGAGACAAGGTTTTCGGAATTGAGAATCCCTCCTACGGCAAGATACAATCCGTGTACTCGGGTGTGGGCGCGAATGTATGCCTGTTATCACTCGGTCAGGACGGTATCGAAACCGATGAGCTGAATAATAATCATTTTGACGTTTTGCATGTGACTCCGTTTCACAGCTATCCTTCGGGCGTGAGCACATCAATCTTGAAACGATACGAATACCTAACTTGGGCGGAAAAAACAGGTAATTATATCATTGAGGACGATTTTGCCAGCGAATTCTTTATTCCCGGCCATCCGATAGAATCACTTTATTCGCTTGACGCATCAAAGTCTGTGATTTATATCAATACGTTTTCAAAGAGTCTGTCCGCGTCGATGCGCATAGGGTATATGATTCTTCCTGATGAATTAATGAAAGCGTATGATGAGAATTTCGGCGAGCTTTCGTGCTCGGTTCCCGTGATGGATCAATACATTCTTGCCGAATTCATATCAAACGGTAACTTTGAGCGGCATCTTAACCATGTGCGCCGAAGGCTCAAGTCAAAGCAGGTATAATTATTACTCTTTCAACCATATCAATCATAAAAACAGATAATATAATTAAATTTGGAGGTTAATATGACAAAAATAATCGGTAAGGCAATCCCCAACATACCGTGGCAGGAAAAGCCCCTGGGCTGCTCAGAGCCCATTTGGCGCTACACCGCTAACCCGATAATCGACAGAAGCTTTGTCAAAGAGGCAAACAGTATCTTTAATTCCGCCGTGGTGCCCTTTAAAGGCAAATTCGTGGGTGTGTTTAGGATGGATGATATCACTCGCGAGCAATACCTTGTAACGGGTTTCAGCGATGACGGCATAAGCTGGAAGCTTAACAATGAAAAAATTTTTCCCGGCTATGACCCGCGCCTGTGTGAAATCGGCGGACGGTATTATCTCTCATGGGTATGCCCGACCGAGCGCGGAACATCAATAGGCCTTGCCACAACAAGCGATTTCATCATATGGGATAGACTGGAAAACGCTGTTTTGCCCGTTTCGAGAAACGGCGTGCTTTTCCCTCGAAAAATTGACGGTAACTTTATGATGTTCACAAGACCGTGTGACAAAGGTCACACGCCTTACGGCGATATATTTTTGAGCCAAAGTCCCGACCTTACCTACTGGGGCAAGCACCGCTTTACAATTAAACCCGAAAATAACTGGGAGATGACAAAGGTAGGCGCGGGCCCCACGCCGATTGAAACAAGCGAAGGCTGGCTTTGCTTTTATCACGGTGTACTCACAAGCTGCAATGGCTTCACCTACAGCATGGGTGCTATGATAACCGACATTAACGAGCCGTGGAAGGTTCTGCACAGGGCAGACTGCTATCTTTTAAGCCCCAGGGAGTATTATGAATGTGTCGGCGATGTGCCGAATGTCGCTTTCCCCTGCGCCGCTCTCGCAGACAGCGCGACGGGCAAAATCGCTATTTACTACGGTGGGGCAGACACGGTTGTCGCACTTGCCTTTACAACGGTTGATGAGGTGGTTTCTTTCATTAAAAAGCATGATATGCTTAAATAAAGGGGGAATTCAGTATGGATTTTTTGAAAAATAACCGCCGCTTCAGCTTCCTTTACGGCGGCTTACCGATTGACGAATGCAGCTTCACTGTTACTGTATCGGAGCAAGGAGATACGCTCACAACGGTGTATAGCTTTGACGACGGATTAAAGGTCACAAATGAAGCGAAGAGATTCCCAAAATTCGGCGCCTATGAATGGGTGAATTGGTTCGAAAACACATCGGATAAGCCTACAAAGGTAATTTCCGAGCTTAGTGACGGCGATTTCTCAGCCGCGCTTGAGCATGAAGCGCCGAGAAAGTGGGAGGCACATCTTCCCGATACCGTTAAAGCGACAAAGGTTTACGCGCCCTCAGGCTCAACATGGGCGGCCGATGAATTCTACTGTGACGCTGATAAATTCTTTGAGAATCAGCGTGTCAATCACATCTATCCCGGTAACACAAAATCCTACTCAACTAAGGGCGGCAGGTCGAGCGTTACTAACGCGCCGTTTTTCAATGTTGCCAAAAACAATGCCGGTGTTATTTTCGCAATCGGGTGGACAGGGCAGTGGAACTGCAAAATAACCCGCGGCGAGGATGATGTAATAATCAGAACAAAAATTGAAGAAACCTCCTTTAAGCTGTTGAGCGGCGAAAAAGTGAGGACATCTTCAATCGTTGTCATGCCGTACGAGGGGAATTTTACCGATTCTCAAAATAAGTGGAGAAGACTGGTTAAGGATGAATTTTCACTTATCGGGAAGCCCGGGCGTGACAGCCATGGACCGCTTTCTGCTTCAATCTGGGGCGGTATGAAAACCGAATCCGCGCTTGAAAGAATAAGGCTTATCAAAGAGAACGAGCTGCCGTTTGACTATGTCTGGATGGATGCCGGCTGGTACGGGGAAGACACCGAGCCGACCCCCGATGAATTCGAGGGCGACTGGCCTGTTCATACGGGCGACTGGGTAGTGAGCAAAAAAATCCACCCTAACGAATTGACCGATTTTTCAAAGGCAATCCATGAGGCGGGGATGAAGTTTATTTTATGGTTTGAGCCCGAGCGCGTAATTAAATCCACCCCCGTCGCGAAGGCGCACCCGGAATACTTTTTAACCCGTAACCCCGATGATAACAATCTGCTTTTGAATCTGGGCAACGAGGACGCGTGGGACTACTGCTTTAAAACTCTGTCTGACCTGATTGAGAGGCTGAATATTGATTTTTACAGGCAGGATTTTAACTTTGAACCCTTGGAATACTGGAGGAAAGCCGATGCCGCCGACAGGAAAGGCATATCGGAAATTAAGCACATAACCGGTATGTACAGGCTTTGGGATGCTCTGTTAGAAAGATTCCCTCATCTCATGATTGATAATTGCGCGTCAGGCGGACGGCGCATTGATATTGAAACCATTCGCAGAAGTATGCCGCTTTGGAGGAGCGACTATATGTGCCCGGCAAATTACGATGCCCTTGCGGCGCAGTGCCATGACTTAACCTTCAACTCGTGGCTGCCGTATTCGGGAACGGGTAGCGGCAGAATTTACGACATATATAATATGAGAAGCGCGTATGCCGCTTCACTTTCGACGGGCTACACCTTCTCCGAGCGTGATACCTTCGGCGATGATGCCGATAAAATGCAGCTGTTAAAAAAATTCACTCGGGAATACATAAAAATCCGTCCCTATTTCTCTGAGGACTTTTATCCGCTTACCGAGTTTTCCGACAAAAACGATGTCTGGTGCGCCGCGCAGTTTGACCGCCCGTCAGAGAAGGACGGGGTTATTCAGGTGTTCAGGCGTAAGAATTCGCCCTATTGCGTGGCCGCGTTCAAGCTCGGGAATGTGCAGGAGGAAGCGCTGTATACCTTTACCGACTGCGACGACGAGCGAAGCTTTACCCTCACGGGCAGGGAGATAAAAGAAAAGGGCTTCGAAATCGAAATTCCAAAGCCCCGGACAGCGAAAATATTTATTTATTCAATTAGTTGATATTGAGTTTGTATCTCCGCCGCTTTGCGGCGGGGATATTTTTATT
>CAYUXK010000073.1:0-6765 GCA_964448835.1 uncultured Clostridium sp. | reverse complement strand
CTTGAAGGTATATTTTTGCGGGCTTTAAATGGAAAAGGAGAAAGATATGAGCAGAAGCATCTCGGCGCATCAATTAAAAGAAATGGTCACGGCAAGGCTCTCGCATCTTTTCGGCGTTACCCCCGAGGAGGCAACATACGATCAGCTTTATAAATCTCTCGCGCAGATTCTGCGCGATATTTTGAGGGAAGACAGGCACGCGTTTACAGATAAGGCGGACGATGCTCCGGGGGCAAAAAGGGTTTATTATCTGTGCATGGAATTCCTCATGGGGCGGTCGCTTAAAAATACGCTTTTTAACCTTAACCTTACCGATGCCGCTCAGAAGGCAATGGAGCAGCTCGGCGTTAAGCTTGACAGGCTTTATGATTGCGAGCCTGATGCGGGTCTCGGCAACGGCGGCCTGGGCAGACTCGCGGCGTGTTACCTTGACGCGCTTGCAACTCAAGGGCACTGCAGTATGGGCTATTCCATTCTTTATGAATACGGCATTTTTAAGCAGAAGATTATTGACGGCTGGCAGACCGAGATGCCCGATTTCTGGCTGCCCGGCGGCGAGGTATGGCTTGTTGCCCGTACGGATAAAATGGTTGATGTGCGCTTTGAGGGCACAGTGCAGGACAGCTGGGACGAGCAGTATCACCATGTTGAGCTTGTCGGCTGCAAGACGGTCAAGGCCGTGCCTTATGACATGATGGTTGCCGGCAAAGACGGCAAGGGCGTGAGCGTTTTGCGCCTGTGGTCCGCCAAGGCAGACGGTCTTGATATGAATATGTTTAACCAGGGCGACTATGTCAGAGCGATGGAAGAGAAGGCAATGGCCGAGGTTATCAGCAAGGTGCTTTACCCTGCCGATAATCACCCCGAGGGAAAGTCCCTGCGCTTAAGGCAGCAGTATTTCCTTGTTTCCGCCTCGGTGCAGGATATTGTCGCGCGCCATCTGCGCGAAAACGGCTCTCTCGATTACCTGCCCGATAAAATCGCGATGCATATTAATGACACTCATCCCACTCTGGCCATCCCCGAGCTTATGAGAATCATGCTTGATGAATGCGGCTACGGCTGGGACGACGCTTATAACATTGTTAAGAAGGTCTTTGCCTACACGAACCACACGGTTATGAAAGAGGCGCTCGAATGCTGGGGCGAGGATTTGGTATGCCGCCTGCTGCCCAGAATATATCAGATTATCAAGGAGCTTGACAACCGCTTGCGCAAAAGGGTTTGGGACGAAACGGGCGACGCCGATAAGGTTGAGCGCATGGCTATTATATCAAACGGCGCGGTGCGCATGGCGAATATGTGCGTTGCCGTGTGCCACAGCGTCAACGGTGTTTCGTCGCTTCACAGCGAGATACTTAAGACAACGGTGTTTAACGATTTTTATACAATCGACAAAGATAAGTTCACCAACGTTACTAACGGAATAGCGCACCGCCGCTGGCTTTGCCAGTCGAATGAACGCCTTTCCTCCCTAATAACCGAGCTTATCGGCGGCGGCTTTGTCTATGACGCGGGCGAGCTTTCAAAGTTGCGCGAATTTGCAAACGACAGCGCGGTTCTCGAGAAGCTGCAAGAAATAAAAATCGCCAACAAAGCCGACTTTGCCGCCCTTGTCAAGGCAAAAACAGGCGTCTCGCTTGACCCGTCCTCTGTTTTTGATGTTCAGGCAAAGCGGCTTCACGAGTATAAGCGCCAGCATCTCAACGCGCTGAATATTCTCGCAAAATACCTTGAAATCAAAGATAACCCCAATGGTGACTATGTGCCGCAGACCTATATTTTTGCGGCAAAGGCGGCGCCGGGCTACTTCATGGCGAAAAAAATAATTGAATTTATTTGCGCGATTGGCGATATGATAAATAATGACCCCGACCTTCACGGATTACTCAAGGTTATTTATCTTGAGGACTACAATGTGACACTTGCCGAGAGCCTCATGCCCGCCGCTGACATCAGCGAGCAGATTTCGCTCGCCGGCACAGAAGCAAGCGGAACCGGCAACATGAAGCTGATGATGAACGGCGCGGTTACCCTTGGCACAATGGACGGAGCGAATATTGAAATCTTTAATGAGGTAGGCGCTGACAACATCTTCGTTTTCGGCATGAATGCCAAAGAGGTTGACGATATGCGCAGAAACGGCTACCAGCCTATGAATTATTATAATAACAACGCGGAGCTTCACAGGATTATCGAGTTTGCCAACAAGGGCATCGCGGGCAAAATGTTCTCAGAAATATCGGGCACAATTATTCACCATGATCCGTATATGGTGCTTGCTGATTACGCCGATTACAGGAAAATCCGAGCCGTCGCGCGTGAGGCGTGGAAAGACAGAAACAGGTGGAACAGCATTTCGCTTATGAATATCGCCGCTTCAGGACTTTTCTCCGCTGACAGAGCGGTTAACGAATACGCCGAGAAAATCTGGAAAACAGAGAAGGTGCTCTAATTGAAGGTATATAACAGCATTTCCGAGCTTGTGGGTTCAACGCCGCTTTTGCGGCTGCACGAATTCGAACAGGCGGTCGGCGCGAAGTCAAAAATACTCGCGAAGCTCGAGTATCTGAACCCCGCGGGCAGCGCGAAGGACAGGATTTCGCGCGAAATGCTTGAGGACGCCATGGCGAGGGGCGTAATTGATAAAAACAGCGTGATTATCGAGCCCACCAGCGGCAACACGGGTATCGGCCTTGCCGCCTTTGCCGCCTCCTACGGGATGACGGCTGTTATCGTTATGCCCGAAACCATGAGCGAGGAGCGCCGCAAGCTGATATCCGCGTACGGCGCGAAGCTTGTGCTAACCGAGGGCGCTAAGGGCATGACGGGCTCAATCGAGAAGGCAAGGGAGCTTGCCGCCCAAACCCCCGGAGCGTTTATACCCTCGCAGTTCACAAACCCCGCGGCGCCCGCCGCGCATTATAAGACAACGGGCCCCGAAATATGGGCGGATACCGACGGCGAGGTTGACATCTTTGTCGCGGGCGTCGGCTCGGGCGGTACGATAACAGGAGCGGGTCATTATTTAAAAGAGAAGAACCCCGAGGTTAGGGTGGTTGCCGTTGAGCCGGCCGATTCGCCGTTTCTTTCTCAGGGTAAGGCGGGCGCGCACAGGATTCAGGGCATCGGCGCGGGCTTTATTCCCGAGGCGCTCGACACCGGGGTTTATGATGAAATAATCACCGCGACAACTCAGCAGGCCTATTCAAGCACAAGGCTGCTTGTTAAAACCCAGGGCGTTCTTGTCGGCGTTTCCTCGGGCGCGGCGCTCCACGCGGCCTCGCTTCTTGCCGCAAGGGACGAAAACGAGGGCAAAACCATAGTCGTTTTGCTGCCCGACAGCGGCGAGAGATACCTTTCTACCGAGGGACTTTTTTAAGGAGTAAAATTAACATCGGGAGGCGGGAAGATGGAGCAGCAGTATCAAATGATTTTTAAGCGCAGGGCCTTTCACAAGTTCAAGGAAACTCTGACCTTATCCGAGTCGGAGCTCAAGCAGATTGAGGAAATAATTAAAAATCTAAAGCCCCTTAACGACGACATTAAAACGGAAATTCTCATTGTTCCAAGCAAAAAAACGACCTACCGGCTTGGCGGCGAATACTGCATTCTCATGTACAGCGAAAAGAAAGAGGGCTACCTTCGAAATATCGGCTATATGGGCGAGCAGCTTGATTTACAGCTTGCCGCCATGAATGTCGGCGCTCTGTGGCTCGGGCTCGGGCTTCCCGAGAAGATGAAAAGCCACGGCCTCAGCTATGTCATCATGATGGCTATTTCAAGGGTGACCGAGGATAATTTCCGCGAGGATATGTTTAAAATCAGCAGAAAAACCGCCCAGGAGGTCTGGGACGGCGACTACGACGATATAGCGAATATCGTCAGGTTCGCCCCAAGCGCGTGCAACTCACAGCCTTGGTTTGTAGAGAGCCGCGACAACCTCCTGAAGGTGTACAGATATAATGACCAAAGAAGAAAGGGTATTATGTCGGTAAACAAGGCGATGTACTTTAACAAAATCGACATCGGAATCTTTATGTATTTTTTGGAGCTTTGCCTTGAGGATAAAAAGCTACCCTTTGAAAGAGCTCTGTTTGATGACACTGACGACAAAACAGCGGTAAAGACGCTTATCGCCGAGTATCGGTTGGCCTAAAGCGACACCGCTCGACACAAAACGACAGAATAGATTATTTTGAAAGGATTTTTAGTTATGAAAAACATGCCGGATGTCAAGCTCGGAATTATTGCCGTGAGCAGGGACTGCTTTCCGCGCACCTTGAGCGACTCGCGCCGCGAGGCGGTTGTAAATGCCTATAAGGGCGAAATCTATAACTGCAAAATAATTGTTGAGAATGAAAAAGACGCGCTCTCCGCGCTCAGCGAGGTTAAGGAGGGCGGCTGCAACGCGCTTGTTGTTTATCTGGGCAATTTCGGCCCCGAAACGAGCGAAACGATGCTTGCAAAGTACTTTGACGGCCCCGTCATGTTTGTCGGCGCGGCTGAGGACAGCGAAAATGATTTGCTTGACGGCAGGGGCGACGCGTTTTGCGGTATGCTCAACTGCAGCTACAACTTAAAGCTGCGTGAGATCAAGGCATATATCCCCGAAAGCCCCGTGGGAACACCCGCCGAGCTCGCGGCACGCATTGAGGAGTTTTTGCCCATTGCTCGCGCGGTTGTCGCGCTCTCTCGCCTTAAAATAATTTCCTTCGGCCCACGCCCGCAGGATTTTCTCGCCTGCAACGCGCCGATCAAGTGCCTTTACGGCTTAGATGTTGAGATTGAAGAAAACTCGGAGCTCGATTTGTTTGAAGCCTTCAATAAGCATGAGGGCGACGAAAGAATCGCCGGAGTTGCCGCCGATATGGCTCGGCAGCTCGGCGCAGGCAACGCAAAGCCCGAAATTCTGCCGAGGCTCGCTCAGTATGAAATCACTCTGCTCGATTGGGCAGAGGCCCACAAGGGCGGCAGGGATTATGTTTGCTTCGCGAATAAATGCTGGCCCGCTTTTCAGACTCAGTTCGGCTTTGTGCCGTGCTTTGTAAACAGCCGCCTCGCGGCAATGGGTATGCCTGTAGCGTGCGAAACGGATATCTACGGCGCGCTGAGCGAATACATAGGCGCCTGCATAAGTGGCGACGCCGTTACCCTTCTTGACATTAATAACACCGTGCCCGCCGATATGTATGACGAGGCAATCGCGGGAAAATACCCGTACGCTTTAAGCGATACCTTTATGGGCTTCCACTGCGGCAACACACCCGTCTGCAAGCTCTGCTCGGGCACTATAAAATTCCAGAAAATTATGGCGCGCGCCTTGCCCGTTGAGGTCACAAACGGCACTCTTGAGGGCAACATCGCCGCGAGCGATATAACCTTCTTCCGCCTGCAATCCACGGCTGACAGCCGCCTTGTTGCCTACATAGCCCAGGGCGAGGTTTTGCCGCTTGACTGCAAATCCTTCGGCTCAATCGGCGTTTTTGCCATTAAAGAGATGGGGCGCTTCTACCGCCATGTCTTGATTCAAAAGAATTATCCGCATCACGGCGCAGTTGCCTTCGGCCATTACGGCAAAGCGATGTTTGATTTATTAAAATACCTCGGCGCTCTTGAGATTGATTATAATCAGCCCGCCTCGCTGCCGTATAAAACCGAAAACCCGTTTATAATTTAACATCGTTAAGGAGAAAAATGGATTACACAAAGCCCTGCCCGCTCGCGAAAAAATGCGGCGGGTGCCAGCTGCAAAACATGACATATGAACGCCAGCTTAAATGGAAGCAGGCTCGCTGTGAAATTCTGCTGAAGAAATTCGGCAGGGTTTCGCCGATTATAGGCATGTCTAACCCCTACCACTACCGCAACAAGGTTCAAGCGGCGTTTTGCCGCACCCGAAAGGGCGAAATCATCTCGGGCGTTTACCAGTCGAGCAGCCACCGCGTTGTGCTGGTCAATGAATGTATGACCGAGGACGCTTTGGCGGACAGAATTATTGTTGAAATCCGCAAGATGCTGCCTAAATTCCGCATTGAACCCTATGATGAGGACAGCGGCAGGGGCTTTTTGCGCCATGTTCTTGTTAAACGCGGCTTTGCAAGCGGCGAGGTGATGGTTGTTTTGGTGGGCGCGGCGCCGATATTCCCGCAGAAGAAGAATTTCACCAAGGCTCTTGTTGAGAAATTTCCCGAAATCACAACCGTGATTTTCAGCATTAACCCCGGCGGCACGAGCATGGTGCTCGGCGAGCGCGAGCAGGTGCTTTACGGCGGCGGATACATTGAGGATACGCTTTGCGAGCGAGTTTTCAGGATTTCCGCAAGTTCGTTTTATCAGATTAATCCGGTTCAGACCGAGGTGCTTTACGGCAAGGCGATGGAATTCGCCGAGCTGAAGGGGAGCGATTCGGTTATTGATGCTTATTGCGGAATCGGCACAATATCGCTTATCGCGGCCAAAACCGCGGGGCAGGTTGTAGGCGTTGAGAATAACCGCGATGCCGTACATGACGCGATTGCAAACGCGCGCAGGAATTCGGTCAAAAACGCGCGATTTGTTTGCACCGACGCAGGCGAATTCATGCTGGAGGCGGCAGGCGAGGGCGCAAAGGCGGATGTTGTTTTTACCGACCCGCCGCGCGCGGGCAGCGACCGAAAGTTTCTGTCCTCGCTCACAAAGCTCGCGCCAAAAAAGGTGGTTTATATCTCCTGCAACCCCGAAACCCTTGCCCGCGACCTCGAGTATTTGACCAAAAACGGCTAC
>CAYUXK010000072.1:0-6812 GCA_964448835.1 uncultured Clostridium sp. | reverse complement strand
TATATACTATTTACTCATTATTATCTTTATTGTTCGCATTTTCCGCCGCCGCTATAAGCTCCTCAATACTGTCACATAGCTCACCTGCCGCCTCCATTGACTGAGCCTGGGCAAAAACACGAATCCTTTCGCCGCTTCGCTCGGGTATAATCAGCAGATGCCCGCCGTCTCGAGCTATGCTTATGCCTTCCCTGTTATTTGTAATGTTGATTTTTTCTTCTCCTACAATTTCACTGAGCGAGGAGGGCTGTAAAGAAAACGGCAGGATTTTTTTGACAATATAACATTGCGGCAGCTCATCAAGAAGCGCTTCAAGCTCCAAATCGCGCTCGTTCATTATAGAAAGGAGCTTGACTGTCATAAACAGGGCATCGCGCACAAAGGGCTGCTTCGCGGCAAGCATTCTGGCGTTACCGTCTGAATTATCCGCAGGCGAACTGAGATAGCGGTAAACCTGTCTGCCGTAGCTTTCGGCGAGCGCGTCAAGAAATTGCGGCGCATCATAAGGAACGGCAACATCTCTGCCATTCTTTATTTCATTATAGCAACAAAGGGAAAGAAGACGCTCGAAATCAACTCTTTCACCGCTTTCAAGCACGGCATACGCGCTTGTACCGGCATTGTTGATATGAAACAGGGGTGTTCTCTTTTCATTGTAGTTAAGCTTAACGAGTATATCGCGCATAAGCGACTGAATTGTCTCGTTATCGCTTGTAACGGTGCAGCCCGCGCCGCCCAGACCGCAGGGCGCTTGTCTGATAACCTCCTGCTTATAGAGCGTTTTAACAGCCGACATATCTGAGCTCAGGCGTATCTCGTTTTCTTCAGCCGAGCGAAACTCGCACTTTGCCATGCGGGATTCAATGTCGCGCTCAAAGCCGCGCGGAATGGAAAGACCGCTTTCGCCGCAGATTTTTATAGCTTTATCTTCACCGCCCACTACGAAAAGCCCCGTACCGAGCCCGCAGAAGTTGATGAAAAAATTCAGCTGTGCCTCAAAGCAAGCGGAAAAATTCCACACCCTGCTGCCGGCGGACATCAGCCCGGCAGTTACCGCGGTATGCATCGCGCACGCGCTGTTAGACCCGTCAAAAGCCACGCCTGCTTTTTTGCCCTGCCTGGTGCTGCCGACCGCGGCGCCGAGCTTAACGCAGGTTTCAATTGTCAGATCCGCGCCCGAAGCCTCGCTTACGCCTGAGTCGTCAAGGATATCCGCTCTCACGCTGCCGTATTTTACATTTGAATTCACCGACGCGCCCGCGCCGATTATTTTGCCCGGCCATACCAAAACCCCGGGCTTTATGCATGCGTTGGTGCCAATCACCGAGCCTGAGCCCGCTACGCTGCCCTCAAACATTGCCGCGCCCTTTTTCAGCGAAACACCGGCGCAAACAAGAGCCCCTGTCAGCGAGGTGTCGGATGTAATGCTGCTGTTTTCGAGCACCACGGAGTTTCTGATGCGAGAGTTTGCGCCGATATAAACTCCGTCATCAATTACAGCGTAAGGCCCTATAATCGCGCCCTTGGCGATTTCGGTATCACCGCCGATATATACAGGCGGAACAACGCTGTAATTGCCCTGGGGAAGCTCATCCTTTATATAGACACCCTTTGTCGCCGAGCGGGGTAAAATATTGATTTTACCGTCAAAAACATCGTTGTGGCATTCGAGATACGCGTCAATGTTTCCGATGTCGCACCAATAGCCTTCCTCTTTATAGCAAAAAATCGGCATATTATTCTGCATCATCGTGGGGAACAAATCCTTCGCAAAATCGAAGGATTTCTTGGGCGGAATAAGATTCAGGCATTCAGGATTTACAACATAAACTCCCGTATTAATCAGCCGGCTTGTCGCCTGCGCCCATGAAGGCTTCTCAATAAAGCCAAGCACACGGTTATCCTCCGCCACCTTGATAACGCCGTATTCACGAGGGTCTGCCGCCTCACAGGCAACAATTGTGACCGCCGCGCCGCTTGATTTATGAAAAAGCATTATCTTCTCAAGCTCAAAATCGCACATCGCGTCGCCGCTCACGACAACAAAGGGTTCGGAATAGCCTTCGGCCGCGTTCTTAACGCTACCCGCTGTTCCCAGAGGTTCTTCCTCACGCATAAAAGCGAGCTTCATTCCTTTGTAGCCGTTCTCAAAATGTTTTTCGATTATGTCGGGCATATAACCGAGGGTTATTGCCGCCTCATCTGTGCCGTTTTGATACAACAAATCAAGGATATACTCAATAATCGGTCTGCCAAACAGCCTTGCCATAGGTTTTGGCGCTGTGCAGGTAAGCGGTCGCAGTCGAGTGCCCTCTCCGCCTGCCATAATTACTGCCTTCATGTGAGCTTCCTTCCTTTCGGATAATATCAGCAATATTATTGACAAATAACTATAAATTAAACAAACCGCTTGTCTTTGGTAACTCAAGATGCTATAATTAAGTAAATTAAATGCTATATTTTAGGGAGATATTCTATGCTGAAGAAGGTTGATGTTTTTACCGACGGCGCCTGCACGGGCAATCCCGGCCCCGGGGGCTGGGGTGCAATCCTTCGTTACGGCTCCCGAGAGCTTGAGCTTAGCGGCGGTTCGCCTCAAACCACAAACAACCGCATGGAGCTCACGGGCGTTATTGAGGCGCTCAGTCGCCTTAAAGAACGCTGCGATG
The DNA here is from genome assembly GCA_964448835.1 of uncultured Clostridium sp. Lineage (GTDB taxonomy): Bacteria > Bacillota > Clostridia > Oscillospirales > Acutalibacteraceae > CAG-177. The sequence goes on along the minus strand of CAYUXK010000072.1, from coordinate 4,143 downwards.
TCACAATTTACACCGATTCAAAGTATGTTTGTGACGCGTTTTTACAGGGTTGGATTTGGAACTGGTCAAAAAACGGCTGGCTCAAGTCGGATAAAAAGCCGGTGCTTAACCCCGAGCTTTGGCAAACGCTTTTAAATGAAATTTCAAAGCACGAGCACACCTTCGTTTGGGTCAAGGGGCACGCGGGTCACCCCGAAAATGAGCGCTGCGACGCTCTCGCAACCTGTCAGGCCGCCAAATATGCCGATGACGATAAAGGAGGATAATATGATTGCTGTATTAATTTTTACACTGCTTGAAATTGCAGGGATGCTTCTTTATATGTATCACCCGTTCTGGCTTAAGCGCTCGCTGATTTCAAAAACAATTTGTTCGCTACTGTTTTTTTGTGTGGGTATTTCGGCAGTTCTCGCTGCAGATGATATCACGGAATACTCCTGGCGTATGCTTGCAGGTCTTATGTTCGGCGTTTTGGGTGATTTTTTTCTCGAAGGCAAAAAAACTTTTCTTATCGGCTCGATTTGTTTTGCCGCCGGTCACATCTTATACTCAAGGGCCTTCCTTCACGGCTTCGGCGGTGAGCTTGACGGCCTAATTGTATGGATAGTAATATGCTTCGCAGTTATATGGATAGGCTATGCAATATGTCTCAAAAAATTCAATATTTGCCGAGACGGAAATTTCATTGAGCTGCCCCTTTACGCCCTCACACTGCTGTTTATGTTTGTAACTGCAGTTTTCAGAGGAGTTTCACTTTTAACAAACGGCAATATTCTGCAAGGGCTGTCGCTGATAATCGGCGCGTCTCTTTTTGTTGCCTCAGATACCTGCCTCTTTATCTCAATGTTCAGCCATTACAAGCTTAGGCACCCCGGCAAAAAGGTTTTACTTACATATTTCCCCGCGCAAACGCTGCTTGCGTTAAGCATATTTTTTGCACAATAGGAGTTGCCCGCAAATGAAAAAAACAATCAGTTTATTTTTATCCATTATAATTATTATCGGCGTACCCTTCAGCGTATTTGCCTCGGCGACAAACGGCTGTAGCTGCGGCAATTCGCCCGTGGTTTATGTAAGAGGCTTCGGCTCAGAGCTTTACTTAAACCCCGAAAGTGAAAACCCCGAGCAGGTTTTTGCTCCACCCGCAAGCGATATCATGAAGGCTGTTCCCGATATTATTAAAGCCGTTAATTCGCTGGTTATCACTAAAAACAACGACGCTTTTATGGACAGCATCATTGCTGTTGTATACGACCTGTTTGGTAAGCTTGACTGTGACGATAAAGGCAACTCGGTCAATAACATTGGCGCGATATGTCCCCTGCCTACAGTTGATACCCACAAAAACCGTACCCTTGCCTTTGATGCCGAGATAAACGGCGAAAAAGGCGAATTCGCATTTGTTTATGACTGGCGCGCCGACCCTGTCGCGGTTGCTCAGGATTTAAACGAATATATTAATGCTGTTTGTAGTTTGACGGGGCACGATAAGGTTATTCTCTGCGCTCACAGTGAGGGCAACTGCATTGCCGCGTCTTATATTGAAGAGTTCGGTACCGAAAAAATCGAGAAAGCCGTCTTAATGAGCGGTGCTTACCAAGGGCTCGGTATGGTAGGTCACCTTTTTACAAAGGATGTTTCAATTAAGGATAAAGGCGCAGAGCTTCTCAGCTTCATTGATACATTTTTAGGTGGCGAGCCCGGCGGTGATATGCTCACAGCAGTAATTTCAATGCTCAAAGACGCCGGTGTTATTGATAAGCTTCTTCCGCTCATTGACGGAGTGCTTGATGAGGAGCTTGACAGGCTGTATGACGACCTGTTAATTGAGCTTTTTGGTACTATGCCCGGCATTTGGGCGTTTGTACCTGATGAATACTATGAGCAGGCAAAGACGGCAATGCTCGGCAATGATCCGAAGTACAGCGAGTTAATTGAAAAAATAGATAATTATCATTATAATGTCCAATGCAGACTTAAATCCCTGCTTACAGACGCCAAGAATGACGGTGTTGCCATCGCAGTGAGCTGCGGTTACGGTGTTTCGCCGATTCCTGTTTATGACGATTGCTATGAGCAAGGCGATATGCTCGTTGACACCAAATATATGAGCATCGGCGCCACCTGCGCCACAATCGGCGCGACGCTTGACTATACGCCGGCCTCACACGCCTCCTCTGACGGAATAATTGACGCGTCAACCTGCCTTTTCCCCGATTACACCTGGTTTGTAAAATATCAGGATCACAACGATTTTTGCGCCGCTTACCGTGAGTTTATCATGTGGCTTGTGGAGTTTGACGGTCAGCCAAGCGTTAATTCAAGCAATGATTACCCTCAGTTTATGACATGCAGAGATAATCACTCAAGGCTTGTTTCTCTTGACCAAGGCGAGGAACGGGCGGTATACGCGAATGATTTTATCAAGTTTTTTGTGAGTCTTATTAAGCTGATAATGCTTTCATTCGCGAGATAAATATATTAATAATCAGCGCAGAACCTGCCTTGCAGCAGGCTCTGCGCGTTTTTTTTTGTTTTTGGCATACATCAAGGACAGGTTGAATACATTTATATCAACAATGTAAACGCAGAGGAGAGGATTATTTTGGAGGAACGCAACATTTACAAGGATATAGCCGAACGCACACACGGTGATATATACATTGGTGTGGTGGGACCGGTTCGCACGGGCAAGTCAACATTCATAAAGCAGTTTATGGATACAATGGTGCTGCCCAACATCTCGGATGCCGCGCTTCTTGAGCGAGCGACTGACGAGCTTCCGCAGGCTTCGGCGGGCAGAACCATCATGACCACCGAGCCGAAATTCATTCCCGAGGAAGCTGTGGAAATCACGCTGCCGTCACAGGCACAGCTTCGCGTAAGGATGATTGACTGCGTGGGCTATATTGTTCCAAGCTCCCTCGGATACATTGAGGGAGACGCGCCGCGTATGGTGAAAACGCCTTGGTTTGATGAGGAGGTGCCCTTTAACCTTGCCGCAGAAACAGGCACTCAAAAGGTTATTACGGAGCATTCCACGATAGGCCTGGTGGTAACCACAGACGGCTCAATAAGTGATATTCCAAGGGAGGAATACGCCGAGGCAGAGGAGCGTGTTATAAAAGAGCTGCGCGAGCTTGGCAAGCCTTTTATAGTGCTGCTCAATTCTAAAACGCCGCGCTCCCAGAAAACGCGTGAGCTTGCCTTGGAGCTCACAGCTAAATACGGCGTGCCCGTGTTACCCGTTAACTGCATGGAGCTTGACGTGCCCGAGATAACAACAATTCTCACGCAGGTATTGTTTGAATTCCCGCTCAAGGAGGTCTCGGTTGACCTTCCGAAATGGATAACTACGCTTGACCCGTCGCATTGGCTTCGCAGCGGAACGCTTGGCTCAATCAGCGAGCTTGCCCGCCCACTTAAGAGGGTAAGAGATATCAGCGATTTTGCCGTAGCTGTTTCAGACTGTGATAACATCAAGACCGCTTCAGTCGCCTCAATGGATTTGGCGCACGGCAGCGCAAAAATCATTGTGACCGTTTCGCCGGAGCTGTTTTACAAAATCGTTGCAGAGGAAACAGGCTTTGAGGTTGAAAACGAGCAAGCGCTGCTTGTCAGTTTAAAAGAGCTCTCTGAAATTAAAAAGAGCTACAATAAGCTCAAGGGCGCGCTCGATGAGGTTGAGGCAACAGGGTACGGAATTGTATTGCCCGATATAGATGATTTGGCGCTTGAAGAGCCTGAAATAATGAAACAGGGCGGCAGATACGGCATTCGCCTTCGCGCCTCCGCGCCGTCAATTCATATGATGAAGGCAAATATTCAAACTGAGGTTGCGCCGATAGTGGGCTCTGAATCACAGTCTGAGGAGCTGATAACATATCTGTTAAGAGAGTTTGAGGAAAACCCCGCAATGATTTGGGAATCAAACATCTTCGGTAAATCCTTGCACGAGCTTGTCAATGAGGGGCTGCACAACAAGCTCTTCAGAATGCCGACCGATGCTCGCATTAAGCTGCAGGAAACGCTCGAAAAGGTTATTAACGAGGGCTGCAGCGGTTTAATCTGCATAATTTTATAAGTAAAATTACAAAAAAGGCGTACCAAATCGGTACGCCTTTTTCTTATATTTTCATTATT
>CAYUXK010000071.1:0-6879 GCA_964448835.1 uncultured Clostridium sp. | reverse complement strand
ATAGCCTTTTTATTGACCACGGGCATAGCCCGTGGTTTACTCTTGTTGACACAAATTACAGCCCCGCTACTTTTGTAGCGGGGCTTATTGCTTTATTTGAGGGCAATCACATATCAATCGGCTCAAGGGTAAAGCCGAAAGAGAATACTTTATCATCAAGGAGCCTGTTATTTATATCATTATCAAGCTCCGCGCTTTCGCTCATGGCGTTAAAACGCCAGTCGATGTTGAATATGGTTTTGCGCTCGTTAACGAGCTCAAAATCGTGCTTCACAGTTGTGAGTTGCTCGGCGGAATAATGCGACGCGTTAAACGAAAAATCTTTCATCTTATAACCCGTTACCTTAAGACCATGGCCGCCGTTTTCGCCGACAACAGCATATCGCGTTTTGTAATGTGAGGAGTTTTCCTGCGGTCTGATGTAATGAACGAAATTATCCGAAACTGTAAGCGAATATTTGCCGAACCTTGCCGCCTTATAGCGGTCAGGGTATGTTTCTGTTTCGCCAAGGCCAAAGTAGCAGATGTTTTCGTTATTCTCAGGCATCACAAGCTCAATGCCGAGGCGGGGGAGTAAGGGCAGGTTTTCGCGAACTGTACCGCTTGCAGTGATGTTAAGCCGACCGCAGGCGCAAAAAGCGTAGCTGACCGTCATTTTAATGCAAGGCGGGTTCGCGGGACCGCCAAGGGCTATTTCAGTAGTAATTACGATTTCATCCGCCGTGGCTGTAGTTATTTCAGCGCTGTATGTCTTTTGAGCAACATGGTCAAAGTGATTTGCCAACCACGACTTTACAGAGCCTCTATTGTAGGAGGGTGCGCGCCAGATTTTGAATTTTGACGGCTCCTCGAGCAGCTCTGTGCCGCTTCTTGTAATTGACGATAGTCTGCCGTAGGATTTATCAAAAACATATTCGTTTTCTCCGCTGTTGATGGTGACAAAGCGCGCGCCCTCTTTGAAGCTGAGCGTATGCTTTTCACACGACTCCTTTGCCGCTTCGCGTGGCAGCTCAAACTGCAAAAACCCGACCTCATAGCCCTTCTCTGCCCATCGAGTTTCGTTAATTGTACGAATCGAAACGGTCAAGAACGCGTTTTTGCGAAGGCAGAAGTCGCTTTCGTTAAACAGGCGGAAGTCTTTTTCACCTTGCGGCGGAACATCGAGGCTATCTATTTCTCCGCTCGCGATTTCACTACCATCTTCGGTCAGCGACCAGTGAACGCAGAGGTCTGAAAGCGGGGTAAAATACCTGACGCTTTTGACTGTTAAAACACCTGCTTCATAAGCTCCCCTGAAAGGCTCATAAACCTTCTTCATATCATAGTACCCGGGGCGTGGAGAGCGGTCGGGGAACACAAGCCCGTCAATGCAGCAAATGCCGTCATTCGGGAAGTCGCCGAAATCGCCGCCGTAGAGGTAGCGGGGCTTGCCGTTTTTATCGGGGATATTGACCGCGTGGTCGCAAAATTCCCATATGCACCCGCCGCAGAAATTCTCGTATTTATCAACTAATTCCCAGAAATCATATACATCGCCCGTGGTCATTGAGCAAACATATTCGCACATATAAAAGGGCTTATTGTATTCATCCGAATTAAGGTATTCCTCAGAGTAGGCGGCAGAGGGGTACATACGGCTCTCAACATCTGATATATCCGCAAAGCATTCGCCCTCGGGTACAGACTTAAATTCAAGATGCGCATTTTCATAATGAACGAGCGCGTTCTTGTTGCGGCTCTTTATGTATTCACGCATCGCCCTGTGGTTGACTCCGCAGCCGCTCTCGTTGCCCAGTGACCACATCACAACACAGCCGTAATTCTTGTCACGCTCATAAAGGCGGCGCGCCCTGTCAACATAGGCGTCCCTCCATTCGGGCGAGTTTGACAGAGAGGACCATCTTGTCCAGTCCCAATCCGCTTCGGTGTTGTAGCCCATGCCATGGGTTTCAAGGTCTGCCTCGTCAATCATATAGAAGCCCAGTCTCTGAGCCATATCCATAAACCTCGGGTCATTCGGGTAATGCGAGGTTCTGATCGCATTAACGCTTGCCCTTTTAAGTAAATGCAGGTCACGCTCCATTTCAGCCATGGTCACCGCGTATCCGTTCTCTGCCGACGAGTCGTGGCGGTTAATGCCCCTGAGCTTGACTGCTTTGCCGTTGATGAGGAGCTTTTTGTCCTCAATCCTGACCTCGCATAAAGCAATTTCAACGGGTATTATCTCATCCCCGGCGGCAATGAAGAGCTTATACAGGTATGGCGTTTCATCATTCCACATTAGAGGATTATTGACGGCGATTTCAAAAACGCCGCTGTCGCCCTTGCCCTCGCATACGGTTACGCCGTCGGGAGAAACAAGTCGGTAATTAACCGCAGGCTTACCCTTGGTTAAGCAATTAACGCTCAGCCTCGCCTCGCTGAAATCATCCGAAAAGCTTTGGATAATCTGAAAATCCTCAATTCGTTCCTTGCAGCGTGAGAGCATATAAACCTCCCGGAAAATACCCGACAGTTTAAAGGCATCCTGGTCCTCAAGGTATGACCCGTCGCACCATTTGACGACGAGAACAGCAATGCGGTTGCGACCGACCTTCAGAAGCGCGGAAATATCAAATTCACTTGTTGAACGGCTGACCTGACTGTAGCCGACAAATTTGCCGTTAACCCATAAATAGAAGCAGGACCCAACACCCTCAAATGTTATGATATTATCGCGCTTAAGCATTTCGTCGCTTACATCAATATCACGAAGGTATGCCGCGCAGGGGTTCTTGTCGGGCACATGAGGCGGGTCGGTGGGGAAGGGATACATAAGGTTAGTGTAAATCGGCCTATCAAATTTACAACTGTCATAAAGCTGAAAGCAGGCAGGCACCTTTTCTTTAGCAAGCGGCGAGGTGTCATAATCCTCGGCATAAAAATCCTCGCTTATATCCTCAAAGCTGTTATAGAATTTAAAGCCCCATAACCCGCAAAGGCTTGTGAAATATGCAGAGATGTTTCTACCGTTTACCGCGGCGGCATCAAAGCTGTCATATGGAATAAAGTATGAACGCTCTTTTTCGGCGCCGTGGTGAAGTGTACCAAGCGATTTGTGATACTGCGGAAAATTCATGTTAATAACCCCACGCTTGTCAAAATTTTTAATCTTAAGCCGTGACGAGCGGCTTGATTTATTCATTCTATCATAAAGAACACGGTATTTCAACATTCAAATCAGAATCAAGAGGCTTCTGCTCAGCGCATTTGATTGAATAAAACAATAATTAATAGTTGAATAAATGATTCTATATAGACGGAATAAAACCCTTTGACAGGGGCGCGAAGTTCATTATTCTCAAGCGCCAAACAAAATAAGCGAAAATAATATTACAAATCAGAATATTATTCAAAAATTTTGAGTCAAAGCGTCTATTATGCTAATCTAACATATCATTATTACCAAATGCGAGACATCTTTTTTGAATTTATTTCCAAAGATTGGGTAAATGCATTGACACTTTATAGAAATACAATTATATTTAAAATGATTATTCTAAAATTATGATGGGAAATTATTTCTCAAAAAATTCTTTGTTAGGTTTTGTCTTATTCGGTACTACAGTACGAAGAGTTATATTGATTTCCATAAGGGAAGTGAAGTTCGTGGTCGAAAAGCGTTTTGCCGACGCTCTGTTCAGTCAATGCTATGAAGAGAACAGACAAAGGCTATATAAATATTGCCTTGTTCGGCTTGACAACGACACCGACGCTGCCGACGACTGCGTGCAAGAGGCATTCATTGTTTTGTATGACCGATTAAAAAGCGGCGAAGAGTTTGCAAACGCGCGCGCCTTCCTTTACCGAACGGCGGATAACTTCGTTAAGAAACAGTGGTCTCATAAGCAGCGTGAGCGAAGCCGCACTGTGCCGCTTGACGAGGCGAGAGATTCAGAGATTGAAACTGACTTTATGCCGTCAGTTCCTGATACATTTGACTATGACGAATGCGCAAGGCGTCTTATTCGGGCGCTCAGTCAGGCGGAGCAAACGCTGTATCAGCTAAGGTATGTTGAGCAGCTGAGCATCGAGCTGGTGGCAGAGAGGATGTCGTCCACCGTGCCTGCGGTAACAATGCGACTGTCACGATTGCGAACCAAGGTCAGAGACACAGTCGCGCAAATGAATCTCGACGAAGGGAGGATAACGTAATGCAAAGCATTATTATAAATAAACAAGTTCTTGCTCACCCCGATTTTTCAAACAGCTTTGTGGCCGATGCCAAGGCGTTGCTCAATGCCCTTATTGACGCTGAAATCGAAAAAGGCGATTTGATGGACTGCGATTTTATCGACGAGTGTATTGACGCTCTCGAAGAAATTAACGCGCCATACGACAGAGCCGCCGGCGTTATCCTTTCGCTCGCGAACGATAAACGCTTTAATACAAAGGCAAGGAGCCTTGCCGCCTCACGCTTTATTAAGGTAGCGGTAGCCGCGTGCGTGATTGTTTCGGTTGCCGTCGGCGCTGATTTCTTTGTTGAGAAAGCGACAGGAATTGAGCTTGGCGAAAGCCTTGTGAGCTTTGTACGCGAGGTGTTCGGAATTGAGTCCGTAACCCAGGCAAGCACAACCGCTCCACCCCAAACCACAGCCGCCGCGAGAACGCTCACCGATATTGAGCTGCTGCCGGGTGAAGGCATGCGCTTTGATTATTATATCGGCGAAAAGCCCGACTTATCAACCTTGAAGGTTATCGCGCATTATTCCGACGGCAGTCAAAAAACAATACCCGTTGCCGACTGCAAGTATAATATACCTTCCGATTTCGGCGAAACCGAGGGCGAGGTGCCGATACCCGTCACCTACGGCGGAATTACTCAAACGCTCACTCTCAGGGTGCTTGTGGGTATTGATACGGTAGTTTTTGAATCAATCTATGTTAAGTTTGAAGATGACTTTGACTTTACCGTGGAGGATATATCAAACCCGATGCCACCCGGCTCAAGCGTTATCGCGGTTTACAGCGACGGCTCAGAAAAACGCATAGATGAAGGCGATTACACTGTCGAAATCACCGATATGTCAAATATCAGGACTAAAAAGGCTATGGTTACGGTTAAATACGAGGGCAGCAGCGCATCATTCATTGTGACCGAAGAATGACGGAGGGAGAAAAAGTGATGAACAGAAAAAAGAGAATTATTTCCATAGCTCTTACGCTAATACTTTTCTTCGGGGCAACACCTGCCGTTTTACGCGGGGAGTATCCGCCCGTATTCGAGTCTGAAGTCTCTGCTAATTCGTCAAACGGTGAGTTTACCTTCGTGACGACGGCCGGCGGCATTTGCGTCACGGGCTACACAGACATCACCACTGAAACGCTCGAGATTCCCGAATACATTCTCGACCAGCCCGTTGTAGAGATTGCTGACGGCGCAGGCGTTACCGGCGCGTTCTCAAATCTCTCCATCCACTCCCTCGTCTTGCCCGATAAATTACAGAAAATCGGAAATAACGCGTTCATGGGGTGCGATATGCTTACAAGCGTAACGATACCCGAGCAGGTCAATCAAATCGGCAGCAAGGCATTTGCAAATTGCAATGCGCTTACCAGTATCAACTATAATGCCGCGAACTGCACCTATGCCGGCATCCCGGGGACATACGGCAATAACGAAGAGCAAGTATTATTAACCGAAAATGTGTTTCTCAACTGCCCGGCTACTGAAATTAATATTGGCCCCGGGGTTCAGTCTCTGCCGCCTTATATCTTCGCGGGGCTTGAGCAGCTGACACATGTTAATTTTGTACAGACCGAAACTACCCAAACTGAGCTGACAATTTTTAAAACCACGACTCAGGATTTATTTCTGCCAAATATTACCTCAATAGGTATCAGGGCATTTTATAACTGCCAAAACCTGCTTTATATGCTGCTGCCGCAGTCAATTATAAATATCGGCAACAGCGCTTTTGAGGGCTGCGCTGCTCTGGCAAGGGCGACAATTCCGGCGGGCGTTAGTTATCTGCCTGACCGCTGCTTCTACGGCTGCTCCGGGCTCTCCGATTTCAGCTGGGCAGCAGCGCAAAAGGTTATTGGCGCGCGCACATTTTTTAACGCTTCCAGTCTTGTTAACTTCGATTTTTCCGGTCTGATTTTTGCCGGGCAATATGCCTTTGCCTCAAGTGGAATACGAAACGCAAAAATCCGTGGCGAGGCGGGCAATCCGCAGCAAAACTATGTCGCACAGGGCGTTTTCAATAACTGCACTTCGCTGATTCATGTTGTTATCGGCAGCGGCATAAGCTCCATTTCAACACAGGCGTTCATCGGCTGTACCGGGCTTCTCAGCGCGGTTATTCCGTCTAATGTTACCTCAATTGATTTGAATGCTTTTGATAGCGCTGCTTCCTTTACTCTTTACTGCTCCCAGAGCTCATATGCAAACGGCTACGCATCTCAAAAGGGAATCGCCTCAAGCTCGACATTCATTCTTTCATCAATTTCAAACCAGATGTATACTACGCATACAATATGCCCGAGCGTCAGGGTGCGCGTGGCGGGCAGCGCGGCTCTGAGCGAGGGCAGCGATTATGCTGTGAGCTACAGTAACAATATTAATGTAGGCGTTGCCGGCGTGAATGTTGTGGGCAGGGGGGATTACAGTATGCTCGCCGCCAGCGGCTCATTCAGAATCATTGAGCGCGATATTAATACGCTCACCGTTGTGCCCGTCGCGGTTCAGCGCTATACCGGCGAGGCGGTAACGCCGAAGATTACAATCAAAAACTCGGGAACCGTTCTCCGGGAGAGTACGGATTATGTTGCTTATTATAACAATAACACAAACGGCGGCACCGCAACCGCGACAGTATACGGCAGGGGCAATTACAC
>CAYUXK010000070.1:0-7437 GCA_964448835.1 uncultured Clostridium sp. | reverse complement strand
AAGTAAATATGAGCGAGTAATATTAATCAAAAAATAAGCCCTTCGCGATAATACCCGTTACAAGGTATACCGCGAGGGGTGAATTTATTATATCGACAGAATAGCACGGTCTTTTATTAACATGTTTTGATATGAAAGGATAACATAATTTAATATCTTTTACTTTATCAGTTATATTTTTCGTTCATCTCTTTAACCGCCGCGGCGATATTGTCGCGCAGGCTTTGCGGCTCGAGCACCTCAACATGGCAGCCGTACTGCATTGCCCAGTTAAACATCGCGTTTTCGTTGACCGTGACGCTCACATCAACCGTATCAGCCGTTTCATTTGTGAACTTCACAAGTGTGCCGAACCAATCGACTATATCGCTGATAATCCCTTTGCTTGCGCGGAATTTCACATTTACGCTTTTGCCGCAATACATATAAATATGCTCCGCCATGTGCTTTGGTAAATCCAGCCCGTTCTCGAGCCCCTTGACCTCTTTCTTGGGCTTCACGGGTGTGTCGAGCATTTTGATGCCCGAAATGCGGTCAACGCGGTAGTGCGACACATTATCGTATTTGTCAAGGTTGCAGATGAGGTAATACCGCCCGTTTGTGGCGACCATCTGGTAGGGATTCATTATATACTCCGCCTCGGCGCCATCGCGGGTTTTGCGCGGTATTCGCTTTAGCTTCAGGTCAAAATCGGTGTATTTGAATTTGACCTGCTTGCCCTGCTCAATGGCCTCGTCAAGCACCTCAATGGTGTAAAAAAGCTCCGGGTTCGCGGGCGAAGACACGGGCAAATTGCATATGTGGCGCACCTTCGCGGAGAAATAATCGTTTGACTGCGCCTCAAGCTTCTCGATTAGCTTTTTGCACTGATTACACGGAATATATTTTGAAAAAAGCACGCTGTCAATAAGCAGGCGCAGCTCCGCGTCGGTAAAATCTCGGTTCAGATACCAATCGGTGAGCACCGTTTCGTCCTCGTCGTCCTTCGTTATGCGAGTTTTTTCGCTGTAACTGATATCGTAGTCTAAGTCAATCAAATCGGTCAGGTTGCGCTTAACCGCCTTTCGGTCAAGCGTCATATCGTAGTCTTTTTTGAGCCTGTCCTGAATCTGCTTTTGGGTGAGGGTGTGGTCGCCGTCGGTGTACTTTTTTAGGATCTTGAGGATATAAAAAATCGCCATCTTTTTAGGTTGCGCGTCATACATAAATTTCACCTCGGAAATATTATAATCCCCGATGTGAAAAATGTCAATAATGTTCTGTTTTTGACGAAAAAGAGATTAAAATTGAAAAAACTGCCCTGTTTTGTGTATAAGTCAAAACGGGGCAGCAAAATTTTGAGGGTTTTCTTATGTTTATTCAGTTTTATTGATATCAACAATCGGGTTTATAATCATTTCTTTAAGGTGATTAATTTGCCATATTCTCTCGTTTTCCATTAATTCAATGACATTGTCTTTATCTTTATTAATCTGCTTTATCGCGGAAACAACATACATTGCCGAGCCCTCGGAGTGAGTGGGAACATGGCAGGTGGCTAAACAATGCGAAGCCGCCCTCACTATTTGAGAATAAGGCTTATCATCTTTTTCGAGAGCTCTTGCCAACGCCAAAACCGTATATGTGTATTTTCGCGCGTCCCACATTTTTATTTCATCATTTATCCACTTTTTTAATGTATCGACGGCTGTTTTTGGGATTGTCTCATCCGGGTATTTTGCTTCAAACAGCGGCAACATTCTGTTAAGGCAATCAATAGCCCAGAGCGCTAAAATTTTATGCTCGACAGAGTACTGCTTTACGGGTTTTATTATTTCATATAATTCATCATCGTGCTTTGTCAGCGTGAATTCCTTCATGTCAAGCATATAAATCTCCCTTCCGCAAGCGTCCGCGCTCTTTCGACTGGGCTTTTACTTATCATCGGCGGCGTAAACGGGATTTGTTCCGAAAAAATAAGCCGATTTGTTTTCTTCGGTATTAATTATACTGTATTGACCGCCGCAATAGGACAGAGCGGTGTTGTTGTCGATGGCGACGCCCTCAAAATCGCAATGCTTAATTGCTTTCTCAAAGGATTTCCAGTATTCGCTGTCAAAATGGGGGCAGCAGCAGCGAGGCAGCAGCCCGAGGCATTTCACAAACATAAAGCTGCCGTTTTCGCCGCAGTCATCGTATCCCCAATCAAACCAGCACATCGCCCCCGAGGAGCTGCCCGACAAAACGGCGCCGTTATTAAACGCCTCTATAAGGCACTTGTCTGCCCCGGTTTTTGTCCAGGTATCCATCAGGAATTTTAAGTTGCCTCCGCCCGCGTAGATAATGTCGGCGCTAAGGATTCTATCCTTAATCTGACCCGCGCTAAGGGCGGGGTCGGTCAGGAAGAGGATATCAAATGATTCGCACCCGAGCTCAATAAAGCGCTGAGCGTAGAGCGGCGCGCTGTCTTCGCAGTCAAAGCTTGCCGTGGGCAAAAAGAGCAGGCGCGGCTTCTCCCTCCCTGAAAGCTCGATAATATGCTTATAAATCGGCTCGTCGCCGGGGCAAAGCACATCACAGCCGCCGCAGGCGACAATTTTTCCACTATCAGTAATAGTAACATCTCCATTCGGAAAGCTTATTCTTTTTCTTTGTATTGTTAATTATACCATAGAACGGCTTATATTACCACAAGTAAAAGTGCTCGCCGAAAATATTATTATGCTCACTGAAGTTAGGTAAAACGGGCAAAGGTCATGGATATTATGTCCGCGGCCTTTGCCCGTTACAGTGCAATAATCTTGGGGATATTACTGCGTCTAAAGTATCAAATTATTCTACGTCCTGCAGTGCGTCGTATCCTTCTTCGCCTGTGCGGATCTTGACGACGTTTTCCACATCGTACACAAAGATCTTGCCGTCACCGATGTGGCCTGTGTACAGAACTTCCTTAGCAGTTTCAATAACAATCCTTACAGGTACCTTGGAAACGACGATTTCCACCTGTACCTTAGGCAACAGGTTGACTTCCAACTCAACTCCGCGGTAATATTCAGTCTTGCCTTTCTGCACGCCGCAGCCGAGAACCTGCGTTACAGTCATACCCGTAACGCCGATATCGTTCATCGCGGTTTTCAGCGCCTCTAACTTGCTATGCTTCGTGATTATCTCGACCTTGGTTATCTTAACGCCTGAATCGGCAACTTCAGTCTTAATGGCATGCTGAACCGGTATGGCTTCACTGATGTCGACAGCGGCGGGTACAACAACCTTCGCAGGAGCGGTGTAGATGAATTTGGCGCGCTTGATCGGGGCGTTGTCTGTCGAGTCATAGTCCAGATCCGAGCGCACAAGCTGCTCGTCGGGGTAGGCAAGTACGCCCATTTCCGGAATATCGAGGCCCTCCAGTTCATCCTCCGGGGAAACCCTCAGGCCCCAAACTTTGTCGAGAATCTTGAAGAAGATAAAGGATACGCCGAATCCATAGATGAGAATTACGGCGACACAAATAAGCTGAGCGAAGAACTGGGAAGCGTTGCCGTAGAAAAGACCGGTCACACCGCCCGAAACACCGTTAATGCCATCACCGTATTTGCCGTCGGCGAAGAGACCAAGGGCGATGACACCCCAGAGCCCGTTCACACCATGAACCGAAATAGCACCGACGGGGTCATCTAATTTGCATTTGTTCTCAAAGAACGGGACCGCTATGCAGACAAGGAAACCTGCGACAATGCCGATAATAAAAGATGAAATGCCGTTGACAAAAGCGCAGGGTGCCGTGATCGCGACAAGGCCGGCAAGGGCGCCGTTAACAGTCATGGAGGGGTCGGGCTTGCCGAATTTTTTCCACATATAAAACATCGTAAAGAGTCCGCCGCTCGCGCCGGATATCATGGTGTTCGTCGCCACGACGGCAAGTCTGAAGTCGGAGGCGTTCATCGTCGAACCGGCGTTGAATGAGAACCAGCAGAAGAACAGGATTATCGTGCCTATGACCGCCATGGGGATACTGTGTCCGGGGAAAGCTCTTGCGGTGCCGTCTTTCCTGAACTTTCCTATTCTGGGGCCGATAACGATAGCACCGGCGAGAGCCAGCATGCCGCCCATGGAGTGGACGACTGCGGAGCCCGCGAAGTCAACGACGCCGTGGCCAAGACCGAACTTCGCGCCGAGGGTGGCGAGCCAGCCGCCTCCCCATACCCAGTTGGCGAACAGCGGATAGAGGAACATGGAAATGAAGAACGAGGTTATCACTACGGCTGAGTACTTGACGCGCTCAGCCATAGCACCCGTCGGTATGGTGACGGTTGTATCCATGAAGACCATCTGGAAAAAGAACAGCGCATAGACGCCCGCATCATATGTACCGCTCAGCATAAAACCCTTATAGCCTAAAATGCCGCCAAGCCCCGGGATGGAGAGCATCGCATCAAGGACAGAGCCGCCGGCACCCAACCCGGCAGCGCCGCCGGAGCCGCCCATCTGAAGAGCGAAACCTACGAGGAAATACCCGACGGCGCCGACGAGGAACACCATGAAGTTCATCGTCATGGTGTGGACGGCATTCTTGGCACGGCAGAAACCGGTCTCAACCATTGCGAATCCGCACTGAAAGAAGAAGACCATGAACGCGCATATCATTACCCATGTAAAGTTTGCGCCGAAATATGCCTTGTTGGCGGTGGTTGCAACTTCGCCGAGAGTTTCGCTGCCCGTTGTCGCAAAATAAGAAGCACCGGATGGATCCGCCTCTGCTGCAAACGCGGTAATTGAAAGCATAGACACAATCGCCGTGGCAAGCAGAAGCAGCCCAATTATTTTACTTGTTTTTTTCATAAATACACCCCTATTTGAATTATATTAATTCTAATTATTGCAAAATTTGTTTCTCCTACTGTTTCTTTTTGAAATTGCTCCAGGAGAACCGGGAAGCCGTTTTGTATACTTCCGCTTTGAGCTTTCTCACCGACAGAAAATACCTCACGCCGAGTAATGCAATGACCAAGCCGAAAATTTCTCCGGGCATCCGAGAACCCAATACCATGTATTCCACGTTGTTTATATAACTGTACACGCAGAAAGAAATGCCAATCAGACCTATTGCGGCCGAAGACAGGTACAGCGCCCAGATTGAAACGACCTTTATCTTTTCGACATTATGTGCGTATATTTGCTCTTTCAAGTTATCACCCCTTTATGTCGTATTTAATTCATTTGCGCTGCAGCAAGCAAATGAAAAAATATATAAAAAAGGCAAAGGAGCCCCATGGACCCCTTTGCCCTAAAAAAACAACTAAGGAGCCGGTATAATACATACCGGACTCCCTTGCCCTTTAATATTTAGTTAATTAAAATGATGTGTTATGCGCCGCTCTCCGCCGATCCATTCCGGCAAAGGACAGAGGAAATATTGCACTGTCTGATATTTCCAAAAACTTTTATTTTCGTTTTCCTATTATTGGTATTGTATTACATTGCCCAAAAAAATTCAATATCCATACTAGATAAAAATCAAATGATCATTAAGATGATTTTTTTGCAAGTTGAATAAAAAAATTATGCAGAATTTACTATGCCGCTATACCTTTACAACCGTTAAGCCACCCGTTTCTGAATCAAAAGCAACTAATGGCTTATTCTTATGTTACATCGTCTCCCCCTACAAGCTATTCACAATTGATTTAAAATGTTCGCCACGCTGTTCAAAGCAAGTATACTGATCAAAAGAGCTGGTAGTAGGTGATAATAACACTGTATCCCCGCTTACCGCAATCTTATTAGCCTGTGCCACTGCTTCCTCCAAATCGGTCACAACAATTGCCTTATCACCGACTAAATCAGTAGCAATTCTTCTTCCGGATAAACCAAACCCAATTACCTGCTTTACACACCCAAGATAATTTTTCATCTCATCCATTGGTAATCCCTTTTCAAAGCCACCAACCAATAAAATCACTCCATGATTAAAGGCCTTTAAAGCTGTGATTGTGGCGTCGGTATTGGTTCCCTTGGAATCATTGTAGTAACGAATACCGCTGATTTCTCGAACAAATTCAATACGATGCCCTACACCGGTAAAATCAGATACTGTTTTAACAATAGATTCATTTGGAATTCCCACTGCTTTCGCTGCAAAAACAGCGACCATAATATTTTGAAGGTTATGCTTTCCCACTACCTTAATACATTCCAAAGGTAAAACTTTTTCACCCATTACATACATAAAGCCATTCCTGATATAGGAATCAGTATCCGAGTTATCAAGTGAGAAGCTTTCCACCTTACAGTTCACCGGATACTTCTCGACATATTCTTTTACTGTAGCATCATCCGTGTTATAAATAAACACATCATCGTCCTTCATATTGCGATAAACTTCTGTCTTTGACTTGTAGTAATTCTCTACAGAACCCATAAAGTCAATATGGTCGGGAGAAAGATTAAGAATAGTAGCCACCTCAGGTCTGAACTTATCAATATTCACAAGCTGGAAATTACTTATTTCTAAAGCGATATAATGTCCTTCTTCTTCCATCAAATTTTCATTCATAACAATTTCACACAATGGAATACCAATGTTTCCACCCACATGCGCTTTGTTTCCATAGTAATTCTTTAACAGCTGATATACCAAGGTTGTTGTAGTTGTCTTACCATTGGAACCTGTAATCGCTACATAATGCTGTGGCTTGCTGACAAGATAAGCCAACTCAATTTCCGTAATAACAGGAATATTCCTGCTGTTTAATAGCTGAATCTTTTCGCTGCGATAAGGTACTCCCGGATTTTTGACACATAAATCATAATCCTGCTGAAATACCGATAAATCCTGATTTTCAATTTTAACATTGCATTGCTTTAAAAAAGCTAAATCCTTTTCATCTGTGATTTCCTTTGTTTCTGATAAAGTAATCTCAGCATGTAAGCTATGTAAAACCTTAATTGCAGCCAGGCCACTTCTGGCAAGTCCTACGACCAGTACTTTCTTTCCTGTAAAATCCATTTATTTCTCCTCCAAAAGGGTTTTTCTTCATACTATCTTACTGGTGGTGATGAGATATTATGCCATACCAAGATCTGCAAGGGAACTACAACCTCAAGTGCCTCAAGCTGTCAAATTGCTAATTTACGCTTATAAGCTCTGTAGTGGTATAATAAATTTGTAACGTACCTGCCTGATAGAGTACCGCGATTGCTGAATTTGCTTACGGCCGCTACAACCAAGTTCGTCCGCATGCTCACAACAACTATTTGACACCATTCGAATTTGCTTCAAAAAGTGACAAAATCAGGCAGTGGTGTTACAAAATTGCTTGACCATAACATTATTTACCCCTCCATATAGCTCCTTCGCTTTTAGTTATTTTCTTGCAAAAAGAGTCTAATTGTGCTATAATACATATATTTCCGGCGAACCGCAGCTTCCACATACGAAAATCAGCAAAAAAGCAAACA
>CAYUXK010000069.1:2206-8104 GCA_964448835.1 uncultured Clostridium sp. | reverse complement strand
GGTTGAGTATGACGGAGCAGGGTCGGCTCTCATAGTTAAGTCATCACGGCCCTGAACGCCTGATTCGGTTTTGGAGCCACAGAAGCTGGCACTGTCCACAACTATTTCAACCGCTTTGCGCTTGTTCCCGTTTTTATCTTCGTAAAGGCGTGTCTGAATGTAGCCTTGAATGGCTATCATGGAACCCTTGTGAAAATAGCGGGAAATAAACTCTGCGTTTTGACGCCACGCGACTACATCAATGTAGTCGGCACCGCGCTCCTCGCCCTGTTTAACAAAGCTCTTTTCAACGGCAACTGTGAATGATGTAACGGAAATACCCGTTCCCGTGGTGCGCAGCTCGGGGTCGGCAACAAGCCTGCCCATAATTATTGCACAATTAAGCATTTTTGCAGCCTCCTTAGTCCTTTTTGATGATGAGCGAACGAAGAACGCCGTCTGTTATCTTAACAACACGGTCAAGCTCCGCAGGGAATTCGGGAGCGCACTGATAGTGGTAGAGAGCGTAAAATCCCTCGGGCTCGTCATTGATGGGATAGGCAAGCTTACGCTTACCCCATTCATCGACGCCCTCAAGAGTGCCCGCTTCCTCAATCATAGCCTTGAATTTCTCGACAAGCTCCTTAGCTGCATCCTCACCGTTTGCAACCGAATAAACTATCATCGTTTCATAGCTGTTGTTTGCTGACATTCCTAAAGCACCTCCTTCCGGTCTTTGGCCACGGTGCAGCCGTGGCAAGGAATATTTTATTCGCTGCTATCTTACAGCGGATTATGATTATAGCAAAGGCGGACAAATAAGTCAAGCGGTTTTTTGTTGATTTTATATTATTAAGGCACATTTTTATCTTGGTTGTAAAAATATGTTGACATTACAGCTTAAGGTGTTATATAATAATCCTCTGCAAAGGGGTAATCCCCTTTTGTTTGTTATGCGTTTTTTATTAATTTTAATATGAACGGAGGTTAGAAGAAATGAAAAGGACTTATCAGCCCAAAAAACGCCACCGCAAGATGGAGCACGGCTTCCGCAAGAGAATGTCAGACCGTAACGGTCGCAAGGTTCTCGCTCGCCGCAGAGCCAAGGGCAGAAAGCAGCTCTCTTATTAATCAATAGCGAGAGCCGGAATGGATTGATTGCCTTGTCGCAAATAGTTACCTTAAAGCAGAATTCGGACTTTCAGCGCTCCTATCACAGGGGCAGATCCGTCTCTCACCCCGCGCTTGTGACCTACGCTGTCAACAACCGCGCGGGAGGCATACGCATAGGTATAACGGCAAGCAAAAAACTCGGCAACGCTGTTGAGCGCAACCGTTGCCGCAGAGTAATCCGCGCGGCTTACGCCGCTCTTGCGCCCAGATGCACGGGGAGCTATGACCTTGTCTTTGTAGCAAGGTTCAAAACAAAAGCGCTCAAAAGCACCGATATTTATACCGTCATGCTCGCTCAGCTTAAGGAGCTGCAGGTTATTCGGTGACCGTGCCGTGCGCGCGAAGGTGTGAGGATGTATGAAACGCTTTTTACTCGGCGCAATTAATTTTTACCGCATTCATATTTCAAAGCATTTACCGGATATGTGCCGCTACTACCCCACCTGCTCGCATTACGCGCAGCAGGCTATTGAAACGCACGGCGCGTTTAAGGGCACTTTGCTGACAATTCGCAGGCTGATGAGGTGTAACATCCTCTTTCCCGGCGGGTACGACCCTGTTCCGCCGAAAAAAAACGACTCGAACCCGGAGGATAAGTAATGTTTGATACCATCTATGCAATCCTTGGCATACCATTTGGATTTGTGCTCAAAGTGATATATGATACCGTGGATAACTACGGTATTGCGCTTATCCTTTTTACGCTTTTCGCGCGGCTTTTGATGCTGCCCACAACAATAACCCAGCAAAAGGGCACAGCCAAAACCATGCGCCTTCAGCCTAAGCTTCGCAAAATCAGCGCCAAATATGCCGGTGACCAGCGAAAAATTCAAGAAGAAACACAGGAGCTTTATAAGCGCGAAGGCTACAACCCGATGAACGCGGGCTGTATGCCGCTGCTTATCCAGATGCCGATTATTTTCGGCCTTATTGGTGTTATCTATCACCCGCTCCAATACGCCCTTCGGATTGACGATGCGTCAATCACCGCCCTTACGCAGGCTGCCACAGAATACTTCAAGTCTCTCGGCAGGGAACTCACCGCTACCGATACCAGAACAATTGAATTAACGATTATCGAAAACTTTGCAAACGTCAAGAGCTTTGTCAAAGAAGGTAGCGTCACGCAGGCTGTTTTCAATAAAATTGCCGCGTTTAATTTTGAGTTTCTCGGCATTCCTCTCGGTAAAACACCGATCTTTAAGGTATTCGACCGCCTATGGGCAATACCCATCCTCTCAGGCCTCTCCTCTTTGGCCTCGGGCGTATTCACACTTGTTAAACAAAAACAACAAAATCCCGAAATGGCAAAAAATCCGTCAATGGGCTGTATGACGCTCGGTATGCCTCTTTTTTCGGTGTACTTTACCTTCCAGTTCCCCGCCGGTATAGGCATATATTGGATAGCGTCAAATATCTTTGCCTTTATTTCAACAGTTATTATCAGCTACACCCACAGCCCCAAAAAGATGATTACAAAGATTATGGTTGAAGAAACCATCCAGCGCCGCTCAAAAGAAGCAAATATTAAGCGCATTAGGGAAATGAAGGAAGCCAACGCAAATAAATAAGAATTATCAGGTGGTGACATTTTTTTGATAAAGGAAGCAATAGCTACGGGCGCAACTGTGCAGGAAGCTTATGAAGCCGCCGCCAAGGAGCTTAACGCTCCGGAGGGCGTGGACGTTCAGTTTGATGTTCTGGCGCAGCCCAAGGCAAAAACATTAGGCCTTTTCGGCGGTTCGTCCGCCAAGGTTCGCGCATACTATGAAGTATCCTCCTTTGCAAAGGCAGAGGCGTATCTTTTAAATATCCTCAAAGGTCTCGGTATCGAAGAAGCCTCGGTTAAATTCGACGAGAGCGAAGAGGATATCCGCATAACTCTTGAATGCGGCGACGATTACGGCTCAATAATCGGCAGACGCGGCGAAACCCTTGACTCAATTCAGTACCTTACCCGTCTTGTGCTCAACAGGGGCTCAGACGATTTCAAGAGAGTTTCAATTAATGTCGGCAACTATCGCGAAAAGCGTGAGGATACCCTTCGCGCCCTCGCTAAGAAGAACGCTGCGAGAGTCCGCAAATACGGCAGAAATGTTGTTCTTGACCCGATGAATCCCTACGAGCGCAGAATTATCCACACCACGATTCAAGAGATTGAGGGCGTTTCCTCTCACTCCGTGGGCAGCGATAGCGAGCGCAAGGTGGTCATTACCCTCGCCGAGGGTGTCAAGCCCCTGAATACAGGCGGCTATAACAGAGATAACCGCGACAATCGCGACCAACGCGATAACCGCGGCGGCGACAGAAACAACAGGGGCGGCGGGTATAACCGCGACCGCTCAAGTAATCGCAGCAGCGCTCCGCAGGCGCCCACAAGACCACCGCGGTCAGATAAAGCAGGCGCCATACTTTACGGCAAAATTGAACCGAAGAACTCAAAATAACAAAGTTTTGGCGGCAGAAATTGCTTCTGCCGCCGATTTTTGAAATTAATTTACATTTTTTTAATTTAATATGAGTTTTTTATTAAAATCTACAAAACATTATGATATAATACGATTCATATTAAAAAACGGATGCAGGTGGGAAAATTTTGGGAGAAAATAAAAATTCAGGAAAGCAGAAAAAGGTAAAATTTGAGGATGTCACAAGCTACTCAAGACCCGACGATGTCAAGGGTTCATTTTCGCATTTTTTTCGTTACAAATTCAAGCCGTTCTTCTTAAAGAACAAAAAACGTAATTTAAAGGTTATTTTAAGCCTGTTTATCTGCCTTGTACTCGCGGGGACTGCATCCCTTGGGGTATATTTGCAGAAAATGCTGCTTCTTATAGATTATGACCCCGGCAACATCGGCAACCCCGACGCGACCTTTGCCGACCTTGAAGAGAATGTAAGCTACGAGTCGATGCACGATATAACAGACGCGAACTCTCTGCGCGACCTGCTGCGCAGCTGGGCGCTCAACGGCGGCGAAAAGCTCAAGAGCAAAAATGTCGTCAATGTTTTGCTGCTCGGGTGCGACAGCGAGGGAGGTTCGTCGCGCTCGGATACCATGATTCTGGTGTCCGTAAACAAAAAAACGCAAACAATCAGTCTCGTTTCATTCCTGCGCGACTCATATACCTATATGAATATCGGCGGCAGCGAGCGCTTTGACAAGACAAATCACTCATATGTTTGGGGCGGTCCCGCAGTTGTTATTGAAACACTTGAGAATAACTATAAAATTGAGATTGACAGTTATGTATCTATTGATTTCAGTTCGTTTATTGCGGTTATCAACGAGCTTGGCGGCGTCAGGGTCGCAGTTACCGATGCCGAAGCGCGGTATATGAACCGCACCACTCACTTCGATGATTTCCAGAGCGGAGAATCCGTGCTGCTTGACGGCGAGCACGCGCTCATTTACAGCCGAATCCGCCACCTTGACGGTGAGGTTGAGCGCACAGATCGCCAGCGAAAGGTTATTACCTCAATTATTCAAAGCACAATGGGCTCGAATATGTCAATGCTTAATGATGCCCTTACCACCTTCTTGCCCTATGTTAAGACCAATTTGCGCCAGTCCGAGATAATTTCGCTCGGCACACAGGCGATTTCGCAGAAGTGGATGAACTATAAAATCGTCAGCGTAGTTCAGCCCTCCGAGAACTTCCGCCGTGAGGCGTATACCCAGACATGGTCGAGCAACAATCTTTTCGTTTGGGTAATTGATTACCCGATGGCGGCCCGCGAGCTCCAAAACACGCTCTACGGCACAACCAATATTCAGATTGACGAGGCAACGCACAACTCCGCCTTTAGCCTTTTAAGCGCGGAGTATTCCCCAACATACGAAAGCGATGACAATCAGTACGATGACGATACTGATGATAGCGATGACGAAGACACCACGACAAAGTGGTATGATCGCTATAATCCCGACCTAAGCTATGAGGATGAAACCGAGCCTGTAACCGAGGAAGAAACAACATTAAGTCAGGAGATTCCACAGTGGAACGACCTGGAGCAGACAACCGGGGAAGACGAGCAGGATTTGCAATAATAAATATAAGCTCGCCGCAGATGAGATTTCATCGCGGCGGGTTTTTGTTTATGCTCGCTCTGCTGAACTCTCGATAATAGACTGAAAGCTCTGCTGATATATTTTTTCAGAATATTTTATGGCATATGTTTAATAGTAATTAAATAATGCGGATATTCTTGCTCTAATCAATCAGTGATTTGTCAAATAATAGAAGAGAAAACAAAAGCACAGCCGCTCTTAGTGACAAACTCACAGAAATGGAAATTATTTTTATCTATAATACTTAAAGAAGGGAGAAATTGATTATGAAATCTGAATTTCTGGCTGCTTTCAAAAGAAACGTTCCCGTTTTTATCACGGCGGTCCTCGGCGCGGTGGCAGGGTATTTATTATACCGCTTTGTCGGGTGCTCAAACGGAACTTGCGTCATCATGTCAAATCCATATACAATGATTTTGTATTGCGGGGCGGTTGGCGGGCTGATAGGCTCCGTCTTTACGCCCGATAAACGCAAAGCGTGCAAGGAGGATATCAATGAGTAAAACTGTAATTATCGGCGGTGTAGCGGGCGGAGCGAGCTGCGCGGCGCGGCTGAGAAGGCTCGATGAGAATGCCGAGATAGTTCTGCTCGAGAGGGGCGAATATATCTCCTACGCCAACTGCGGGCTTCCCTACCATGTGGGCGATGTCATCAAATCACGCAGCGCTCTTCT
>CAYUXK010000069.1:0-2106 GCA_964448835.1 uncultured Clostridium sp. | reverse complement strand
CCTGATACTGATTACCTGCGCTCGCTGGTACTCGAGCAGGGCATCAAGACAGCCGCGGTTATAGGCGGCGGATTCATCGGGCTTGAAATGGCGGAGAACTTGCGCCATGCGGGGCTTGAGGTATCGCTGGTTGAAATGCTCGATCAGGTTATGGCACCTCTCGACTATGAGATGGCGCAGCTGCTGCACGAAAATATCACCCAAAACGGGGTGAGGCTCTATCTGAATGACGGCGTTTCCTCTTTTGCCGACACAGAGAATGATGTTGAAATAACGCTCAAAAGCGGCAAAACCTTATCCGCCGAGCTTGTTATTCTCTCAATAGGTATCAGCCCAAACGGTGATATCGCGAAATCGGCGGGGCTCGCCGTCAACGAGCGCGGCGGCGTTGTGACCGATGAATATCTTCGCACCTCCGACCAAAGCATCTATGCCGTGGGCGATGTTATCGAGGTCGAGGATTTTGTAACAAAGGATCGCGCGATGATTCCTCTGGCGGGACCTGCCAACAAGCAGGGGAGAATAGCCGCGGATAATATTGCCGGTAAAAATGAAGTCTACAAGGGCACTCAAGGCTCCTCTGTCATCAAGCTATTCGACCTTGCCGCCGCCTCCACGGGCGCTAATGAAAAGACGCTCATCAAGCGCGGGCTGATTAAAGGCAAGGACTACGAGAGCGTAACAATCACCCAGAATTCCCACGCCGGTTATTACCCCGGCGCTGTGCCGATGACGCTAAAGCTTTTGTTCTCTATGGACGGCTGCAAGATTTTTGGCGCGCAAATCGTGGGCAAGGAGGGCGTTGATAAGCGCATTGACACCATCGGCGTCGCCATCAGGCTCGGTGGAGGCGTTGCCGACCTCAAGGAGCTGGAGTTTGCATACGCTCCACCCTTCTCCTCGGCTAAGGACCCCGTTAATATGGCCGGATTTGTGGCGGAAAATGTTCTTTCGGGCATGGTTCGCTTATCGAGTTGGGACGCCGTTGAAAACGACAGCGACGCGGTGCTCCTCGATGTGCGCGAGGACGCGGAGGTTATGGCGTATTCGCTGCCGAATGCAAAGCACATTCCGCTCGGTCAGCTTCGCGACAGGCTTAGCGAGCTTGACAAGAGCAAAAGAATAATTACCTTCTGCGCCATCGGCGTTCGCTCCTATAACGCGGCGCGAATACTAATGCAGAGCGGCTTCACGGATGTTTTGCTCTACCCCGGCGGAGCTCGTTTTTACAGGTCAACCCATTATGAGGAGGACACTATGACTAATATAGATACAGCTCCCGTCGCTGACAGCGGACATATTGACGCCAGCGCACCGCCGACGGCGTCAATGCGCATTGATTGCAGCGGCTTGCAGTGCCCCGGGCCCCTGATGAAGGTCTTTGAAACAATGAAGGGTATGAAGGACGGCGAAATCATGGAGGTTTCCGCCTCCGACCCGGGATTCTCAAAGGATATCGGCGCGTGGTGCCGCAGGACAGGAAACACCCTCTTGTCAAATGAACGCCATGACAACGACTATGTCGCCATTGTCAAAAAGGGCGGCGAAAAATCAGACATCGCCGTGCGCGAAACGGCAGAAGGGAAGACTATTATTGTGTTCTCGGGCGACCTCGACAAGGTGCTCGCGAGCTTCATAATCGCAAACGGCGCGGCGGCAATGGGCAGGCCCGTGACAATGTTCTTTACCTTCTGGGGGCTTACCGCGCTGCGCAAGGCAAAAAAGCAGAAGGTCAAGAAATCATTTATGGAGTCTATGTTCGGCGCTATGCTGCCGCGGGGAAGCAAAAAGCTGTCGCTTTCAAGGATGAACATGGCAGGTATGGGCACCGCCATGATGAAAAAAATCATGAACGACAAGAATGTTGACTCGCTGGAAACGCTGATAGAAAAGGCCATCAGGCAAGGCGTGAAGATAGTCGCCTGCACTATGAGTATGGATGTAATGGGAATTAAGCAGGAGGAACTCATTGACGGCGTTGAGCTTGGGGGAGTGGGCGCGTACCTGGGCGACGCTGAGGAATCCAATGTCAATCTGTTCATTTAGTCGGTGCAAGCGGCTCATCATAGCCCGAAACAGAAAAACCGCCGGATTTTCCGGCGGTTT
>CAYUXK010000068.1:0-8191 GCA_964448835.1 uncultured Clostridium sp. | reverse complement strand
CGGGTCGCCCTCGCGTATACGCATGGTGCGGCGAATCTCCTTAGGTATAACTACTCTTCCGAGGTCATCTATTCTTCTTACTATTCCTGTTGCTTTCAAGGCAATTCCTCCAATTAACATTTTCGCTGTTATTATCTGTTATTCGTTGAAATATATACCGATGAGCAATTGTTAAATTTTGATAGTGTGCGAAACCGAGCGCAAATATTTCCTTCGCTGATTTTCCACATCTGCGCAAAGGGTTGTCCTATTTATTATGACTGATTCAGAGTGACTTAATCAGTATTACTCTTTTAATTTTAATACACGCTGATTTTTAGAGCTGACCGCTCTTATTTTCAGCCTTGGCAGCTCTGATTTTCAGGATTCACGACGCTGATTTTAAGACCTGGTATATGTAGTCGGGCACCGTAATTGTGGAAGGTTTTCCACAGCCGTCGCGGCTTTTGCGAATCAGCTGAGCCTCGTCAAGCTCCTTTAGCAGCTTCTCTGCCTTGCAGTGGCCGCAGCCGAGCTTCTCGGATATTTCGCTGATTGTAAATATCACAAACACCCTGCCGTTTTTGTCGGTGAATCTGTCAGCGTTCATGCGCGACGCTCCCATTCTGTCAAGTATCATCGAAAACAGCAGCTTCGCCTCGGGCGGCAGACAAATAAAAATCGGGTTTTGCATCAATGCCTTGGGCAGGCGGATAAATGAATAGCCGTTATATAAATCCTCGTTCAACATATTTCCCTCCATTGCGTTATTATTCTCGGCATAGCCCCGCCTGATACGCTGATTTACAGCGCTGCTTATCAGAGCCGGGGAGCCTGTCACTAATAGCGCGAACGCGCGATTTTGTTGACCTGTTCAGGTCATGCCTTTTTCAGCTTCGGAGGGCGTATGACCGAAAAAGGTCAATATAAGACATTAAATAAGCCCGTGCCCGGCGTTTCCATTATCTGCATTTAGTAACGCGATTGGCTTTATTTGGCATAAAAAACACAAGATATGCTGTTTCCCAAAGATTTTTTATCGATTTTTGCTTTACTTTGTCGAAAATCTTTGATATACTTATTAATCAGGGAAATATACAATTTTATTTTGTGAGGATTGATAATAACCGATGAAAAAAGTAATGTTAAAAGTCACTGCGGTTTTGCTTGTGACGGTTCTTATGCTTCCTTTGCTCTGCACCGCGGCTTTCGCGGCATTAGGCGACGGCACCGACAGCTCAGTGAAGGTTGAAACAGTTATTTACAAACAGACCGGCGGCGTATGGGCACCCGCCGATACCGTTGTCGCGGGCGAGAGCGTAAAGGCCAGGGTTTTCATTACCACGGACTTTGACTCGAAGGGAGCAAGCTTGACTCTCTTTTATGACAATGAATTTTTCGGCGACAACTACCCGGAGACTACCAATACCCTTGTTTTTAACCCGGCGAATCCCCTTGTCGCGGCGCAGGGGCTTGAGGGCGATTTCACAAAAACAGGCTGCATATCAAAGGAGAGCTTTCCCCTTTTGAATATCGTTGGCAGTGATTTTTATGATGCTCACAATTACTTTTTGATTTCAATCGTGCCAAACGCAGTGCCGTTTTTTGAATACGACGGCAGCGAATGGCTGTTTGAGTTTGACCTGACGGTTTTAGACAGTGCAAAGGGAATGGGCGATATTTTTGTCAACGCCGCTACCGTCTGTACTTCAACGCAGCGAAAAATTCAAGGACTTAATTTTGTTAAAAAATCCGAGTCCGGCGTAACGAAGGAAATGTTTGACTGGCTGAGCGCCTTCGGCTATGAGCCGAAACCCGAGCTTGTGAGCAACCCCGTTGAGAGGCACAGCGATTTCGACCTTGAAACAAAGTTCTTCGCGTTTGACCCGAATACAAACAGCTATGTCGAAACCGACACCGTCGCCCCGGGCAGTACCGTTATGGTCAGAGTTTATCTCGATACCGTTAATCCGACGGGGCAAGGGCAGTTTATACTTTTCTACGACAAAGACTTTTTCATAGACCCCTTTGGCAACTCAATGTTTAATGTCGGTTACGGCGGCAGCGCCTTCAACAGCGCACCGGGCAGCGACGCGGCAGATAACGGCTGCACAGGCGAAATATGCACAAACGGCGCTTCACCCTACGGGCTGAGCGCGATGATTAACAACGGCTTACTCGAGCAAAGCGTTGCTGACGAAAACAACCCTGTCTTTTTCACCTTCAGGTTTGGCAATGACAAGGTATGCCAAAAGCTTAATTCCGAGAATCAAACCGAATGGTTCTTTGAATTCCCGCTTACGGCGCTTCCGGCGGCATCGGGCTCAAGCGAGGTATTCGCTCTGGTTGATACCTTCGCGAATCCCGACTGTCCCGAGGCTATCCAGTACGGATACGGCAATATTGAAAGAAGCCTTGAGGGCTCTGCCCCCGGCAGCGGACTGTCGATGGCTTATTGGTACGCGCAAATAGCGCTGAATTCCACCCCGATTTATATTCAGGGCGAGGCGAGAAGCATCTCCCTTAACACCCACGAGCTGACTGTTGATAAAGGCTTTGACCAAACGCTCACCGCCACAATCCTGCCCGAGGAAACCTTAAACAAGACTGTGATGTGGACAAGCTCCGATACAAATGTAGTCACGGTCAATAACGGCGTTGTCAGCGGTGTTTCAGCGGGCACAGCGACCATTACCGCAACGCCCCAGTTTAATCCGAATTCCGTTTATGATACATGCACGGTAACCGTGAATGTCCCCGTTACCGGCATAACCCTGACTCCCGAAACGGCCGCCGTTATTGTTAACGATGAACGCACCCTTACGCCTGAGGTTTTGCCCGCCGACACAAATCTCGGCGCGCTTGTCTGGAACTCAAGCGATACATCGGTTGCCACGGTCGATAACGGCGTAGTTAACGCGGTTGGCCCCGGTACTGCGGTTATTTCTGTTTCGCCGCTTTATAACCCGAATCTCGTTACAGACAGCTGCACATTTACTGTCAGCCGCCTCACAACATCGGTTGAGGTTACGCCCGCTACCGGCAGCATTGAGGTCGGTCAGACCTCCGCCCTCACCGCCACCGTTTTCCCTGCTGACGCGAGCAACAAGAATGTTGTCTGGTCAAGCGCTGACACTTCAATCGCAACGGTTGATGAGGATGGCGTTGTCACGGGTGTAGGCCCCGGCGTTGTCAACATCACCGCCGTCACCGAAAGCGGCGCGTTCCAAGACAGCTGTCAGATTACCGTCATACGCAGGGTAACGGGCATCAACATAACGCTTGCCACCGCGAGTATCGATACGGGCAACACCAACGCTCTCGTCTGTACGGTTAACCCGACCGATGCGAGCAACAAAAAAATAATTTGGTCGACCTCAGACCCGAACATAGCCACAGTTAACTCAAACGGCGTTGTTACCGGCACAGGACCGGGCAACGCAACAATCTACGCGACCACTGAGGACGGCTCTTACAGCGACAGCTGCTATGTGACCGTAATCCGCAGGGCGGTAGGCGTTGACATCACCTCCGCCACCAAGAGCATTTTGATCGGTGAAAACACCGCGCTCGCGATAATCTTATCCCCCTCTGACGCGAGCAACAAAAATGTTATCTGGGCAACCTCAAACCCGAGCATAGCCACAGTTAACTCAAACGGCGTTGTCACGGGCACGGGCGCAGGCACGGCGACAATCACCGTAACCACCCAGGACGGCTCCTTCAGCGACACCTGCCTCGTCACGGTATCAGACCCCATACCTCCTAAAATTACAGTTACACTCTCTCAAACTGAAGTAACCATGAGATATAAGAAAGGCGACCTTTCGCTGACCGCCTCCTGCGTTCCCCAGAGCACGGTTACCTGGTCGTCGGCTAACCCCAAAATCGCGAGAGTCAGTGAGAACGGCGTTGTCACCGCGAGGGATATGGGCACCACCTACATCATCGCCACCGCCTCAGACGGCAGCACCGCCCAGTGCAAGGTTACGGTCACGATGTCCTTCTGGCAGCGCCTTGTGAGATGGTTTAAGATACTGTTTGGCGTGTGGAACACCTCAATGAGATTTATCTACTAATAGCAAAAGGGGCTGTCGAATTAAGACAGCCCCTTATTACTGAAAAAGCCGCCGTTTAGGCTCCCTCTGATGAGGGAGCTGTCAGCGAAGCTGACTGAGGGAGAGAACTTTTGGCAGCGGCAGCTAAAGCTATTATCAAGATTAAGATTTCAAATTCTGATGATTTTCAAATTCATTTTACAAAATAGGATATTTGTTTGCAAGGGTAATATTATCTATGTTGCAGTCTTTTACCATCTCTCCCTTCGGATCGCTGATTTGAACATTGTCAGCAACAAAAAAGGGGCTGTCATATTAAGACAGCCCCTTATATTTTTGCTTAAATTAAAGGTTTTTCTCTTTATTCTTTTCGCCGATTTCAAGCTGCGCCTGAGCGAGCCTTTCAATCGATTCGCTATCACCCTGAGTGGCGGTCTCTGACATTTCTGCCCTGCGGGTGAGAAGCTCGGCGTACATTCTTTCTCTCTTTTTGCCCGAGAGATCATAAAACAGCATCGGAACAATGCCCAGAAGACCTGTCAGCGAGGGGATAATCGTAAACATCGCGAAGAGGAAGAACTTAACCTTGTCGCTCTGCTGACCGCCCGCCATATAGGCATTTTCGTCATACTTAATCACTTTCTTGAGCGCGGTGGTGACAACGGAGCTTGCACTCGCGGAAACCTTGCGTGCAAGACCCTTGGCAACTGAGGTCATCGCCTCGGTGCGGTAGCCGTTTTTCCATTCGCAGTAGTCCATGCATTCGTTATAAACCTCTGTGCCGATAACCTGGCTCAGGCCGTAGAACAGGGTCCATATAACCTCCCACAGCGCCATTGCGATGCCCATGGGCACAATCTTGCGGTACAAGCCGCCCTTGAAGGTTTTGGTATTCATGCCTATACAGCCAAACAGGAAAATGGGGATATAAAGGAAGTTTGATATGTAGTGGCTCATGATGTAGAGGAAGCGAGTCGAGAACTTGCGGCGGAACCACGGCACGAAGGTGTAGCTGATGGGGCTAAGGGGAGCCGCGGGAATGCCGGCCACGAGAGTCATTGAAGCAAAGTTAAGAACATCGATGTAATAATCCTGCTTGCTTCCGCCGATTGAGAAGCCGCTGAGGAAATCGGAAAGCGTGATGAGCAAAACAGGCTTGTTGTTGATGATGGATTTAAAGGAGGCGGTGATGCTCGGCTTCTTAATGGATTGGAGCACCCTTTCCTTTGATTTGCTGAAAAACCAAAGCGAGGCTCCGCTCGAGGTAAGAGTCGTGAAAACGCCCATGCCCACGAAAATGATAAGGTACATTGTGCCCAGCGGTGTGGCAGAGGTGGCGGCCTTGCGGCTGACAATATCGAGCAAAACCGTGGTAATCTGCTGCGGGAGCTTCTCGCCGAACTGACCGGAGGCAAACGCCGCTATTGTAAGAAGGCGCGTTCGGTCAACGGGATGCGGCGTGATGGTTGAGAGCAGACCTGTTCTCGAAATGCCCTGGAAGGTCCCGACGCCCTCGCGAATGATGGTGAGTGAAAGGTAAAATACGAACTTTAACATGTTGTCGTTTGCCGTGCCGCCGAAAAGAAGCGGCATAATCCAATAAAGGACGGTCAAAACGCAGCCGGGAATCGCGAGCGCCAGCAAATAAGGTCTGAATTTGCCCCAGCGGGTACGCGTTTTGTCAACAATAGCTCCCATAAAAACATCGTTGACGATATCCCACACGCTGTTGATGGTTTTGGCAAGGGTCTGAAGACCGAGGTCAACCTTAACAACGCTTGTTATGAAGCGCTCCTCATAAGTATTGATGTTGAAGCTCTGCGCGGCGTCCCACAAAACGAAGCCTACAGTCTCCTTAGTGCCTACATACCGCCTGTCGGCGTATACGTAGTTGATTTGCTCTTCGGTAAATTCATCTTGCTGCACCGCAGAGGTATTTTCCTTATCTTTTGCCACAAACGCACCCCCAAAAAATAGATACCATGTAATTATATCATAATGATTTAAAATTGCAAGTGATTTAACGCTTTTACCTTAACATCATTTTTTAATACTTATATTGCAAAAGAGGTCTCAGATGTGTATACTGTAGTTAATTACAAAAACAGGAGCGAACGATATGAAGAATAAAATCAAAATTGGTGTCCTCGGCGCGGGGCGCGGCAAAACCATGATGAGATACTGCGAATATGCAAATAACGCCGAGCTTGTGGCGGTTTGCGACTTTTTTGAGCCCTTGCTGGATAAGGTGAAGACCGAGCTCGGCAGCGAGGTAACATATTACACTGATTTTGAGGAATTTCTGAAGCACGATATGGACGCCGTGGTGCTTGCGAACTACGCTAACGAGCACGCTCCCTTCGCCGTCAGGTGCCTCGAGAGCGGCAAAAATGTTATCAGCGAGGTTCTCCCCGTTTCAAGCCTTGCCGAGGCAGTGCAGCTGATTGAAGCGATTGAGAAAAGCGGGCTTACCTACGCTTACGCCGAGAATTATTGCTATATGTCCGCGCCCAAAGAGATGCGCCGCCTCTACCGCGAGGGCAAGCTTGGCGATTTTGAATACGGCGAGGGCGAATATATGCATAACTGTGAGGATGGCTGGCACCGCTACACTCAGGGCAACCCCGAGCATTGGCGCAACAATATGCACGCGAATTATTACTGCACTCACTCCATAGGTCCGCTTATTCATATCACAGGTCTTCGCCCCGTGAGCGTCACGGGCTTTGAGCTTCCGTTTAACGCGAGGATGAAGCGAATGGGCGCTCTTGCCGGGCATATGGGCATTCAGATGATAACGCTCGAAAACGGCGCGGTGCTTAAAACGATTCAAGGCGTCGGCCCCTCCAAAAGCTCTATCTGGTACAGCATCTACGGCTCAAAGGGCAGGCTCGAAAGTGCCCGCGAGGACGCCGAAAGCGGCGGCGTAGATACTCTTTACATTAACTGCGACGAAAACGAGGGCGATAACAGCGGCAAGGCAATCAAGACCACTCCCCGTGACGAAAACAGCGAGCAGTCGGCGAATTCAGGTCACGGCGGCTCGGATTATTACACGATGTTTAATTTCGCCGAGAAGCTGCTCGGTCGAGAAGCCGATGTTATCGATATTTATGAGGCTCTCGATATGTTCTTACCCGGTCACTTCGCATATCTTTCGGTTCTTAATGGCGGAATACCGCTTAAAATACCCGACTTCCGCAATGCTCAGGTTCGTGAGAAATACCGCAATGACACCGCCTCAACCTTCGCCTCGGCCGGCGAACATCGGCTTGCCTCGCTCTCAAGCGGCAACCCGTCAATACCGCCGGAGAATTACGAAAAACTCAAAAAAATGTGGGAGGAATCACTGTGACATTTGCTGAAAAAATCATAGCTCTTTTTGGTTTGAACTACCGCGAGGGCTGGGCGGTGAATAAAATTATTGAGCAGCTTCGCTCCTTTAACCCGTGGCGCGTTGTTGCGACCACGATTGCCGTTCTGGAGCTTTTGGGGATGCTGCTCTTTGACAACGCAACCACTCCGCGCGGTGAGCCGCTTGACCTAGGCGGCTACACTCTCGTTTTCAGCGATGAATTCGACGGCAGCAGCCTTGACACCACAAAGTGGTTTTACCGCGGTGACGGCGTGCGGCGCGGCGGGTTTATGGCGCCCTCTCAAATCAGCATTCGTGACGGCAACTGCGTTATCACCGGCGAATACCTGACCGACGGCAAATATGGCGAGGGCTGGTACACGGGCATGATTGCTCTCACTCAAAAATACACCTACGGCTATTTTGAAACACGCTGCATCTGCAACAACTGCGACGATTTGTGGAGCACGTTCTGGATTCAGGCGGACGCTCCCTACACACCCGAAATTTCAAAGGGCGGCATAGGCGGCGCGGAGCTTGATATATTTGAATCAATGTCCTACGGTGACGGCGTTAACCACAACAGCATTACCAGTACAGTCCACTGCGCGGGTATGCAGGGCGACACCTCAGGCGGACTTAACTCCTGCGTATTGGGACGCTTTAAGGCAAATAATATTTACACAGAGTATAATACCTACGGGCTTATGTGGACACCCGAGGAATACATCTTTTACATCAACGGCGTTGAAACCGCGCGCAGCTCCTTTGCCGACGGCGTTTCAAAAGTGCCCGAGAC
>CAYUXK010000067.1:0-8460 GCA_964448835.1 uncultured Clostridium sp. | reverse complement strand
GCACCCCACAAAAAAATTTGTAAAGTCGGTTGACAGCCGAAACAGTATATGCTATAATGCACTAAATAAGCGAAAGGAAATATCAGGAATGCAGTCAGTCCTATTTACAGCTGAATACTTTTACTTTTATTACTTTATTAACAAAAGTGATAGTGATTTGTGTTGTAAATAGACGAGGAGCTCTGATAGGAATTTCTCTTTATTATTAGCCTACAAGGCCGCACAGAATCACCTGTGCGGCATATTTTTTTATTTGGGGGTCAATAACATGATAGCAGTATTAAAGCCCGAAACCACAGAGGAACAAAAGAATCATCTTGTATCATGGCTCAAGGATCAAGGCCTTGATGTTCATATTTCACAGGGCAAGGACTATACCGTGCTCGGGCTTATCGGCGACACAAGCAGCATCGATGTGGGACTTCTTGAGAGCCTTGAAATGGTTGAATCGGTCAAGCGCATTTCGGAGCCTTTTAAGCAGGTCAACCGTAAGTTTCACCCTGAGGACACGGTTGTTGAAATCGGGGGCGGCGTTAAAATCGGCGGCGGCAACTTCATTTTAATTGCCGGACCTTGCTCGGTTGAATCGCGCGAGCAGGTCACGGCTATCGCCAGGAGCGTGAAAGCCTCGGGCGCGAATGTGCTGCGCGGCGGCACATTCAAGCCGCGCACCTCGCCCTACGATTTCCAGGGGCTTAAGGCGGAGGGCATCGAGTTGCTCCTTGAGGCAAAAAAAGAGACGGGAATGCCGATTATATCCGAATTAATGAACGCGAACCACCTGCCGCTTTTTGAGAAAGTGGATATCATTCAAATAGGCGCGCGCAATATGCAAAACTTTGACCTGCTCAAGGAAATCGGAAAAACCAATAAACCGATTCTCTTAAAGCGCGGGCTTGCAAACACGCTCAAAGAGCTGTTAATGAGCGCGGAGTATATCATGTCAGAGGGAAACCAAAACGTTATTCTGTGCGAGCGCGGAATCCGCACCTTTGAGACAGCCACGCGCAACACGCTTGACCTCTCCGCCGTGCCGATGCTGCACGAGATGACGCATTTGCCCGTTGTTATCGACCCGAGCCACGCGACAGGCATCGCGCGGCTTGTCGAGCCAATGGCAATGGCGGCGGCGGCCTCGGGCGCTGACGGCGTTATGATTGAGGTTCACAATGACCCGATTCACGCGCTTTGTGACGGGGCGCAGTCCCTCACCCCCGAGCAATTTGAAAGAACCGCTTCAAAAATCAAGATGATACGAGAGGTGGTCAGGCAATGAACGTCGGCATAGTCGGTTTAGGGCTGATAGGCGGCTCGGCCGCGAAGGCCTACACAGATGGCGGCGCGAGCGTTTACGGGTATGATATCGATAAAAGCATAACGGATTTCGCGACACTTTGCGGCGCGGCAAAGGGAGCTCTTAATAATGAAAATATCGGCGGCTGCGAGCTTATTCTGCTGGCGGTCCCGCCTGTCGCCGCGGCTCAGTGGCTGACGGATAATGCCCAATTCATATCAAAGGATTCCTTTGTCATTGACTTCTGCGGCACAAAGCGAGTAATCTGCGAAACAGGCTTCCGCTTGAGCGCCAAATACGCATTTACCTATATCGGCGGTCACCCCATGGCGGGAACACACTACTCGGGCTTTCGCAGCTCAAAAACCGAGCTTTTTCGCGGCGCGCCGATGGTCATCGTTCCGCCTCGTTTTGACGATATCGAGCTGCTTGAAAAGATTAAAAAGCTGCTCGAGCCGCTCGGCTTCGGCTCATACTCGGTTACCACGGCAGAGCGTCACGACGAGCTGATAGCCTTCACCTCACAGCTTGCGCATATCGTTTCAAACGCCTACATCAAAAGTCCGTCGGCGGTTGGCCATGACGGGTTTTCGGCAGGCAGCTATCGCGACTTAACGCGCGTGGCGCAGCTTAACCCCGAAATGTGGGCTGAGCTGTTCCTTGAGAACGGCGACTTCCTTGTAAAAGAGATTGACACGCTGATAAATAACCTTGGCGAATACAGGCAGGCAGTCGCCGAAAACGACTGTGAAACGCTGCAGCGACTGCTTCATGAGGGCAGCGAGCGTAAGAAAGAGGTTGATGACGGTGACAACGATAAAGGTAAACCTGTCAAAAAGCTATGATGTCGTCATTGGCGGCGGAACGCTCGACACATCGGGGCAGCTGATAGCGGACATCACCGCTTCACGCCGCGCCGCCGTCATCACAGACGATATTGTCGGCGGGCTTTATGCGAATCGGCTGATAAAAAGCCTTGAGGAAAGCGGCTTTATAACGGCGGTTTTTACCATAGCTAACGGCGAAAAATCAAAAAATCCGACTAATTATATTGCCATACTTGATTGGCTGTCAACGCAGATGCTTACGAGAGCCGATACTGTTATCGCGCTGGGCGGCGGCGTTGTCGGCGACATCGCGGGCTTCGCGGCGGCAACATATCTGCGCGGCATCAGGCTTGTGCAGATACCGACCACGCTCTTGGCGGCTGTCGATTCCTCCATCGGCGGAAAAACGGCAATTGACCTTGACGCGGGCAAAAACCTTGCCGGCGCGTTTCATCAGCCCTCGCTCGTCATCTGTGACTATGACACACTTACTACACTGCCGAAGCAGGTATTGATTGACGGCTTGAGCGAGGTAATAAAGTACGGCGTAATCTGCGGCGAAGAGCTTTTTAATCATATTGAACAGAAGGGCGTTGACTTTGACAGGGAATATGTAATAGCAGAATGCGTGAAAATGAAAAGGGATATAGTATCAGATGACGAGCTTGACATGGGTCTAAGGCAGCTGCTCAATTACGGGCATACGGTAGGGCACGCTGTCGAGAAATGCAGCGGTTACTCCATAACGCACGGGAGCGCGGTAGCAATCGGCATGGCGGTTATCGCCCGCGCCTCGGCCAAAGCCGGAATTTGCACCGACCTTTGCGCAAAAAAAATAATATCCGCTATTAATAACATTGGGCTTCCGACAGACAGCCCGTTCGGCATAACCGAGCTTTATGACACGCTTCTCAGTGACAAAAAGGTGTCAGGCGCCTCTATCACGGCGGTTGTGCCTGAAAAAATCGGGAAATGCGTCCTGAAGAAGTTCACACTCAAGGATTTCAGAGACTTTCTGAAGGCAGGTTTATGATATGATTGCCAGAATTAAGCCATCACAGCTTGCCGGGAGCGTAAGGGCGGTAGCGTCAAAATCGCATGTTCACCGGCTGCTCATTTGCGCCGCGCTCGCTGACAAGGCGACGGTCATTCGCTGCGCCGAAACATCGCAGGATATTGAGGCCTCCGCGCGCTGCTTAAACGCGCTCGGGGCAAATATAATTTACCGTGACGGCGAGTTTGCCGTCACGCCGATAATTGAAGCTGCGGAAAATGCGGTGCTCGACTGCGGCGAAAGCGGCTCTACGCTGCGATTTTTGCTGCCTGTCGCGTGCGCGTTGGGAAAGCCCTGCGCCTTCCGAATGTCAGGCAGACTGCCCGATAGGCCGCTCTCCCCCCTTTGGGACACGCTCGTTTCACACGGCGCTTTGCTGTCACGCTCGGGAGCTGATACGATTGAATGCGGCGGTAAGCTCACCGGCGGAGTGTTTGACATTGACGGCGGTATATCCTCGCAGTTCATAAGCGGTCTGCTGCTCGCGGGTGTGAAATTGCCTGATAATGATACTGTCATCAGGCTGTCGAGCGAGCCTCAGTCGCGCGACTATATCGCCATGACGAGGCAGGCGCTGTCAGAATTCGGCGTAAATACAAATGAGAACGGCTTTTCGTTCACAGTACCATCAAGGCAAGCTTATTTATCGCCCGGTGTGTGTGAAGCCGAGGGTGACTGGTCAAACGGCGCGTTTTGGCTATGCGCCGGCGCGATGCTCGGCGGCTCGGTAAAGTGCGATGGGCTTCGGGCTGATTCCGCCCAGGGCGACAAAAGAATTCTTGATATAATTGACGAAATTCTCGCGGGCGGCGCTCAAATCGACGCGGGGAATGTTCCCGACCTTGTGCCGATAATGTCAGTTCTCGCCTGCTCTGTTAATGGTAAAACGGTGATAAAAAACGCGTCGCGTTTAAGGCTGAAGGAAAGCGACAGACTTCGCACCACAGCCGATATGATTAACTGCCTGGGCGGCATGGCGCGTGAAACGGCAGACGGTCTTATCATCACGGGCGCCGAGCGCCTTGGCGGCGGAGCGGTTTACAGCGCGAACGACCACAGGATAGCCATGAGCGCAGCGATTGCAAGCGTTATTTGCGACGGCGAGGTAACTATAGAAGGCGCCGAAGCTGTCAGAAAATCTTACCCGTCATTCTGGAGCGATTTTGTAAGTCTTGGCGGAAAAATGAAAATGGAGGATACTGTATGAGCAGCATTTACGGTGAGAATTTTAAGGTTTCTGTCTGGGGGCAGTCACACTCCAAGGCTATCGGCGTCACTATTGACGGGCTGCCGGCAGGAATTAAAATTGACTTTGGGCAGCTACAGTCATTCCTTGACAGGCGCGCGCCGGGCAAAAACAGATTCTCCACAGCGAGAAGCGAGGCTGACGCTCCCGAATTTCTGTCGGGGCTAAAGAACGAAATCACCTGCGGCGCTCCGCTGACTGCAGTTATATATAATTCTGACGCTAATCCGTCGGATTATGAAAGCATTTCAGACACTCCCCGCCCCTCACACGCCGACTACGCCGCGCAGGTAAAATACAGGGGCTTTCAGGACACTTCGGGCGGCGGTCATTTCTCAGGCAGGCTCACTGCCCCGCTTTGTATCGCCGGGGGGATTTGCAAACAGATTCTCGAGAAGCAGGGCATAACGATAAACGCAAGCATAAAAAGTGTCGGCGGCGAGACACAGCCCGAAAATTTCGCGGCAATTGTAGACAAAGCAAGGGAAAACGGCGATTCCGTCGGCGGTATAATTGAGTGCGTCGCCGAAAATGTGCCCGCGGGCATTGGCGACCCGATTTTTGACGGCATGGAGAACAGGATATCAGCCGCCGTTTTTGCCATCCCTGCCGTTAAGGGGATAGAATTCGGCAACGGCTTTGCCTGCGCCTCGCTTCACGGCAGTGAAAACAACGATGCGTTTTATTCTGACGGCGGTCAAATAAAGACAAAGACAAATAACCACGGCGGAATTCTCGGAGGCATAACCTCGGGTATGCCGATAGTTTTCAGAATCGCCGTCAAGCCGACACCTTCTATCGGTATAATGCAAGAAACGGTAAATATTAAAACAGCCGAAAACACTAATATTTCTATTTCGG
The DNA here is from genome assembly GCA_964448835.1 of uncultured Clostridium sp. Classification (GTDB taxonomy): domain Bacteria; phylum Bacillota; class Clostridia; order Oscillospirales; family Acutalibacteraceae; genus CAG-177. The sequence continues at coordinate 3,178 of CAYUXK010000067.1, read as the reverse complement.
GGCGGCATGACCCCTGCATCGTTTTTCGCGCCCTGCCGTGCGTTGAGGCGGCGGCGGCGCTGGCCATATATGACGCTATACTCGGCAGAAAAAAGGAGGGCTGAAGATGGAACTTGAGAAGTACAGACAAGAAATCAATGACATTGACGATGAAATCGTGCGCCTTATCGGTGAGCGCATGGACGTTGCGGAAAAAATCGCGGGAGTTAAAAAAGAAAGTAATCTGCCTGTTTTGGCTGCCGAAAGAGAGCGTGAAATCACATCAAGGGTATCCGCGCTCACAAGACCCGAATACAAAAACTACATAAAGGTGCTTTACTCGCTGCTTTTTGAGCTGAGTCGCTCCAATCAAGACAGGATTCTCGGGGGCTTAAGCGAGGATTTTCACACCATATCAGAAGCCATTGAAAAAACGCCGAAGCTGTTTCCTCAATATGCCCGTGTCGCCTGTCAGGGCGTGGAGGGCGCGTATTCTCAGCTCGCGTGCGAAAAAATGTTCAAAACGCCGTCCATTCTTTATTTCAAAAGCTTTGAAGCGGTATTTGACGCGGTCAGCAAGGGCATGTGCGACTACGGCGTTTTGCCGATAGAAAACAGTATTGCCGGCTCAGTTAAGAAGGTTTATGACCTGATGATTTCACGCAAGTTTTACATCGCGCGCAGTGTAAGGCTCAAGGTAGACCATTGCCTGCTCGCAAAAAAGGGAACTCAAATTGAGAATATAAAAGAAATTATGACCCATGAGCAGACCATCAGCCAGTGCGCCGCCTTCCTTGACGGCAATCCGGGCATAAAGGTAACACCGTGCGAAAACAACGCGGCGGCCGCGCGCGCTGTTGCGGAGTCCGAGCGAACCGACTTGGCGGCGATAGCCTCGCATCAATGCTGTGAGCTCTATGGGCTTACCTGTATTTCAAGCTCTGTGCAGGATAGTGACAATAACCACACCCGCTTCGTCTGCATTTCGCGAAACCTTGAGATTTACCCCGGCGCTGACAGAACCAGCATAATGATGGCTCTGCCACACAAGCCCGGTTCACTCTATAAGGCTCTTTCGCGCTTCTACGCGCTCGACATTAACCTTATGAAGCTTGAAAGCCGCGCAATCCCCGACAGGGATTTTGAATATATGTTTTACTTTGATGTTGAAACCTCGGTTTATTCCGAGGAGTTCGCGCGCCTTATCTGCGAGCTCGGCGAGATAAGTGAGGAGTTCCGTTATCTCGGCAGCTATTCGGAGGTTTTTTGATGAATTCTTTCGGTCTGCTCGGCGGCAACCTTTCACACAGCTACTCGCCTCAGATTCACGCCTTGCTCGGCGACTATGAATACAAGCTTTACGAAAAGCGAAGTGACGAGCTTGAGGGGTTTTTCCGCGATTTTTCACTTGACGCGATTAATGTGACGATACCGCACAAAAAGGATGTTATTCCCTTTTGTGATACGATTTCGCCAACGGCCGCCAGAATCGGCAGCGTCAACACAATAGTGAACCGAGGCGGTAAGCTTGAGGGGCACAACACCGATTACTACGGATTTTCGCGGATGCTCAGCTCATGCCCTGTGAAGGTGTCGGGCGCTAAAGCGATTGTGCTGGGCAGCGGCGGCGCCTCGGTGACGGTTCAAGCCGTTCTCAATGACCTTGGCGCGGCGGAAATAGCCGTGATTTCCCGCGGCGGCGAAAATAATTACGGCAATATATATAAGCACGCCGACGCGGATATTATCGTAAACACCACGCCTGTCGGAATGTACCCGAATAACGGGGTGTCGCCGATTGCGCTCGGTGATTTCCCGCGCTGCGGGGCTGTGCTTGACCTTATATATAACCCGGCGAGGACAAGGCTGCTCCTCGACGCCGAGGAACGGGAAATTCATTACGCCAACGGTCTGACGATGCTTGTCGCCCAAGCGCTGAAAAGCGCGGAGCTTTTTCTTGATACTGAAATCCCAGAGACAAGAATCGCTGATATCACAGAAAAAATGCTCAGTCAAATGGGCAACATTATCCTTATCGGTATGCCTGGCTGCGGCAAAAGCACCGTGGGTAAAATCGTTTCAGAAATTACGGGAAAATCGTTTTTCGACTGTGACGAGGAAATCGTAAGGAAAGCAGGAAAGGCTATTCCCGAGATTTTTGACGAGCACGGCGAGGAATATTTCAGGAAGCTTGAAACCGAGATGCTCGGTGAACTTAGCAAAATGAGCAGTGCCGTAATCGCCACGGGCGGCGGCTGTGTGACAAGGAAAGAGAATTACCCTCTGCTTCATCAGAATGGGACTATTATTTGGCTTAATCGTGACCTGAACGCCTTACCCTCTGACAACAGGCCGCTGTCGCAGGCAAAGGGGGCGGCGGCGCTTTACGAAAGCCGGAAAGAGCAGTACAACGCCTTTGCGGATAAGGTAATAGACAGTGACGGTGATATTCAAAAAATCGCTGAGAGAATAGGTGAAATGTTCATATGAAAATACTCATTATTAACGGGCCGAATTTGAATATGCTCGGCATTCGCGAGCCCGAAATATATTCAAACCGCACCTACGCCGAGCTTGAGGACTTCATAAAGGATGTCTGTGCGGAGCAAGGCATTGACTGCGAAACTTTCCAGTCAAATTACGAGGGAGCAATTGTCGAAAAAATTCAGCAGGCTTACGGGAACGCGGATGGTATTGTTATTAACCCTGCCGCCTACACCCACACGAGCATCGCCATTCTCGACGCTTTAAAGGCGGTCGGGCTTCCCTGTGTTGAGGTGCATCTGTCGGCGGTGGAGAAGCGTGAGGAATTCCGGCAGATTTCCTATGCGGGTATGGCGTGCGTCAAAACATTCACGGGGCTCGGCTTTGAGGGCTACCGCCGGGCAATACTATTTCTTAAAAGCATAGTGTAATTAAATATAAGCAATAATTTATACACCATTTCTGTTATTTTCAAATATTAATAACATCATATTACATCTCAACAGTTGTCGCTTGTCGATGATTGCGTAGGTGTTTATTTGTTATATTGCGAAAATCGTCTTATTCGCTCGGTTTTTGACAATTTCCATCTATGTCGGTTTTTTTATAGCAAAAAACATATATAAAATAGTACTTTCTACAAGATTCGACACTTTTTTCAAGCTTGTCCATATATAATGTTTTCAATATAGTTTTAAGGAATAGTTATAAGGAA
>CAYUXK010000066.1:0-8584 GCA_964448835.1 uncultured Clostridium sp. | reverse complement strand
GATAATGTGTATACCATGTCCTTTCCCTATGTGTATACCATGTTACTCTTGACAAGAACGCCGACCCTACAAGCTCGATAAAATTTTCGATTTTTTACAATAACAAAACCCCACAAACGATGCCCACAGCATCCCCTAAAAAAATCGCGGACCGTATCGGCTGATACGGTCCGCTTTATACATTATTGTTATTTCTTCGATGCTCTGCGCTCGGCGAGCTCGGCGGCGATTTGAGCCTTCTTTTCGCCCACGATGTCGTATTTGAGCATCGGGAAAACGGAAAGCAGGCTGAATATGCCGGGAAGCGCTGTGTATGCAAAATAGATTATGCTCTTAGTTGAGCCGTCAATAACCGAGGCGTTCGCGTCGTAATTTGAAACACGCACAAAGATAAGTCCGAGAGCCGTACCCATCGCGAGGCAGACCTTAATTGTCAGGCTCAGCACGGCGTATGCCGCGCCCTCGGTGCGCCTATTGGTTTTATGCTCGTAATAATCCACGCAGTCCGCCGTCATAATCATGGGCATGAGGGTGACCGCGCCGAATTGCAGACCGATAAGGAACAGGCAGATAAACATCGGCACCATATGCTCTGTGCCCACAAAGAATGAAACAAGTGAAATTACAAAGCCGTAAATCGACATAATGATGAAGACTTTCTTTTCACCCATTTTTTTAATCAAAACGGGTGTGAGCGCCATGCTTATCATCGAGCCGACAGCTGTCGCTATGCCAAGAGCGGCAACATAGTTTTGGCTGCCGAGCAGGGCGTTCGCCGCCTGAACCTGGATTCCCATTGCCATCTGACGGCCAAAGCCGAGGAAATATGAGATAATGACCATCATGAGCGGCTTATTATCCTTAAGAGCCGCGAACATCTCGCCAAAGGTCATTTTTTCCGTGGTATAAGGAACTCTCTCCTTATTGAGAAAATATATCAGCGAGAACAGTACACAGCCGAGAATGCCCACAGCTATCGCCGTAACAAGATATTCGGTTGAGCTGATGGGAGTATCCTTTTCGCCCTCGTAGCCGATAACCTGCGAGCCGCCTTTAATGATAAGGCAAACCACGGGAACAACCACAACGCAGGCGGAGAAACCGATTTGCTTAAGGGTGTTGGCGATTGAAACAACATTGGTTCTCTCCGTGGGGTTAGGCGTGAGCACCGACGCTATGCCCTGCGAGGGAACATCGCCCAAAGTCATCGCTAAGCTCCAAAGCAGGTAGGTGATGAATATGTAGGTGTAAAGCGCTGTGCCTGTAAACGGGACCTTGATGAAAATCACGATTGTTGTTATGAGCAGCGGCGCGAGTGAATACAGAATGAAGGGCTTAAGCTTGCCCTTGCTGCTGTTTTTACGGTCAATCATGTTGCCCACTATCGGGTCAAATACCGCCGAAACAACCTTTGCGACCAGAATAATAATGCCCACAACGGCCATATTCGCCGCCATTGTGGCAACATAGAACTCCGCCTGGTAAGAGTTCAGCAGACCGACGATTGCCTGAAAGCCGAAAAGCCCAAGGGAGTAAGCGGCAATTTCCTTAGCTTTCATGTGTTTTTGTGTGGTAATATCCAAATTAATTCCCCCCCGCAAAATTTAGTCACTCAGCTTGTGAATGAAAAGACCGCTTAACAGCTTCGGTTCAAACCATGTTGATTTGGGCGGCATAACCTTGCCTGCGTCCGCGATAGACATAAGCTCGTCAAGAGTTGTGGGATACATCGAAAAAGCAAGGCGCATATCGCTCTTTGCTCTGCTCTCAAGCTCTTTAAGGCCGCGGATACCGCCGACGAAATCAATGCGTTTATCTGTTCGCGGGTCGGTTATACCGAGAACCGGTGCAATCAGATTATCCTGTAAAATTGACACATCAAGCGATGCAACGGGGTCAGCGGCATCGAAGGTGCCGTCCTTAGCTTTGAGAATATACCACTTGTTTTCAAGGTACATTCCGAATGTATGCGGCGAAACGGGTTTGTAGGGCGCACCCTCGGGCGCTTTCTCAACAGTGAACTTTTCACTGATTTTTTCTTTAAATTCATCCGCGGTGTTGCCCGCGAGGTCTTTGATTACGCGATTATAATCCATAATTTCAAGCTCGTCACAGGCAAACAGGACGGCAAGGAAAAAGTTGAATTCCTCGTTGCCCGTGTAGCCGGGTGTCAGCTCACGGCGCTGAAGGCCGACCTTAACCGCCGATGCCGCCCTGTGGTGACCGTCAGCGATATAAAGATAATCAACGCCGGCAAAGATTTCGCTGAGCTTCTTTATTGTTTCTTGGCAGTCAATTACCCAAACCGTGTTGCCTATGCCGTCATCGGTGACAAAATCGTATTCGGGGGTGTGGCTCTGCTCCCAGTCGCTGACTATCTTCGCAATATCGTCGCGGCTGCGGTAGGTTAAGAATATCGGGCCTGTGTTTGCGTCACAGTAATTAACATGGTTAATTCTGTCCGCCTCTTTATCGGCGCGGGTATGCTCATGCTTTTTTATTACATTATTAATATAATCATCAATTGAAACGCAGCCGACAAGACCTGTCTGGCTTCTGCCGTTCATAATTTGACGGTAAACATATATGCGCGGTTCGCTCTCTTGGTGGCAAATGCCCTGTGACACAAGGCCGTCAAGATTCTCCCTCGCCTTGAGGTAAACCGCCTCGGAGTATAAATCCGTACCCGCGGGCAAGTCGATTTCCGCTTTGTCCACGTGCAAAAAAGAATAGGGATTCCCTTTAACCATTTGCGCGGCTTCCTCGCTGTTCATAACATCATAGGGAAGCGCGGCAACACGAGAGGCGTATTCGGGAAGGGGGCGTACAGCCTTAAAAGGTTTAAAAACTGCCATATATAAGCTCCTTATTAAAATATTATATCAATATTACATCATTCGCCCGTTGTTGTCAATTTGAACCATAAATTATTATTGCATTTTTTGTCGTATAATAGTATAATTGCGGCATACAAAAATTAAGGAGGCAACGCTATGTATTGCTCAATCTGCGGCAAGCAAATCCCCGAAGGGCAAACCAATTGCCCGTATTGCGAACAGGCGCAAGCTGCTCCGGCAATGCCTCAGGCACCCGGCGCGCCCGTTTCTCCGCCAAAGAAACGAGCAGAGCCGAGCAAGGCTGCCAAAAGCTACGCTGCTATCTTTACCGCACTTATGGTCTTCCCCGCTATGATTTGCACGGTTGTCAACCTAATCAGAAACGATGAAACATTCTGGGCCGGGTATGTTTTGGGGGCACTGGCGTGTCTCTGGGTTTTCTGCGTTTTACCCGTTCTCAAAGTTACATCTCCGATAGCTACGGCAATTATCTGCTTCGCGACGGTTTCCTGTTACATTGTCTTTATCGCAAAGCAGACGGGGCACTTCGAGTGGTTTTACACCTACGCGATGCCTATGACGCTTGTGGTTTGCCTCTTTGCCGCGATGGACGCGGCTCTATTAGGCACCAGGGTCAAGGGGCTTCACGCGGGTTCACTGCTAATGGGGCAGGGCGCGGCGTTCTTCATTATCTGGGAAGTGCTTCGTGATAACGCAATCCGAGGTGAAATAGATCTGAGGTGGTCGCTGATTCTCGCGTGCGGCTTCGTTTCGACGATTGCAGTACTTGAGGCGTTTAGCTATGTTTACAGAATAAATAAAAAATGACCATAAAAGAATCACACATCCGGTAAACGGATGTGTGATTCTTAAAGAATTGTACACAATAGTGATGTGGTGGTCAACAATCAGCCATCGATGCCGAGCAGCTCATTAACCGTTAAACCAAGAACCTCTGAGAGAGCCTTAAGTTCAAAATCGGTAACATAGCGCAGTTGACCTTCGAGTTTTGAAAGACCTGATGCGTTGAGGTCGATACCTTTTATCTGAAGCTGGGTAAGAAGATCCTTCTGCTTCATGTTGATAACTTTGCGTCTCGCCTCAATTTTTGCGCCGACAATATTTCTGTCGCCGAGGGCTTGCTTTCTGATTCTCATTCTGATAAACCTCCATAATAATATAGTTGCAGAATAAAGGGTCTTATTTCCACGGAAGTAATATACAATTTGTATAATCACACAGTTCCATTCGACAAAATTCGCCTTTTTACTGCTTCTCTAAAAGTTATAATATCATATTATCTTTGATAATGCAAGCTTTTTATAAATAATTTTCAGAATTATGAGAAAATTATCTTCCAAATTAAAATTTTTAACATGATAATTATTTACCATGATATCACTATAAAATATGAAGATTTAGAAAATTATTAAGCTGCATTTACCAATTTATACAGCTTGGAATGACAAAATAACAGCTAACTAATAAAGGAGTAATTGAAATGACCTATTTTGACGAAGAAAGAAATCTAACTATGCTCACGGATTTCTATGAGCTTACAATGGCAAACGGGTATTTAAAATCCGGATACGAGAACACCGTGGCGTATTTTGATATGTTTTTTCGCGAGGTTCCCGACAACGGAGGTTTTGCCATTATGGCAGGTGTTGAGCAGCTCGTTAAATATCTTTCAAGCTTAATATTTACGGATAAAGACATAAAATACCTTGCAAGTAAGGGATTTGATGAAAAATTTTTAAAATATCTGAATAATTTCCACTTTTCCTGCGATGTTTGGGCAATGCCGGAGGGTACGCCGATTTTTCCCGGTGAGCCAATAGTTAAGGTTCGCGGCCCTGTGATTCAGGCGCAGTTTATTGAAACAATGCTACTGATTTCCATTAATCACCAAAGTCTTATTGCAACGAAGGCAAACAGAGTTGTCCGTGCAGCAAATGGCAGACCGGTTATGGAATTTGGTTCGCGGCGCGCGCAGGGGTTTGACGGCGCGATATACGGGGCGCGCGCGGCATATATAGGCGGCGTTGTGGGCTCGGCGTGCACAATCAGCGATGAAATGTTCGGCGTTCCCGCGCTCGGCACCATGGCACACAGCTGGGTTCAGCTTTTTGACAGGGAGTATGACGCGTTCTGCGCTTACGCCACGGAGTATCCCGATGGGTGCACCCTTCTTGTGGATACCTATAACACGCTCAAATCGGGTGTGCCTAACGCAATAAGAGTCTTTAACGATATTCTAAAGCCCCTCGGCAAGCGACCGAAGGGCATCAGAATCGACAGCGGCGATATAGCCTACCTGTCACGCAAGGCGCGCAAAATGCTTGATGAGGCCGGATATGAGGACTGCAATATTGTTGCCTCCAATTCGCTTGATGAGCATATAATTAATGATATGCTCCTTCAGGATGCGCGGATTGACTCCTTTGGTGTCGGCGAGCGGTTGATAACATCCTCATCAAGTCCGGTTTTCGGTGGCGTATATAAGCTGAGCGCGGTTGAAAAGAACGGGGTCGCCGTGCCAAAAATCAAAATCAGCGAAAATGTCACTAAAATTACAACACCGGGCAATAAAAAGGTATACAGGCTTTACGATAATGAAAGCAACAAGGCCATTGCCGACATTATTACCCTTGCCGATGAGGTTATTGACGATAAAAAGCCCTATGAGCTGTTTGACCCGAATTTCACTTGGAAGCGCAAAACAATAACAGATTTTTATGCGCGTGAGCTTCTTGAGCCTATTTTTGTTAACGGCGAGTGCGTTTATAAAAACTTAGATATAAAAGACGTGCGAAAGTATTGCCTGGAGCAGGTTGATACGCTTTGGGACGAGGTTAAGCGTTTTGACAATCCGCATAATTATTATGTTGACCTTTCACAGAAATTGTGGGATGAAAAGCAGCGTCTTCTCGGTGAAAACAGCAGAGCATAGAATAAAAATATAAAAAGAGCAGGCAACTCGTTCGCAACAACGAGACGCCTGCTCTCTTATTTATATTGATTCATTATGAACGGTTAAGCGATAGATACATTCTCGGGTGCGGCGGATTTGGTGGGGAGCGCGGTAATCACAAATCCCTGAGCCGGCAAATCGGCAGGAGCTCTGCGCTGAGCCAAGCTGCACTCGCGCGCGAACTCGCGCTGCTTACGAATGCGGCGGTTTCTCAGATGAATTCTGATTGCTTTAGAAAGCTGAACTTCAAAAGCAACCAACTTCTTTTCGTTTATAAATCCTATTATAAGCAAAATAACAGCGGCAAGCTCAATAATTGAACGGATAGTCATAGCCAGTGTCATTTTTATTCCTCCTTCGACGTAAACATTTGTTCTATGACATTATTATAGCAAACATTCGTTTGCTTGTCAAGACAAATGTTCGGTTTTTTTCAAGAAATTCCCAAATTTATTTGCATCTTGATTGTAACACAATATATATTGGTTTGTCAAGAGCACAACCACAACAAATTGGGTTTGATGAAAAATATTATCGCGCGTTGGGGAGGATTTTCTACAAATTATTACTTCATATTGCTTTTCCCAAAGATCCCGGCGCTTCGAACACAGTAAAAAACAGCTGTTCCTACCGAAAGGCAAACGGCTGCTTCGCCGAGAGCAACCTCTCCCGCGAGCAGCAGAAAGCCTGTCAGGGACGCCGCGTCAGACAGATAGAATGTGATTTCTGCGCCTATAATAAGCCCGTTAAATAACACAGGCATCAGAAGCGAAAGAAGCGGAAGACCTTTGAGGCGAATATTACGAAGCTTTCGCGAGAATACCGCGGCAATCAGCGTCGCCATCGTGCCGAAAATAACATCCCAAACGCCGTAGGGGCTTGAAATATTGCCGAGAAGGCAGCCCACTGCAAGCCCGGGAATGGCAGCAGGGGTGAAAACTGGCAAAATTGTGAGCGCTTCGGATATACGAAACTGAATCGGGCCGTAGGCAATTCCAAGAGCCGCGGAAAAGTATGTTGCCGCCGCGTAAACTGCCGCTATCATTGCCGAATGAACAATATATAAAATTTTTCGGTTGCTCATATTATATCAGTCCTTATAGATATTTGCACAGCGCCTTCATGTTTGCCACATCAACGCTCGCCTTTATGGGCGACGCGGCATACTGCTCGGGTGTTGTTACCCCGGTATAAACGAGGACGCCGGGTATGCCATGGTTCTGACCTATCGCGATGTCCGTCTCAAGTCTGTCGCCGATAAATGCCAGCTCGTCCCTTTTGCAGCCGAGAAGCTCTGTCAGATAGTCAACTGTGGCGGTCATGGGCTTACCCAATACAATCGGTCGTTTACCTGTCGAAGCGGCGAGAAGCTCAATCATTGAGCCTGTATCAGGCTTGTAACCGCCCGCGGTGGGGCAGTTAATGTCGGGATGTGTTGCAATATAAACCGCGCCAGCCTCAATATATTTCACCGCATCCCAAAGCTTTTGATATGTCAGGGTGGTGTCAAAGCCCAGTAAAACAATGTCGGGGTTCTCCTCAACGAGGTTTATACCGCCCTCGAGCATATCCGCTGTGAGCAGCTCATTGCCAAGCAGGTAAACCTTTTTGCCGGGGTAGTTACGCTTTAGGTAATCAATTGCAACATATGACGAAATGACAATGCGAGTATCATCAACGGGGAAACCCATATCGGCAAGCTTCTTGAGGCAAACCTCAACATTATTTGAGGAATTGTTGGTGAAAAAGCGGTAATCCCTTCCGCTTTCAAGAAGCGCGCGAATGAATTCATCGGAGCCGGGAATGATGTTCCCGTCAAGATAAAAAGTGCCGTCCATGTCTATAATAAAGAACTTCGTCTTATCAAAAAGACTCGAATTATTCATTTTTTTAAATTTCCTTTCAAAATGGCTTGCAATTTCTTGTGATTTATGATAGCATAAAACGAAAAAAATCGCAAGGAAAAATAGGTTATGTTTTTGTCAATCAATGTCGAAGCTTTTGATTTTGGCAATTTCTGAAGTCTATGTTATTGCGTATTATGGAAAAAGGTATATGATTATGAAAGAAAGAACGGAGATAGCAAAAATAATAAGAAGGATGCGACTTGAGCATGAGCTTACACAGGACGATGTGGCAAATGTCCTGGGTATTCAGCGAGCAACTTATACAAAATACGAAAAAGACCACACACCCAAATTAACTATACTCATGGGCCTTGCTGAGTTTTATTCTACAACTCTTGATGAAATGCTCAGTCCGCTGCGCAATGAAGATTCCGGCACAACCGTAACCGTTCATTCAGCGCAAGACTTCGCAAACAAACTTAATATCTGGGTGCCCAAGGATCTTTCAAAAGATGAAAAGCGACTTATACTGCTTTTCAGATACAGCAAGAGGAAGAATCTTATTATCGAGACAACAAGGCGAATCGTTACCGAGGAGGGCATATATCAATGCGGTTGATGCAAAACCAATTGATTATTAAGCTCTTTCGGCGAAGGGCATTTTGATTAAATTCTAATATCATACCATATACCCGCCAATTAAGGCGGGCTTTTTATTCACATCTTTCGCAATTTGATTATAATGCTCTCTGCAGTTTGGGGAAAGAAGTGCTCTTTATGTCGTTTTGTGGTGCGTTAAATACATATTTACAGCTAATTCAAATCAAAATAAAGATTGAAAAAATCCTGGTTAAGATATATAATAAGTGCAATGGCGATAAGCGTAATAAATTAATGTTGGGAATAATACAGTATGTTTGTTGATT
>CAYUXK010000065.1:0-9056 GCA_964448835.1 uncultured Clostridium sp. | reverse complement strand
GAACACCCGAAATATGATTAAACGAGCAACAACACATTTTATAAAGCCGATGAGGCCACAGTATATACAATCATCTTGCGCTGCTGAGAAGAGCATAAGATACATATTATTCACAACGGCAGCCGTCATTTTTATGATAGCTGCCGTCTATAGTACACTACGGGAATTATTATATGTAGTGTTTTTCATTTTATTTAAAATGTATTTTATCATGTGTGAGTTAACAGGTTGGATAATGTCACAAAGCATGAGTTTAATACTTCCAACCTAACAATGATTATCAGCCTGCTTGTATTTAATGTGCGCCCGGTCTGTCAGAGTTTTTACCTTTGTATAAAAATCAAAGCCTCTTTTCTAACCGCTACATTTCATAATTATGAGCTTGAGCAAGCATCATATCCTTAACCTTCATAAGGCGTGATGTGGTACTTCGCTCGTTTTCGTCAAGCTTCATTGTGATGTATTTTATAGTCTCTTGATATTGAGGAATCATAACGTGCTCAAGTGCATTAACTCTTCGTCTGGTTTTTTCAATTTCTGCAGCCATCAGTTGGCATGATTTTTCAACCTCTGCAAGCCTCAGCATTTTTGTTAACACATCTGACAGGGCTTTAATCGCATCATCTAAATCAGTTGAAGTAAAAGCAAAGCCGTAAGAATAGATATCGTTTTCATCATTTGTTTTTAGCTTTGTTTTATAAACGGGAATCGAGACGCTCATAACGTTTTTCTCTTTGATTTCAACATACAGCTCTTGCTTCGGCAGCATTAAAGCCACATCTAATACCTCGTTTTGCATTACGCTTCGGGCAATTGCCATATGCTTATTTGCCTGTTTTATCGCGTTCTCTACTTCAATTCTTAATGCCTTATTCTCACGAACCAGCTCTAAAAACTGGCGCATAAGCTCATCGCGCTTATCCTTCAAGAGCTTATGGCCACGCATAGCTGTTGTAAGCTTTCTTTTTAAATTAGTCAGCTCCATTCTGGTAGGATTAACGTGTAAAGTCGCCACGATATCACCACGCTTTCGTAATGTAATTAAAGCTAATCCTTGTCATAATACTTCTCTAACAGCTCGTCACTGATGCGCTTAAGCTCGGTTCGGGGCAGTATTTTAAGCAACCTCCAGCCAATATCTAAAGTTTCCTCAATGCTTCTGTTGGCATCGTAGCCCTGAGATACATATTGCTTCTCAAATTCATCTGAAAACTTAGCATAAAGCTTATCAACCTCAGTTAAGGCCGACTCGCCAAGGATAACCATCAGCTCCTTGCTGTCCTTACCCCTTGCATAGGCAGAAAACAGCTGATTCATCGTATTTGAGTGGTCCTCTCTGGTCTTGCCCTCACCTATGCCCTTATCCTTAAGCCTTGAAAGCGACGGCAGAACGTCAATCGGCGGTGTGATGCCTCGCCTGTAAAGGTCGCGGCTCAGAATAATCTGACCTTCCGTAATATAGCCGGTAAGGTCGGGAATAGGGTGGGTTTTATCATCCTCGGGCATTGAAAGAATAGGAATCATTGTTATACTGCCATCCTTGCCCTTTTGCCTGCCCGCTCTTTCATAAATTGATGCAAGGTCTGTATACATATAGCCGGGGTAGCCGCGCCTTCCGGGCACTTCCTTTCGCGCCGCAGAAACCTCACGCAATGCATCCGCATAGTTCGTAATGTCCGTAAGTATTGTCAGCACGTGCATACCCTTCTCAAATGCCAGATACTCTGCCGCAGTAAGCGCCATTTTGGGCGTAGCAATGCGCTCAATAGCAGGGTCGTTGGCAAGATTGATGAACAATACCGTTCTGTCAATAGCTCCGGTTTCGCGAAAGCTTTCTGTAAAGAAGTTGGCCTCCTCAAAGGTAATACCCATCGCGGCGAAAACAACGGCAAATTGCTCATTTTTACCGCGCACATTAGCCTGCCTTGCTATCTGAGCGGCTAATTGTGCATGCGGCAGGCCGCTTGCCGAGAAAATCGGGAGCTTTTGCCCTCTGACCAATGTATTAAGTCCGTCGATGGCTGATATGCCTGTCTGTATAAATTCCTGCGGGTAATTTCTTGCAACGGGGTTAATCGGCAGGCCGTTAACATCCATGCGCTTCTCCGGGATTATTTCAGGGCCGTTGTCAATTGGTCTGCCAAGCCCGTCAAAAATACGCCCAAGCATATCTGTTGATACACCAAGCTCCATCTGACGGCCTAAAAACCTTATTTTACTGTTAGAAAGGTTAATGCCCGTTGAGCTTTCAAAAAGCTGAACCATTGCATTTGTACCGTTAATCTCGAGTACTCTGCAACGGCGCTTTTCACCGTTCTCAAGTTCTATCTCGCCAAGCTCATTAAAGGTGACGCCCTGCACATCACGCACAAGCATCAAAGGGCCAGCGACCTCCTGAATGGTTCTGTATTCGATAGGCATTATACTTCCTCCTTTACAATGGAGTTGTGCACCTGAACCTTTATTGCGTGCAAGATTCTGTCAAACTCTTCACCGATATTATCTTCATTGATATATTTGAATCTGCCAATCTGCTCTCTCACAGGCAGATCTGAAAGTGCCTCGATGCTGCCGCCCTTACCCATTACCCCGAGTGCTTCATCATACAGGGCAAATATAAGCTTCATCATCATCAGTTGCTTATTAAGACTTGTGTAGGTATCCACATCATGATAGGCAAGCTGATGAAGGAAGTCCTCCCTTATTGAGCGGGCAGTCTCCATTTTTAACCTGTCATCTGCCGAAAGCGCGTCCACACCTACAAGCTTAACAATCTCCTCAAGCTCTGCTTCATCCTGCAAAAGGCCCATCATTCTGCCGCGTAACCGCATCCAATCGGGTGAAACATTTTCTTCAAACCACTTGCTTAAGGTGTCAACGTATAATGAATAGCTTGTAAGCCAGTTAATAGCAGGGAAATGGCGCTTATATGCAAGGTTAGCATCAAGCCCCCAAAACACCTTGACTATTCTGAGTGTCGCCTGTGAAACAGGCTCAGAGATATCGCCACCGGGAGGGGATACGGCGCCTATTACAGATAAAGAGCCCTCTCTTTTATCGGAGCCTATAGACACAACACGGCCCGCTCTTTCATAAAACTGCGCAAGGCGGCTGCCAAGATATGCGGGGTAGCCCTCCTCACCGGGCATTTCCTCGAGTCGACCTGACATTTCACGCAATGCCTCTGCCCAGCGAGATGTTGAATCCGCCATGAGGGCAACGGAGTAGCCCATATCTCTGAAGTACTCCGCTATGGTTATACCTGTGTATATCGAGGCTTCACGGGCGGCAACAGGCATATCTGAGGTGTTTGCAATTAACACGGTTCTCTCCATCAATGATTTGCCTGAGCGCGGGTCAATAAGCTCGGGGAACTCATTAAGAACGTCTGTCATCTCGTTACCGCGCTCGCCACAGCCGATGTACACAACGATATCTGCCTCAGCCCACTTTGCAAGTTGATGCTGTGTTACTGTTTTACCGCTGCCAAAGGGACCGGGGATTGCCGCAACGCCGCCCTTAGTAATCGGGAACAGGCAGTCAATAACCCTTTGACCTGTAATAAGCGGCCTAAGCGGGGGGAGCTTTTGCGCATACGGTCTGCCTCTTCTGACAGGCCATTTCTGCATTAGCGTAATGGGAATGTCTCCGTTGTCTGTGCTGATTACGGCTACAGTATCGGTAACAGTGAAATCACCTTTATTTATTTGTTTTATCTTGCCCTTTAGGGTAGGGGGGACCATTATTTTATGGACTACCACATCGGTTTCCTGCACGATGCCGATAATATCGCCGCCCGTAACCTCTGCGCCTGCCGCTACAGTCGGGTTAAAGCTCCAGGTAATCTCCCTTTTTAAAGAGTTGACCTCAATACCTCTTGTAAGGTTGTTGCCTGAGATATTCATTATATCGTCAAGCGGGCGCTGAATTCCGTCAAAAATGCTTCCTATCAGTCCGGGACCGAGCTCAACGCTCATTGGCACCCCGGTAGACTCAACCGGCTCACCTGGCCCAAGCCCTGAGGTTTCCTCATATACCTGAATAGAGGCTTTATCCCCATGCATCTCAATTACTTCACCTATAAGTCTTTGTGTGCTCACACGCACCACGTCAAACATATTTGCGTCCCGCATACCCTCTGCAACGACCAAGGGCCCTGAGACCTTCAAAATAGTACCGGTAGCCATTTGGTACACCTCATTTCTAATTAATTATATCCGACCCTACAGCCTTCTCAACAGACCTTTTCACGTTAAATAATCCCATCCCGGTATTGCCGACTACGCCCGGAATAAGTATTATTGCAGGTGTACTCATTTGACTGTACTTATCAATTTCATTCTGAACCTTTACTGCAAGAGCCTCGGTTATATAAATGATTGCATAATCCTTATTTGCCATCATGCGAAGCTGTGCAGCCGCTGTTTTTTCGTCCTCTACAGGATGTATTTCGAGACCCAATGCGGCGAAGCCATATATACTGTCCTTATCGCCCATTACGGCTATTTTATGCATAAAGCCTTCGCGTCCTTTCTCTGATAATATCCGGCGGCAATCTATTATACTTGCAGGACATAATTATCCTGACGGTTTTTATTTCAGTATCCTTAGCTGTGTAATAAGCGATTAAAGGCTCCACGCCTAAGCCGATATATTTTGCATCTTGTATATGTGACATTATGATATCGTCGCACCATTTCTCAAATGCTGTTGTAGACTCCTTCAGATGCTCGGATGCTTCGTAATAAGGCGTTGACGAAATAAAATCCAAAAGCGCGTCGACTCCGTTTAATGAGGCTTCGGCAAGCGCTTCCTTATCAAGCGTTTTTGTGTCGCACAGGGCGGTTTCAAGGAACTGAATATCCTTGCCTGTTCGAGCGGCACGGTATGCAATTTTAATATTAGCGGTCACACCTATCAGCTCAGCCGTCTTAATTATAAACTGATTTCTTGTTTTTTTCGCCGTCTCTGACATTTTGTTTAAGGCCATGGCGTCAAGCATAATATCGGCGATTTGACCGTCTGCTGTGCGTACTAAAACATCATAGGTCTTTAATATGGCTTGCTTTGCGTACTCAGGCAGCTCTTCATACTTTTTATTAAAAACAGCTTGCTTTAGCAGCTTGGAATCTATACCTGAGGGCGACATAAAGCTGATATGCTCAACCTCAGACGCTGTTAACTGCTCTGCAACAAAGGCCTTTAAAGCCGCCTTGATATTATGATAGTCATTCTTTATGATAAGAAAATCGAGCGCAGAGATATCAGGCGCAATCTCGGTTAACAGCTGCCATGACCTGTCAATCTGATTATTGAAGGCGTCGCCTAAATCAGATTGCTTTGCATCGTCAATCCAGCCTTTTTCGGCTAAGAAGCGCAATGCTGTATTATAGTCCTGTGTTGCTACAAGCTGGTCAATATCTGCCGAGGACAACAGACTCGTTTCGTTTGACCTGATTCTGGCAACGGCATAAGCATAATCAGTATCCTTCATACGCTGACCCTCATAAATATCTCTTCATACAGCGCGTCTTTAATTCTGTCAAGCGACGCGAGCAGCAGCGAATCAAATGAACAGTTTTGTTCTATGTCGTTGTAAACTATCACAAAACCACCGTCCACATTGACAGGCTCACTGCTGATAACAACAGCTCTGTCGCTGCCCCTGAAGGCCTCGTTAAGTAAGGTTTCAAAGCCCTGCGGCAGGCGGTTTATATCCCTTTGCGAAAAGCGGAGGGTTCCCAAACCGCTACGGGCATAGTGACCCACGAGTATTTTAATTGTTTCAAAATACTCGTCATCCGGTAAGCCCTTAAGCTTTATCATAGCTTCGTCGATAACATCGCTGATAATGCTGATTTTAGACGCAAGCAATGTCTTTTTGGCTTCGTGTTCAGCCTTTGAGCGCGCAAGCTCAATATCTTTTTTTGATTTTTCGTTTGCGGCATTTATCGCATCAAGCTTTGCCTTCTCAGAAATGTCCCTTGCTTTATCTAAAATCGCCTGTGCCTGCGCTTCAGCCTTTGAAATAATCTCCTCACAGGCTATTCTGCCGTTATCCTCGATTTTTTCGATTATTTTTTCTAAACCGGTCATTAAATATCACCTATCTTAACCCGAAAATTGCGAGTACTGAAACAAGAAGTGCAAGAATCGCATAGGTTTCAACCATGGCGGCAAGCGATATAGCCTTACCGCTCTGGTCGGGCTTCTTTGCTACTATGCCAACACCTGCGACCGCTGTTCTCGCCTGATAAATAGCAGAGAAATACCCCACAACGGCAATCGGCATGCAGGCTATAAAGTACTGTAAGCCCTGCTGAATTGTGAGATCTATCAGTTCACCTTTTAAAAGTCCTATCTGAGTAAGGGCAAGAACTGCCGTAAGTAATCCATAAAGCCCCTGGGTACCGGGAAGAAGCTGTAAAATTAATACCTTACTGAACTTTGAAGGGTCCTCAGCAATAACGCCCGCGGCGGCTTCGCCCGTCATGCCGACACCTCTGGCAGAGCCGATTCCTGCAAGCAAAGCAGCCAAAATCGCACCTAATAAGGCCAAAACAATACCAAGATTATCCATTTAACTATTCTCCTTAAATTTAATATATTTTGTATTTAATTTTAAAGGATTGAAGGCTCTGCCCCCACCCTCATAAAACTTTGAGAAAAACTCGACAAACTGCAGCCTGTTTGTATGAACATAGGCGCCTAAAAGGTTAATTGCCATATTTAACGGATGCCCGACAATAAACACAAGCACAAGCAGTATCACCTTGAATACAAGGTTCTGAGGCATTGAGCCCATAAGGTTCAGGACTCCGGCAATACTGCCCGTGGCAAGCCCCAAGGCAAGCAGTCGTGAATATGAAAGAATATCACTTAAATACCCCGCTGCGGTGTTATAAAGGCCATACAGCCCTAAGCCCAACCTTGCAAATATATTTTTTGAGCTTCTGCCTGAAGTAAGAATTATAAGAACAGTGCCGGCTATTGCTAAATATTTCGCTATCGCTAAAATGATAAGGGGTATTGATACAATAACGCCGGCCGCCAAGGGTGCCACGCCAAGCACAAAAAGGTAGACGGGTATCACATCTAAAATTGCATCGAGCTTATCGCCTCTGTCCCAGGCTATTTTGAAGCTGACACCAAGACCGACAAACAAATGAACTATTCCAAATACGAAGGCGGCAAGCAGGAATTTAATCGGGTCCTTTATCGGCTCAAACCATAGTGCCATATCCGGCGCAGGTCTATTCAAAAATTGCTCGAATATTATTGGCACAATATCGCCAAACCAGCTGCCAAACATTGCACCCCAGAACACCGTTGAAATTCCGCAATAAAAGAACATTTTGAGTGTTTTTTTCATTGAACCCTCTACGCTGAATTTTTTAAGCGCCCAGGCTGTGCCTATTGCCATTACCAAACCGTAGCCGGCATCCGAAAGCATAATGCCAAAAAACATATAATAGAAAAATGCCATCACAGAGCTCGGGTCAATATCATTCTTGCCGGGTAGCGAATACATCTCGGTGATAGACTCAACCGGAGCAGAAAACCCATTATTTTCAAGCAAAACGGGAACATCCTCGTCCTCATCGGGTTTAGATACCGTGATTGCTACGGTATACCGCCCCTGAAGCTCCTCTATTATCTTATCGGTGTATTTTTCGGGGATGTAGCCGGAAATAATAATCGTGTTTTGCGTAAGAGCGGCCTTGCTTAATGCTGAGTATTTATCCTTACGCATTACTAAATAATCAGATAAGAACTCAATTTCGTTCATTTTGTCTGAATATGCTTTTATTTTATTAATGCAGTCCTCAATCTCTGAGTTATATTTGTCAATTTCATTCTCATACTGCTGCATTCTTAGCTTTGGCTCTTGACTTTCACCATTTGAGGGGAAAACAAAGCCTGCCTGACGAAGCACCTCATTAGTCTGCTCAGACACCTCATTATGGCAGATAACCGCCACGCAGGTCTGCTCCTTAAAGGATGAAATAACCTCTACATGAAGCATTTCAAGCTCCGGGCATAAACTCGAAATTTCAGTCAGGATACTTTCCTCTGTTCGCTCCCCGGGAATAACACCGATAAAGCAGCGTGTATTCTTTGTGCCCTTAAACTGCATTGGTATGTCAAGCTCAAGCCAGATTTTAAGTGCATCCATATGCGCCTGTGTCCTAATAATAGCCGCACGGTTTTCGGTTATTGTTTTTTTTAGGCGAATCAGGTCAAAGCATTGTTGAAGATATTTATCGTTGTTCTCCGCATACCTTGAAAATTCATCAGTATCGATTGCCTTCCTTGGATTGAGGCCTGAAAGGATTGACTTTTTTGAAGGAGCAAATTCATCAAGAATATCTTTTGCCTCATCTGCTGTGTTTTTATTTTTTTCAAATAAAGCGACCAAAGAGGATGTATTCATTTTTATCAGCTCATCATCCTGATAATTGGAAAACTCAACAACGCCGTAGCGCTGCAAGCGCTCGATAATTTTTTTATTATCATTAAGCAACGCAATAATTTCTATTCGGTTCATAGACAGCTTAGCCAGATTAACCACCTCCTTGCTTCATAAATGAAATACATTTACTTTGATATAATACTTGAGATAACAACATCAATGGCATTTTCTTTTTCCATCATAGAGTCGTTTCTGATTTCAGAAACCTCTTGTGCCGTAAGCTTCTCTTTCTCATCAAAAATCTCAGCTATTACGGAATTATTATTCTGCGTTAGCTTGTCCAGCTCTGCCTTGATATCGCAGTTTGCCTTATCAATAATTTCTTTTGCCTGCTCATTTGCCTTTGCAATAATTTGCTCGGATTTATCATAAGCATCATCTATCATTTTAACTGCTTGCTTTTCTGCTGAGATGATCATATCGACTGTTTGTGAAACCATAGATTATAGCTCCTTTCTCGCTTTTACTGAATATAGCTTTTACAAATGAATTTCAAAATAACTACTTATATAAAAACTCTAACGATGAGTATTATCCCTTTAATCATATAATTACGAGTAAAATTGGCAAAAAAATTACTAAA
>CAYUXK010000064.1:6259-9545 GCA_964448835.1 uncultured Clostridium sp. | reverse complement strand
GGCGACCCGCTTGAAATTTATACAGACGCTGACGGAGAAGTAATATTCAAGAAATATTCGCCCATCGGAGAGCTTAGCGCGATTACATCGCAGTACGCGGATGTCCTCTACCGAGGCACTGGGCTTCCCGTTATCGTAACCGACCGCGACAGCGTAATTGCCTGCGCGGGCATTTCGAGGAAGGAAGTCATTGACCGCCGCGTGAGCCACGAGCTTGAGGCCGCGATGGAAAAGCGCGAGAACTTCGTCTGCGCAGTCGACGGCGAGCGCATTAAGCCCATGGAGGGCGTTGATAAAGATGCGGGCGTAATCGCACCGATTATCGGCGGCGGCGATATATCGGGCAGCGTGGTGCTGCTTATGCATGAAAACGGCTCGGTCCCCACTCAAACGGAAACGAAGCTCGCCCAGGTCGCAGCTTCATTCCTCGGCAAACAGATGGAGGAATAACTAATACAGGCTCATCTATAACCTCGCAGGCTAAACGGCTTGCGGGGTTAAAATTTTGTCTTGAATTATCCTATGCAGCATCAGATAAAAAAGAGGTTTGACAATAAGCGAACATTATAATATACTTGTGTTATTACCGAATTTTAGCCGAAATGTGAGGTGCATTTATGAAAAAAACAGTAAAAAAAAGATTTGCGAGGGTCACGGCGCTTTTGCTCACGGCATTGCTTATTCTCTCACCGATGGCGGCATCACCCTCCTTTGCGCTGCCGAGCCCCGCGCTGAGCTTTGGCGCTGACGGCACCTTCACCGTTATGCAGGTAACCGACCCGCAGGATGACCAACATCCCGCGCGCGATTTGCTTAATATGCTGCGCCTCGCGGTCGAAACGGCAAAGCCCGACCTTGTGATTTTCAGCGGCGACATAGTTGAGGACAGCCGCGTGGGCGACTTGAATATCGACGACGAAAGCGGGCGTGAGGGCGTGAGCGTTTATAACGGCAATGAGCTTGATTTGCCAAAGACGCTCGAAAACACAAAAGCGGCGGTAAAGGCAATTTTCGATATTTTCAACGATGCAGGAATTCCCTTTGCGGTGTCGCAGGGCAACAACGATTATGCCTGCGGTATAGGCAACGAAAACTGGCTTGATATTTATGATGATTACGAATATTGCCTTGTCAATGACGAGAGCCCCGATGCGGACGGCAGAATCGATTATAATGTTGAAATTCAGGCGAGCGGCAGCTCCGACACCGCCTTTAACTTCTGGCTGATGGACTCGAGGGGCGGCGGAGTAACGCCTGAGCAAATCGCCTGGTATGAGGCGCAAAGCGCCGAGCTTAAAACGGCAAACGGCGGCAGCGCCGTGCCTGCCATGGTTTTTCAGCATAATCCGACAAATGATATCTGGAATCTTTTTGAGCCCTGCAACATGTGGGATGACGGCGCAGTCGCGAATGGCGCGAAATTCTACAGACTCAACAAAGAAATTGCAAACGGCTACTATACCTGCGCGGGTAATAGCGGCGAGCAGAGTGACGAATTTGCCGCGTGGAAACGGCAGGGCGATGTTATCGGCGCGTTTTTCGGTCACTACCATACCGAGGGCTACTCGGGCGTGTGGGATTCGATTGAGCTTGGCTTCACCTACGGCTGTGAAATGGCAAAGACCGGCCCCTACGGTGTGCGTGTTATCACACTTCACGAAAACGATATTTATAACTATGATAATGACCTTTACACCTACAGCGGCAGCGTTGACCGGGGCACGGCAACGCTTGACAAGCAGATTGACGAGCCCTACCCCGATTACGCAAATCCGTTTGAGCAGCTGCTCTCATATATGAGCAACTTTATTTACAGCCTATACAGCCTTATCCGCAACCAGTTTGTTTAAAATGGGGGATTTTGAACTATGAAAAGGTCAGTTAAGTTTTTCTCGCTTTTGCTCTCGGTACTTATACTTCTTCAAATTCCGCTTTCGGCCGGCGCGTTTGAGATTTCCGCCATGACGCAGGAGCAGTGGGACACTTATTATGCCTCGCTCTGTGATGATAACACTCTGCCGACCCTCTGCGTTGGCGCGAATGAAACTCAGCTGAATATCACATGGCACGCCGATAAAAGCACCGCCTCGCCGAGGGTTCGACTCGCCACAAACGACCAGATGACAGACGCTGTTGAATTCACAGGCGCGACAATTCCGGCGGAGAATGACACCCAGCTTGTTTGCCGAGTCACGATGACGGGCATTGAGCCGGACACGGCGTATTATTACCAATGGTACACGGGCAGCGGCTGGAGCGAAAGAGCGAGCTATACCTCAAAGAGCTTTGACAGCTACAAGGCGCTTGTTGTCGGCGATATTCAAATCGGCGGTCAAAGCGATGATGACAGAACCGCGCAGTCGCATTCAGGTTATGCTTGGCAGAACCTGCTTGACGAGGCGCTGAGCGAAAACCCCGATGTCAGCTTTTTGCTTTCGCCCGGCGACAACACCTCAACGGGCTTAACCTCAAATGAATGGCAGACACTTCTTATGCCTGCCTCGCTTCGCAGCCTGCCCATGGCGCTCGCCATCGGCAACCATGACAAAAAGGGCTTTTCCTACAATTATTTTACCAATATGCCTAACGAGTATTACGGCGAGAATTTCCAAGGAATTGACCGTGATTTTTACTTCCGCTACGGCGATGTGCTTTATCTGGTTTTTGACTCAACCTCCCCGTGCGCCTCTGACCATATGGCAATGGCAAAAAAAGCCGTTGAAGAGAACCTCGACGCTAAGTGGCGAATCGCCGTCATGCACCAGGCGCTTTACGGCAGCGGCGCGGGCTGGGACCCCGAGACCATGGTTTTGCTAAACGGAGTATTCCAGCCGATATTCAATACCTACAACATTGACCTTGTTTTAACAGGTCACAGCCACGGCCAGGGACGCTCGAACTTCATTAAGGACGGCGTGGTAGTCGGCTCGGCAAATAGCGGCGAGACCTACACCGACCCCAATGGAATAATTTATCTCAATTCCAATGCGATAGACGACGGATACACGGATGATTACCCTGTCCCGTGGCTTGCGTACCATTTTGTTGAGAATGATGTCGCCACCTACACAACGCTTGATTTCAGCGGCGACGAAATGGCAATCAAGACCTACCGCGGCGACAACAGCACTGTGCTCGACAGCATTACGCTTGTTAAAACACAAGCCGACGGCGCGGGCGGATTCGCCCAGACAGTCAGGCGGATGGTTTATAAAATCGTCGAAATATTAGGACTGATTTATTTGAAAATCGACAATTTAATCGTTTCAATCCGCGGCGGTCACTT
>CAYUXK010000064.1:0-6159 GCA_964448835.1 uncultured Clostridium sp. | reverse complement strand
GATGGAATTTTAGGTTTCTTTGCAGATCTTATCGAGAGAATTCTTGCGTTCTTTGAGGACCTCTTTGGCGGAATTATCTGCTAGTCGCAACATAGTTTAAGCCGAACGGTTGTATTCTGATTTTTGGAATGCAGCCGTTTTCGTTTTTAACACCGCAAGGTATTGATTTTTATAGGATTAGCTGAAAAGGTAAATGGAGAGCTGACAACAATGGATACGAATAAGAAATTCTTCACAAGCCGCAACATCGCCGAGATTGGCGTTGCCGCGCTGCTGTGCGCTTATCCGCTTTTTATGACAAATCACTATTTTAATATAACGGTCTCAAAAATGGCTTTCTTCGCGGCAGTATCCACGACAGCGTTCTTTGTCTGTCTGATTATACGCACATCAATGTCCGATTTCAACGAATTGAAGGTCTCCGATTTAATTAAAAAGCAATCGGCGGTTGACTGGCTTATGCTCGCTTTTTTATTCGCGGGAACCGTTTCATGGCTAATTTCAGACTATCGCTCAAGCGCGCTGATAGGCGCAAGCGGCAGATACATGGGATTCCTGATGATAATCGCTATGGTGTGCGCCTACTTCTTTATCGCAAAGTTTTATGTCATTAAGGAGCGCGATTTCTTGGCCTTTGCCGTGGTCTTTGCTGTTGTCGCGGCGGTGGGCGTGCTCGAATTTATAGGCTTTGACCCGTTCGGGCTTATGGAGGCCACCCCCGATAAATACAGAAACAGCTTTCTTTCGTTTCTGGGTAACCTCAATGTTTACTCAAGCTTTATGTGCGTGGGCACTCCCTTCGC
This sequence comes from uncultured Clostridium sp., assembly GCA_964448835.1. Lineage (GTDB taxonomy): Bacteria > Bacillota > Clostridia > Oscillospirales > Acutalibacteraceae > CAG-177. The sequence continues at coordinate 5,356 of CAYUXK010000064.1, read as the reverse complement.
AATGTACAGCTTCCTGAGCGAAAAGAAGCTTTCAAAATCCGCTTTTTGGCTTGCCGTCTCGAGCATCGGCTTTTTAGGTCTCTTCATCTGCAACAGCGACGGCGGCTATATCGGCATGGGCGTTGCGTTCATCGTTTGCGGCTATCTGGCGCTTAAAAACGCAAAGGAGCTTAAAAAGTATTTCGGGCTTATCGCGGCGTTTTTCATCAGCGGCAAGGGCATCTGGCTCTATTACTTATATACCTCGAGGGAAACCCGCTCATTTTCTCACATGACTCAGCTGTTTATATCGAAGAATTATACATATTATATAATTATCGCATCTCTGATTCTTTGCGCCGCCGTGTGGCTTATCAGAAAGCTCTTGTCGGATAAAATGCTTAAGGCGCTTCGCGTCGTCTATGTTTCTTTGGTCGTTTTGGCTTTCGCCGGGGCGGTCTCGACAATCATCTATTTCACCTTTTTTGATTTAAAAACCGAGCTCGGCAAGTTTGAGTATCTCTTAAGATTCAATGATGACTGGGGCACCTTCCGCGGCACCGTCTGGCGCTGGACCTTGAGCGCTTACGCGGATTATCCGTTTATTAATAAGCTCTTCGGCGCGGGCGAGGATACGCTCGCTTTGGTGCTTAGCCCGATATTCTCTCAGGAGATGGCTCAAACGGGCCTCAATTTTGACAACGCACATAATGAATTTTTGCATTATCTCGCGACCATCGGCATTGTCGGCGCGGGCAGCTACATCGCGGCTCTTGTCATATGCGCGGTCAAGCTTTTGCGCGGGAATGACAGCTTCAGGTTGGCGGCGGGGGTTGTGATTTTAGCCTTCGCGGCGCAGTCCTTCATTAACATTCTGCAGCCGATTACAAGCCCGTTTATCTTTGTTTTCATCGCTCTTATGCAGGCTCGGCGGCAGTCATACGAAGAGCCGGCCACAGCTAAATAGATTCGGCGCGCGGGGAATTGCAGCTCCGCGCGTTTTTTATATAAAAAACTATTGACAAGGCTTAGGTACTGTGGTAGACTCCTAAATAGTAACGATTACTAATTAGGAGCAGTTCACATATGAAACGCCATACGATCCAAAGAGACCTTGTGCTCGCAGCGGTCAGGGATATGGATAATCACCCGACTGCCGAGCAAATATATGATTCGATTGCTTCTCAATACCCGGGTATTAGCAAGGGTACGGTTTACCGCAACCTTAACAATCTCGCCGATGAGGATCAAATCCGAAGGGTTCAGGTTGCCAACGCGCCTGACAGGTTCGACCACACCGTTTGTGACCATGCGCATTTCAGATGCCAAAAATGCGGCGAGGTTTGCGATTACGCGCTTTTACACAGCATTGAGCGTGAAAATGAGCTGAACCCCGGCGTTGAGGTGAGCGGCTATGAACTGGTTTTCAGCGGTATATGCAATTCATGTAAGGAGAGTAATTAATGGATAACAGCGCACTTTACAAGATAGGCTACGGCCTCTATGTGCTCACCGCGAGGGCGGGCGAGCGGGATAACGGCTGCATAATCAACACGCTAATGCAAATCACGAGTGAGCCTCTTTTATGCGTGGTGGGCGTTAATAAGCAAAACTGCACTCACGACATGATTATTAAGACGGGCGAGTTCAATGTTTCGATGCTGTCAATAGAAGCGGATTTTGAGATTTTTAAGCATTTTGGATTTCAAACGGGTAAAACTACCGATAAGTTCGCCGATTACAGCAATTCAGCCCGTGCGGATAACGGTATAATGTATATCCCCGAGAAAACTAACGCCCTCCTGACCTGCAAGGTGATTGAAACCACCGATTACGGCACTCACACGCTGTTTAAGGCAGAGATTGTTGACGCGAGGGTGCTTAACAATATCGAGAGCGTAACCTACAGCTATTACCACGCAAGGATTAAGCCGAAGCCCGAAAAAAGCAAGGTAGTCGGCTGGCGCTGCACCATTTGCGGCTATATCTATGAGGGCGAGGAGCTTCCCCCTGATTTTATCTGCCCCGTGTGCAAGCACGGCGCAGCTGATTTTGTAAAAATAAATGATAATGAAAAAGGAGACGAACCAATGGACTACAAAGGAACAAAAACTGAGAAAAATTTAGCAGCGGCATTTGCCGGCGAATCACAGGCACGCAACAAGTACCTGTATTTCGCGTCAGTCGCTAAAAAAGAAGGCTACGAGCAAATTGCCTCAATCTTTGAGGACACCGCCAACAACGAAAAAGAGCACGCTAAGCTTTGGTTCAAGGCTCTGGGCGGTATCAAAGACACCGCCGCTAACCTCGCCGCCGCCGCTGAGGGCGAAAACTACGAGTGGACCGATATGTACGCCACATTTGCCAAGGAAGCCGAGGAAGAGGGCTTCACCGAGCTCGCGGCGCAGTTCAGAGGCGTTGCCGCTATTGAGAAGACGCATGAGGAGCGTTACCGCGCCCTTCTGAGTAACCTTCAGATGCAGGCTGTTTTTGAGAAAGCTGACGAAACCATGTGGGAATGCCGCAACTGCGGTCACCTTGTGATGGGCAAAAAAGCGCCTGAGATCTGCCCCGTCTGCAAGCATCCGAAAGCATTCTTTGAAGTCAGAAAAGAAAATTATTGAGGTGAAAGGTATGAGTGAAAGTAAGTTTTATATCTGCCGCGTGTGCGGCAACCTGGTAGGCGTAGTCAATTACGGCGGCGGCACCCTGGTCTGCTGCGGTCAAGAGATGGAGGAGCTCAAGCCCAACACGGTTGAGGCAAGCAGCGAGAAGCATCTGCCCGTTATTACGGTGCAGGGCGACACGGTCAAGGTTGTCATAGGCTCCGTTTTGCACCCCATGATTGCCGAGCATCACATTGAATGGATTTACTTACAAACCGAAAACGGCGGTCAGCGCAAGAGCCTTAAGGTCGGCGAAGCCCCCGAGGCTACCTTTGCCCTGAGCGGCGACAAGCCCGTTGCGGCCTATGCATATTGCAATCTTCACGGACTTTGGAAAACAGCGCTGTAATCCTTTAGTCCCATTTCAAATAAAATATCCCGACAAAAGCTAAAGAGCTCGCTATGAAAGCGGGCTCTTTTTCGTTGTAAAAACGAGCCTCACGACCTTATCAATCGTGAGGCTCTAAGCTGATAAATTAATTCGTATATTGAAAATTCAGATTACTTCAAATGCTCATACCCAAAGTCTTTAGCCGCCGCCTTGCGGTAAACCATAAGCACGCAGAAATCAGCATCCTGCTTAAAACCCGCATCGGGGAAGTCAGAGATAATGTGCAGATGAGATGAATCATTAAGCATATACATAAAATCATAGCCTTTAGTGGGCTTATAAAACGGGACAACGGTTGAACCCATAGCCTTTTCACCCGGCTTGCCTTTTACTTCCACCTCAACCTTTGCCCCCGGCCAGCCTTGATTAATCATATACTCCGGCCAGCTCAACGGGGCCTTGTCCAAAATGTGGCCCTCCCCGAGGGGAGTAATATTGGTATTGTTAAGCTCCACCCAATCGGTATATCCGGCATAATTTGATGCGGCAAGCGCCGCCATATCGGCGATAACCTGTTTCTTTGTTTTACCATTCAGAGCGTAAGAGGTGCCCTCTTTACTGAAAACAATGTTTTCGGAGTAATACATTCCGTCTCTTCTTGTGTCAATGACGGTGTTTTTCTCAATGGGACGGGCAAGGAGAGCCTCCTGTTTCTGTATGTTTGACTCATACCTGTTAATGCAGTCCATGATGATTGCTTCATTCTCTCCGGGCACTTGCTCAGTGGCATGGTAATACTCAACCTGAAGCAGAAGAATCGCATCCTGATACTGCTTGAAATATTCATACTGCGCCTTGACCCTGTCATAATCCTCTGAATCAAGGAAACGGTTTTCATAGACAATTTCACGCCACATGGTAAGGAGCGGTGTGTCGCCGGCGCCCGACACGAGCTGGCTGTTAACGATATCTGCCTTGTCTATGATATTGTTCTTGATTCTATCTGTCAAAGAATCTCTTTTCGCCTTGGGATCCTGGGGAGGATTCATAACGAAACTGTTTAAATCTCTGCGAATGGAGTAAACAGCCGAAAACAGTTCGTCGAGCTGGTGCACACGAATGCCGTATTCCGACAGCGCCTGCTGATGCGTGATTTGCTTGAGCATATCATTGAGCTGAGTGATGATGTTGTCAAGCTTGTCGCTTATCGCGTCAAGCTTGGTGGACATTTCAGTCAGCTGCACCTTCATATCCGCCATGCCTTCCTGGATTTTGGCAAGCTCCTCTGCGGTATGGTCCTCCTCGCCGAAGTTGACCCCTGCCTTGGCAAGACCCCAGCCCATAAGCTCGCCGCCGACATAGGACGCAGCGCCCTCGGCAAGGGAAGTGGCAAGCGATGAAGCAATGCCGCCCTGCAGCAGCGGGGGCTCATTGAAGGGATGCGTTTCTCCCTTACTCATCTGCTCAAGAAGCTTATCGATAAACGGGTTTACGCCGCCGTTTTCGCCTGCTTGGGTAAGAAACTGATTGATATTAAAATACTCGTCTGAAAGCTGCGCGCCGCTCGCGAGATCAACCGTATCGGGAATTTCAAGAAAATTCTTCACAGCAAGTGAAGCCTCGGCAAGGCTTGACGCAGGGTTTTTGTCGAGATAAGCGCTGACTATGGTTGTGGCGAGGTTTATGTAAATTGTATCCTTTTGAGCATCGTAGCCCCTGATATCGGCGCAAAGCTTAGCGATGAACGCTTCGCCGTTCAAATTGCCGCCATCGGCAACAATTCTGAAATCGGAGGGCAGGGTTTTTGATGTCCCTATCATGATTGCGCCAAGCTCGTCAACGGAAAGGCGGTCTCTTTTGTGGATTTGCTTGCCGCTTGTATCGTAAATACTCAAAGCGGCGCTTGAAACAGGCGAGCCTGCATAAACCCAGCCATACAGAGAGCTTTCGCTTTGACTGCAGCCGGAGAACGCAAGGCATGTCAGCACAAGCGCGAGGGATAGAGTACAGGCGAGAATCCTTTTTAACAGCTTATTAATCACTATTACCTTCTTTCAAATATACTAGCGTATAGAATATTAAAAGAATCAATATTCTATTCGCTTATTTCCATTTCAAAGTCACTGCGCACATCAGCATATAACAAATTAAGTGTATCATATAAGATATATGGTGTCAAGTTTTGCCGAGGGGCGGCATTTGCCCTGAGTGGCGACAAGCCGGTTGCGGCCTATGCATATTGCAATCTTCACGGACTTTGGAAAACAGCGCTGTAATCCTTTAGTCCCATTTCAAATAAAATATCCCGACAAAAGCTAAAGAGCTCGCTATGAAAGCGGGCTCTTTTTCGATGCGAAGCATAGTGTAGGGCGGGGGCTTG
>CAYUXK010000063.1:0-9811 GCA_964448835.1 uncultured Clostridium sp. | reverse complement strand
ATCGGTAAACACCAAAGTCGTGCGCCGCCTGATACATGGCGATGACGTTTTCGACTGGCGTGTTGTCCTGAATCTGATGGGTGGGCGCGAAATGGTATCCACCGCCGTCCATCATGATTTCAAGCGTGCTTCTGACCGTTTCGCGTACCTCTTCGGGCGTACCCGTTGCCAGCTTGCCCGCGGTGGAGATACAGCCGCGGTAGCCGAGCCGGTTACCAAATGTCTCCTTGAGATAGCTTGGGCTCATGTTTAACACCTCCGGCTGAAGTGTATCAACGGCCGAAACACCGATTTCGATGAAATCCTCAAAAGCCCAAGACGAGCTGCCGCAGCTATGTATCAAAACCGGCTTTCCGAAGGAGGCGGCGAGACCGACGAAGCGTTTATGCACGGGCTTTAATGTCTCCCTGTAGAGGTCAGGACTTATCATTGGCCCGCGCTGTGTGCCGAGGTCCTCCCCGAGCCAGACGAAGTCGATATATTTGCCGCACTTGTCGAGTGTGCGTTCGAGCACGCCGTACTGAAAATCCGCCCGCCTTTGCATGAAGTTCATCGCCGCGCCGTCGCCGTCAATCAGGTGGCACAGCACATCCTCCATGCCCATGATGCGACCGTTTGAATTGATGACATCCGGCACACCCGCGCCGCCCGTAAAAACGCCGAAGCCGCTTAGGGCTTTGCAGCGTTCAAGCGCGCCGCCGTAATCGAAATCGTCGGGCGACGGGACGGGATAACGCTCAAAAAGCTCGTCGGGCGCATCCTTGAGTGGAAACTCGCAGAAATCCCAGTAACCGCCCGTCTCGTGGGCGACATAGCGCATATAGCAGCCTTCAAGCGCGTCGACATGAAGCCCGGGCTTTTCCTCAAACAGTGGCTTGCCTGTATAGGAGGGGTTGACACCGCGGTAATCGACACCCAGCGCCTCGCGCACCTTTTCGCCATCTGAGTCAGAAATGCCAAGTTCCTTCGCAAAGCGCATGTGAATGGCGGGGTTTGTGTCGTAACCGATGGTGACGCGGTCCGTCTTCTCGTGGGCGAAGGTGCGCAGAACCCGCTCCTTTGAGGTCATTGTCTCGCTTGCTTTTATTATTCTAGTCATTTTTATGACCATCCCTTTATAAACTCGTGTCTGTTACTAATGAAATTATAGTCCGTTTCAGACCGCAAATCGATATACGCAAATTCGAGTATGAGGGTTACACAAGAAAGGTTAATGCTAAGGGGTATCTTCGGTTTGCACACTGGCAGACATATTTAAGCGAAACAATGGCAGACGAAATTGTTCGGATTGCCGAGTCTGACGCCGGGGATTCTTTCAACATTTTCTATCGCAACTTCAAAATCGCTGAAGTTGATGCGCACAACGGAAGACTCTTGAACCGTAAAATATCACGGCGATAATGTGTATACCATGTCCTTTCCCTATGTGTATACCATGTTACTCTTGACACTTGCCCCCGCCATACATTCTGCTTAATTCGCCTTGCTCTTATCTTCTATCGTTACAAAAATGCCTTCGCAGGAATCAAGCTCAACGCAAAGGCTGTCAGCATCATCCACACTTTTAACAAGCTCGCTCTTTTGATATACCGTGGCATTTACCTTTTTGGCAAAGCTGATTTCAATTTTTTGCGACGCTGAGAGGTCGTACATATTTTTGCAGTTGATGAGCATTATTCCGTACCCGCCGGTATCCTTACAAAGAAAATAACCGGCGAGCGCAGAGCTTTCAGACCTGATTTCGCTTACTATATCGATTCCTTTAAAGCCTCGGCGTTCCGAGGCTCTTTTTTGCTTGTGCAACGCGAGCGAAAACTGGGCGTTTCCCTTTTTGGATTCAGTCGGCAACACGCCAAGACTTTTATAGCGTGAAAGAACGGGCGAAAGCTTTTGAAGAAGTTCATTTGCTCTTTTTGAGTACAGGTACTGCTCCGTGAGATTGCCGTCTTTGTCAATCATCGCCTCTGCCATTTTTCCCCAAACGGGCGCATATGAAACATGAATAATCGTGCGCGCGCCGTATGCCAACGCCGTGTACATTTGCCAGATTATCTGTTCGTAGGTTGTGTTGCCGTAAAGGGTAGAGAACCAGTTTTTTTGAGTCTGAATATATATCCAGAAATCCCTGTCGTACCTGCGGCAGGCATCGGCTATTGTTTCGTAAGTATTCAGGCAGATATGAAAAGTCACCCTGTTAATTGCCGTAAAGGAGAAAAAGGGATATTCATCAACACAGATGTAGTCGTTATTGACTGTTTTTGCGAAAAGCTCGACATATTCCCGGTAGTTTTTTGCTCCCAGTTGCTTTTTACCCGCGCCGTCGGGGAAAAGATTATTAAAAATGAACTTATCGGGTAGCGCGCTCTGATACAGCTTTCTGAAATTCTCTATTGTTTTAAACTTTGAGGTGTGCGGCTCGTCACAGCCTCCGTCTCCGATTTTGCAGGGGTAGAATTTGTAGCCATTGAAATAATCAGCGCCCTCCTCAAGCGCCTCGGAATAGCCATCGTAATGAGGAACCCGTTCATCGCGCCCAAGCAGCGCCAGTCCGTTTTTTTCGCACTCTGAGGCAAGCATTTCGCCGAACTCACCCTTGCTGTCGCACAGCACAAAATCAAAGCCCGCGTCGGAAATCAGCTTTATGTCGTCCGGACCCACATTTTCACTTTTGTAGAATACAGCGCAGCAGGAGAGTATCTCATCACGGCTCAGTATTCCGTCGGTGTAAGCGATTTTGTGCGCCACAGGCTCGCCGAGCTTGCCCTCGGCTATCAGCTTTCGGTCTTTTTCACGCAGTTTCTGTTCGTTTACGGAATCGGACGGAAAAAGCTTTCTCAACACAGAGAAGGTTTTTATCAGTAGCTCGCTGTTAAAGATGTCCATTCTTATGCTCACCCCTTAAAGGTTTCACCGTCGTCGGATATCTGCATTGTAAATTCACGGTCTTTGAATCGGAATGACATTTCACCCTTTTTACCGAGGAATTGAATAACCCTCTTTTTTACATAGCGTGAGCAGGGGTTATCGGTGACTATCCAGCGACCCTTGCCGTCTTGAATTTCACTTTGAGTCGATGATTTCGCCTTCGCTTTTATGTGCTCGGGAGCAAGCCTTTTAGGCGTTACAACAGTCAGCCCGTTCTCTCTGACAAGGAGGCTAACCGCTTTAATTGTTTCATCGCTGATGTAATATCCGCAAAGGAAGCAAAGCTCCAGCGATTCAAGGTGCTCCTTCCCGACATACTGGTCAAACACGGCGGGGGAATTCATTGAGCAGAATGAGCGGTGCTTCCTCAGGCTCCAAAGACCGATTCTGTCCCAGCTCAGACCGCGCTTTGAGGTCTCGCCGAAGGTTATCAAATGCAGAGCCCTTATCCATTCCTTTGCCCGGCTGTCGGGTTTTATTTGAGGATTGCCAAACAGAATAGGCTGCCAGGCCAACGGATCGCTCTGCCCCCAATAGGTGTCGTCAAGCCTTATTATGCCGATGCGGGGGCGGTAATCCCGTATGCTGTAACCCCTGTCCTTGCCCGCATATTCCTTTGAGAACTTAGTAAAAACTTTGCCGTACTCGTTGTAATCCGCCGGATTTTTGTCCTTATCAAAAAAGGCATTTGCGCCCTCAACAAACGAATAATCGTTGCCGATAAGATAAGAGAACAGTAAATTGCTTTCGAACTCCTTGGGCGAATGGCCCGGATATGTAAGGCGGTACCACATATCAATGCAGGTCCAAAGCTCAGTGCCATACTGCAGCGCGGCGCCTCCGGCGATTATTGCCTGCAGGTTTGAATGGCTTTCTTTCTGCTGCTTGTAGCAGGGCGTGATTCCGACCCTTGCGAAAAGGTGGTACAGAACAGGAAAAACATGCTCGCCCATGAAGCGGGGCGAACCGTTTTTCAGAAATCCCTCAGCGTAAGACCTGAAAAGCTCCTCATAATATTTTTCCGCCTCTTTGACATCCCTCGTTTCGCACAGGGGGAAGAAAAGCGGGCGTTTTTTAAATTTTGATGATAAAGTGATGGATAGATTTCTGTTAACGAATGCATGCTCCATCTCGTCATGCATAAAACCGAGACATTCCGGCACGCTTGAAAAGGCTCGGATAAGCTCGGGCGGATAATTCAGGCGGTGAGCGTCTTTGCCGCAGTTGTACCAATCGTGCCCGTCAGACCCCACCGAGTGCTCTCTCCAGTTGGAGCTTTCGGCGCGAACCAAGAAGGGCAGACCGGCTTCATGATAAGACTCCGCGAGTATTTTCGCTTCCTGAGTGTATTCCGCGGCGCTTTTATTCTTTTCGTCCGGCGCGCAAATAACAATATCAGCACCTGAATCAATCAGTAATCGCTCTTTGACTTCCTTTTCTTTATCACATTCGTAATACCCGAGTCTAAAAATATTATCCATATTTACTCCCCACAATATATTTATTTGATTCACAGCGCTGACAGGTCGCCCTATACCGCTTTCTGCTCATTGTCTTTGCTGATTTTCATTCAACAAACACGGTTGCCACAGACCAGGCTTTGACATTGGGTAGCGTAAGCCGGAATTCATCGTCGCCGGTCTGCATCGCCGTCAGAACCGTTTCGGGGATTTGCTGCCCCATATAGATGAATTTCTTCCCGACGGGGCGGCGGATAATGACCTCTATCTCACCCGAGTCGCCGACAGTCGCGTTGGTGAATGAAGCGGTGACCGTGCGCCCATTATTATCAACCCTCGCGCTGACAATCATGCGTATGGGTGTCACAAGCTCCGCCGCGAAGCGGACTGAGCTGATGTATTCGCAGGCGTTGAGGTATCTGTCGCGCACATCGGTGCTGACACCGTCGTTCCACGAATCAAAGCCAAATACAGCCCAGCGCGCTCGCCTCGTGAACCTCCATCGGCGGAAATCCGTAGTCAGTCGCAAGCCAAACCTCGTCACAGCAACCGGGATGGGATACAATCTGATTAATCAATGAGTCAATGAAAGCCGGGTCTTTTTGAGTCCTGCTTCCAAGCCGTTGCGTCAGCATTTTTTTGTACTCCGCAGTTCAATTTTTGATTTGGCGTTTATATCAATTTGACAAACATTTTAAGGACGCACTTGACACATCATTAAAGGGTTTTCCTCGTCGATCACGGTTTTGAGGTTCTCCGGACAGCCTATATGCATCTTAATATCGTTGCCTTCTTCTGCCGCAAGTAGAATAATCACATCTAACATTATACTAAATCAATCGCGCATATATTGCAAGATTATTATGAAAATTAGGCTGTTTTTGTTGTGCTTTTTACCTGATGCTCTGACCTGCGTTGTGAATCTTTGGGTGGGTGAACTCGGCAATTGTCTAGATTCAAATCATCCACCGGCTTTTTGAGCCGGTCATTCTCTTTTTCAAGCACCTTTATTCATTTGGCACCGCTGTCTGGGGTGTTATGCTGCTTGTGGCAAATTTGATAGAGAAAAAGAGTATTTTTCTCCTGCGCCCGCGGATATGCTCAACGATTTCTATCTCGGGCTTTCAGCCGTAGCGCTTGGCCTTATCATATAGCTTATGATTCTTATAATCAAAGGCCCTAAGGGCTTCGTGAAAGCAACGCTATTCAATAAGAAGTAAATATGATGAAAAAAAGGCGGTTCTGCTGTTTTATAGCAGAGCCGCCTTTTAAATAACGAAATCAACTTGCTTTTCTTTGAATGTATGTTTTATAGTATCCGAAAAATCAATGCTTATTGCTTCGCGCCGTTGTTGAACTTCTCAAGGACCTTTGCGCTTATCGCGAAGCAATCGCCGAGCCCCTGTTTATTCATGTTATCATAGGTGTCTCTTCTTGTATGATAATATGACTCGAGCTTGTGGTTGAGGCCTGTGACGCCGGTTGCCCTCATGCCTGCCTGCGCAAACGCCGCGCTGTCAGTCGCGCCGCCGAGAGGGGGAACCATGCCCTTGGAGCATTTGATGCCGAGCTCTGTTGCAGTTTCCATGAAGAGGTCGGAAACATCCTTGTCAGCCTTAACTGTTGCGTTAAGGTCACGGTAGTTAACAAGGAGGTATTTGGGGTCATGGATAGTATCATATGAGTAAATGAAAGTGGGAACATCATCAAAGTCATGAGCATGGGCTTCGCACCATGCCTTCGCGCCACGAAGACCGGCTTCTTCAGAACCTGTGAGAACAACGCCGATTTCGGTGTTTTCAAGCTCGATTCCCTCGTCCTTGAGCGCCTTGAGGATCGCAATACCCATGTAGCATCCCGAGAGATTGTCGTTTGCACCGTCAACCACGCGCTTTTTGTTCCACATAAAATAGAGACCTACAAGGAAGGGAACGAAAAGGAGCCCCCAGAGACCTAATTTCATAATTGTATCTGTGGCGCCGTTCTTTGCGAGAAGAACTGATATAACGAGGTAGTATATAGCTCCGACTGCACAGAGGATTACATGGGCATCAAAGCCGACGCCGCCGAGAGCGTAGTTTACGGGCCATTCCCATGCCGCATCGGGGTGACCGTTAAAAACGATTCTTCTCTTGAGCTCGCCTTTGGGCTTTTTATATGCTGTTACATTATGACCTGTCTTTTCGGGGAAGAGCTTGTCCACGGTCTTTTTGTAGAGACCAAACTGGAGGAAGGCGAGAAGAAGACCCAAAAGGATGAGAGCAACGCCGACTACAGGAAGAGCGGGGATATCGAGCGTAGCGCCGAGTAAGAAAAGAACGATGGCGATAAGGACAAAGGTGATTGTGAAATAAATCCAGCCGTAGAACGAACCGGGATTCTCTTTGAATGATTCAACCTCTGCTTTTTCGCATCCGCATTCTTCCTTCAGAACCTTTGCCATATACTGACAAGCCTGTTCCTCACCCTTTGAGCCGGGGGCTCTCTTTTCGAATGTTTTGCAGATCTTGGTGATTTCATCAACCATGTAATCTGCCGCCCATTCTTTTTTCGCAATAATAGTTTTCAGATCCATAAAGCAACTTCCTTCTAAAATTTTTTATTTCAGACCCGTTTTGCCAAGTCTAATATCTGACTTATGTAATGAGGAATCCGGGCATTAATCTACGCAAAAAGCAAGCTCGACCTCTGCCAAATTGCAGAAATCTGAATCGGGCTTGTATAACCCCGTGCATTACGGAGATTATTACAAAAAGAAATATTTAAGCGTTGTCCTTAACACATTTCGCGATTAAACGCTTGTTAATATATTACCAATTTGTTTTAGGCATGTCAAGGGCGGCAAGGCTATTTTTCTTAAAACTTTATGCGGTTAAGGCGAATTTGTATGCTACCTCAAGTTGGCATCATTACAATGCTTTGCGGCGAAGAGACAAGCCCCGACCTGCCCGCGTAAGTTCTAATTGTCAACGATACCAAACAGCTTCAGAATGGGCCGGAAGAAATTCTCAATGTCAAGCAAAAAGTTATAATTCTCATGCCAGGGTATGCTGTTATACACGGGCATTACCGGCATTTCAGCGCTGACGATATCCTCATATAAAATTGACTGCGTATCGAAATTCTTGATATCGTTTTCATGGAATGTGAACGAGCGGACACCGCGTTTCGTGCCGTCGCCGTACACATGGAAACCCGCGCCCTTGCAGTAGCCGAGTATGATGCCGTCGTCAGTTTTGCCGACATAATCGTTATTGTGGTCATGGCCGAAAAAGGCGGCGAACACATCGCCCTGCTCGGCCCACGCGCTATAAAATCCTCTGTTTTCCGCCGCCACACACGGCCGCTCGCCAAGCGAACCCGATATGCGCTTATTCGGGTCGGGCAGCCAGTATTTCCCCGCATCGACGCCTTTGCCTTCCATCGCGCCTTCTGTGCCCGCAGGTACCTCGGTCATCAATTCCGAATAAAACTCCGGAACGGGGATGTGCTGGAACAGAATTGACGGCAGGGGTTCCCCGCTGTTAGCGGTTTTCAATTCTTCACTCTTCGTTTTATACCATTCGATTTGGTCGGGCTCTATTAAATCACTGTCTTGGCTCAGCAGCTTGTAGCCGCCCGAATAGACCATATAGATGTTCAGCGCATCCGCGGTACCTGCGCTGTTTTTAACGGTCAGGTTGTAGGTGCCGCAGCCGGACAGGTTGCCGTCGTCAACTGCCAGGCAGGTTGGGTACTCCATAAACATCCGCATCTGATCCTCGAGGGTGACGAGCGCCTTGATGCTTTCGCCGTCGTGGTTGCCAAAAACAACTGCGAACGGAATGCCGCGCGCGTCGACAGGCCCGACAATGGCATGGATAGCGGCTTTCATCTTTGACTTGCCCATGGTCAGCCACCAGCCGGCGTTATTATCGCCCGTGAACACAACCAAATCGGGTTTCACCGTGTCGAGCGCCGCCTCAATGAGATTAGCGGTGCCGATGTGAAGCTGGTCGGTATCCTGCGTGTCGGATATTTGAAGGATGGTGAATGTGCCGTCGCTCCCGAATTGCAGAACCGGGCGCGGCGCGTCATCGGCAAAGCCCGCCGAGCCGATCAAACAGATCATCGCAGTCGAAAGCAACAGCGAAACAACCGTTTTTACTTTTCTGTTCATAGCAGTATTCCTTTCCGTTTTTCTCGCTTTTTATCACTATTTTGATTGTATCATAAAATGAATAAAAATACAGGTGTTTTTTAAAAAAGTTTTGGCACGCAAAAGCATCTGAAAGTATCAAATACGCCACGAACAGCCGCTATCAAAGCGTGATAATATTACAACAGAAATATATGTAAAGGTCAACCCCAAGGCTTTAACCCTGCGTGTGTCATATTTTATATGCTGAAAATAAAAAGACACAGAATCGGAATCATCCTTCCGGTCCTGTGCCTTTCGCCTATTATATGCTTTTGGATTGTCGGGCTTTCGCGTTATCGGGTTCAATGCGCCCCAGGTATTGCGCTTAGCCGCGTTCAGCTCTCTTTTCTTTTTCTTTGAGAGCTTTTCTTTTGGTATGAACTTTTCCATACTTATAGCTCCTTTCTCAAAGCTGTAACCATTATATCACAAAGCAGTAAATGAATCAACAGGGAGGTTTAGGCTGTGCAAATGAAACCAAAAAATCCGTCAATATGTCAAGGGTAATGGGCAGTACTTTTCTACGCAAAATCTCCACCACATTTCTACTATGATGCAGTCAGGGCGCGTAAGCCGTAAAACGACCCACACGCCCCGCAATTAATTTAGATTTTATACCGTTTTTGGTGTTTACATAAAATATGAAGAAGAACCACGCAGTTTATTATTATTTGGTGCTTTCGTTCATATTGACTATTATACGACGGAAAATCTCGACTGTTTCAAGAGTGTCATCAAGCTCTTCCTTGAGCCTTGCATTCTTTGCTTTAAGCTCAAGAACCTGCGACGAATAATCCTCGCCGCCCTCTTCTGAAGACCGTGTCTTGCTAAGGTGATCAAAGGTCTTTGGCATCTTGTGCGCTGCCGCGTTAACAATATAGACCTCGTTCGTCAGCTCGTTATAAAGACCGCGCTTTGTATAGCTCGTATGAAGCAACTCATGTGACAGATGACCGTTTGGTTTTCCGAGGAACTCATTATAAAACTCAATGATTGAAGGATTTTCATGCGATTTGCGGAAGGGAAGGCTTTCGTCCTCCTCGTAAGTCGCTTTCATTCTTTTTTCCCTTATGTCAAGGTCCTTTGACCTCGGTTGACCGCCTCCGGTGATACAGCCTCCGGGGCAACCCATAACCTCGATGAAGTGATAAGGTGATGTGCCGTCCTCAATTTGCATCATATGATTTGCTCATGGACGGCAAAAAAGCAAATCTCATTGTTACAGATCCGCCGTATAATGTGAACT
>CAYUXK010000062.1:2493-9968 GCA_964448835.1 uncultured Clostridium sp. | reverse complement strand
GTGGGCATCGCCCCCTACAGATTAACCGTTAAAAAGCCCGGCAAAGAAATCAATAATATGCTGTAAGAAGCTCATAAGCGACTCAAAGGCGTTGTCAAAGTAATATTTGTAATCGTGTCTCGAATCCTCAACTGTGAAATTGACCACATAGTCATTGCCGCTGTTATTTCCGCCGACGGTGTTGCCGTTATTGGCCGCTACATCCTTGCCGATTGTGAGAACATAGGCGCCACTCTCGGGATCTGTGACTGTGAATCTATAAATGCTGTTGTCCTCAAAAGTGATAGTGATAGGAATCTGCTCGCCGTCGTTTGTGAGGGTGATGAGGGACTTGTTGGTTTCAAAAAAGTCGCCCATACCGCGGTCGAAGGTGATGACCACCTCAAAGGTGCCCACAATCACTTTGCCCTCAAGGTTATCAGAAGAAACCTGAACCGATGTGATTGAAAGGGGATTGGTTCCGCCGCCGGTGCCTGTGCCTGTTCCGCCCGCGGCGAATGCGAGAGCGGACATCGAAAGAACAAGAGCGAGAGCAAGTGCGATAGAAAGAATGCGTTTTTTCATGATTATTACTCCTTTATTTTTATATATAAGAAGATTATTTCTTCTTCTTAACAAAAACGACAATGGCAAGGGCTGCCGCCGCGCCCGCGGCAAGAGTGATTACTATAATATTATCAGCTCTTGACCCGCTTTGGTTTTCTGCCCCGGCTGAAATGGTATCGGGGGTTTGGGGCGTTAAATCGGTGAGGGCCGTCTGCCCCTCGGTTTCGCCGCCGGTTGAGCTGACGAGAAGAACCGCTTGAGTGAGCTCGGTCACCTCACTTTGTGTGGCGATAACCTCTTGAGATTTGGTTGTTGCTATTGCTGAAGAAGCCGGCGCTTTTGTTGTGGACTTGACTATGCTCTTGGCTGTTGTATTGGTTATTGCCGCGGCGGTAGTCGTGACCTTTGGTCGCCGCCTTGAAACGGTTGTGGCAGGGGCGGTCGAGGGTGCCGTGGTTGTGGCTACCGCCGTAGTCACCGGATAATATACACCCCCGCCCGTCGGCTTTTTGGTCGTTGTCGGCTCGCCCTTTGTAGTGAAGGTTATGCTCACAGGTGTGCCTAATTTGGTGCCGTTTTTCGCCTTGAGGTCGCCTGAAATTGTGAGTGTGTATATTGTCAATGGCTTGAGATTTTGAGTTTGGATTTTTATTATGTCTTTTATAGTCGGGTCAACCTGATCGTCGCCGATGATAACATCGAAATCACCCGTGTTGCCGTCAGAATCCTTAAGCGTAAAGCAGGTCTTGTTATTCTCTTTTACGCTCATGTTGGCAACATTGTGCGCAAAGGTCAGGGTGATTTCAACATTTGTGTCAACCCCCGTGCTCCCGGTTGGAACAGAGCTATTATCGAGCGTGGGAACTCCATGACCATCGCCGCCGCCTGTGCCGTCGCCGCCCTCGGCGGAAGCTGACAGGCACAGCGTTGAAATTATTATCAAAAATACCAATAAAAGATTGATGGATTTTTTCATCTCTATCACTCCTTCTTCATGCACTCAAAGCTCTTTTCCGTCCAGCGGCGATAGCGGCAGTTGTAGCAGCTTCTTTCATCGTCATAGAAGCATTCCTCGTCGTAATCCTCAGAATAATGCTTGCATTCGGCGGCGGCTTCGACCGCTTTCTGTGGATTATCCCTGCCGTAAACAAAGATTTTTTTGTCGTTTATCGTTTCAAACATATTATTTTTTACCTTTGACTTTTTTGGGGTTGGGCACCCAAAAGCCGTCCTTTTCATTGACGAGAAGCGTCATCATAAAATCCTTGTAAACGGCCTTTGTCACCGTTTCAAAGCGCATCAGGTCGCTCTCGCGAACAGTCTCGCCTGTTTTTTCGTTGACAGCCTGCCCTAACGAGTATTTTTCGCAGGCTTCCTTAATGGTGAGAATCTCGCCCTCTTTTTCGGGATAAAGCTTACCCTTAATTCTTCCGTCATTGCCCGTCAGGCGAAGGCCTACGCCCGCCAAAGCGCCGATGATTCCGCTGCCGTCGCCGCCGTGCTCAGAAAGAAACACCGTTCCTTTATATCCTTCGGCAACGGTAAACGCCAACTCCTTATTGAGAACCTCGCTCTGCGCCCTCAAACCGAACCGTGTGAGAGACGAGGTGTCGTTATCATCATAAACGTAAACGCAGAGACCGGGGTCAGAGCCCTCGGCTGCGTTTTCGGCAATAAATTGCCTTGAAAAATCAAGAAGCTTCTCGATATCCTGAGCTTCGGCCTCGCTGCACATTGAGCTGTTGTGTGATGTATAGGCTATTTTATCGCTGATAAACAGCTGATGGCGCGTAACAAACCCGCCCCGGGCAAGTCCGAGACGCATAAGCTCATCACAAAGGCTTTCGAGCAGCTCGCCGGTGCCGATGCTGTCAAGATTATCGGTGTCATCAATGCATATAAGAATTTTCATTACCGTCACTCCAGTTTGTTCCCTGCCTTTGCAGTTCGCATATCGTCGGCTTTGATTATACAGTCAATCATCTCGTCAGTCAAAGTATAATCGTAAAATTCAAGATAA
Organism: uncultured Clostridium sp.; assembly: GCA_964448835.1. GTDB lineage: Bacteria > Bacillota > Clostridia > Oscillospirales > Acutalibacteraceae > CAG-177. Next base: position 7,402 of record CAYUXK010000062.1, on the reverse strand, counting down.
TAATCGTAGACCTCCTGACCGAAATCTATGTTAAATTGGTCGGGGTAAATAAGCTCCGCGAGCCACAGCAGGGCAAGAGGAATTTCCGAGCTGGTGGGGTGCCCCATTCTCGCGACACCAACGGGCATTTGGTATACCTTACCGCTCTTTACGCAGTCAAGCCCCGCCCACTTCTCGTCGGTGAGGATGTAATCATTCACCCCGGCTTCGTTACAAATGATAATATCGGGATTCCACACATAAATCTGCTCAAGGGTGGTGTAGGCCTTTTCGCCCTCAACGGTGATTTTTGAGGAATCGGTGAGCGAAACATTGGTAACGCCCGTGAGCGCAATCCATTCGGCGCAGATGCTGCCCGTGTAATCCGTTCTTACAGCCTCATTAACGCTGTGATAGAGGCGGATTTTTTGTGTTTCGGGTATTTTATCGCAGGTTGACGAAACGCTATCAATTACCTGCCTGTACCAAGAGACATATTTCTCGGCTTCTTCATTTGCTCCGAGCGCCGCGCCGACTACTTTAACGGCAGCCATCTGCTCCTCAATAGTCTGAAAGCCCACCACAACAACGGGAATATTCAGCGCCTCAAGCTTTGCCCTTTCGTCATCGTTTTGCCAGGTAGTTTGGTCGATGAAAACAATATCCGTGTTCATCTTGAGAATCGTTTCGGCGTTGACCGAGCCGCTGCCCTTGGCAACCGTAACATCGGAAATCCCCGGGCAGATGAGGTCAAGCAAAACGCTGCGCACAACATTGTTGCATGAGGTTGTCAGCTTGTCGCCCTTGCCGAACATAACAATCAGCGAACCCGTGAACGGGCAAACGCAGCTTATGCTCTGAGGGTCAGACGGAACCTGAACGGTGCGCCCGACTGAGTCGGTGATTTCGATGTATCCGCTTTTTAAGTCAGCGGTCTCGCCGCTCTGAACGCAGCTGCATAGTAAGCATAGCACAAGTAAAAGCGGGATAACCCTGAATTTTTTCATTTTTAGCTCCCCTTATAAAGCGCGCAGCATTGTGACAGTTTTTTCTTTGCCCTCTCCGATTATACTTGCCTCAACGCCAAACACACAGGCGAGGGTTTGCGGCGTTATAACCCGCGAGGGAGAGCCGCTAAGGCAGATTTCACCCTTTGAAAGCATTACACAGTTTACATTTATATCGTTTGATTCAAAGTAAAAGCCGTGGTTCGGGAAATGCGTGGCTATTACAACCGAAACGCCGTTGCTTTTAACAAGAGAGGTTACGCTCTCAAGAAATATCATATCATTTCGAAAATCAAGAAACGCCGCCGGCTCATCCATAAGTATGATTTCGGCCTGTTGACAAAGGGCGCGGGCAAGCAGCACAAGGCGAATCTCGCCGCCCGAAAGGCTGCTGTATGCCCTGTCGGCAAAGCGGTCAACGCCCGCCGCCTTCATTGCGTTTTCGCAGGCCTCCCTGTCGCCTTCACGCGGGGAGCCGAAAATCGAGGCGTGAGCCATGCGCCCCATAAGCACCACCTCGCGCACCGTGTAGGGAAAGGTGACCGCATGGCTCTGCGGTATATAGGCAATGTGCCGCGCGATTTCACCGCGCTTATACGAGTTTATGCTTTTACCCAGAAGTTTTATTTCGCCGGTTTCGACGCGGTTAATACCCATGAAGCAGTCAATAAGAGTGGTTTTTCCGCTCCCGTTGGGGCCCATAAGGCAGGTTATTGTCGCCGGCTCAACGCCAAGGCTGATATTATGAAGCACGGGTATACCCTTGACATATGAAAAGCAGAGCTTATCCGCCTCAAGAATCATTTCCAGCCGCCTCCCTTCGTCTTCTTAAGAAGGTAAATGAAGAAGGGCGCTCCGATTATTGAGCATAGAATACCGATTGGGATTTCGCAGGACGAGAGGTTTCTCGAGAGAATATCCATAACCACCAGAAACGAAGCGCCGAGCGAAATGCTCACGGGGATAAGGCGGCGGTTATCATTGCCGATAATCATGCGGCCGATATGGGGGATAATAAGACCCACCCAGCCTATCGTGCCGCTAATGCACACGGCGGCGGAGGTGGCGAGAGAGGCGCCCCCGATAATAAGAAAATTGTAAAGCCTTGTGTCAACTCCGAGCGATGCCGCCTCGCGCGAGCCCATTGAGAGAGCATTGATACGCCAGCGCGACAAAAACACCGCGAGAATACCGATTGCCATAGGAATAAAAGCGATAAAATGAGAGTAATTGATTGAAGCAAAGCTGCCCATAAACCAAAATGTTATGCCGGGCAGCTGACTGTAGGGGTCGGCGACGCATTTAAGAATTGAAATAAGGGCGCTGAAAAAGTTTGACACTATTACGCCGCCCAAAATGAGAGTCACGGTGGTTGAAACGCGGTTTACCTTGCCGGCGAAGTAGGCGAGAATAACCGCGACAATGGCAAAAACGAAGGCGCAGATATATGTCATTTTGCCCCCGCCCAGAAACACAATGGCGAGGCACGCGCCAAAGCCCGCGCCGTTTGAAACGCCGAGAATACCCGAGTTAACGAGAGGATTGCGAAAAACGCCCTGAAACGCCGCGCCCGAAACAGCAAGCGCGGCGCCGCACATCGCGGCGGCGATTGCCCGGGGAAATCTGAGATTCCACACAACCGCGCTGACCGTGGAGGGCGAGGTGAAGGGATGAAGCAGAGTGTTCACAACATCCTCAAAGCTTATGTTATAAATGCCGATAAACAGCGAAACGACGATAATTAAAATCGGAGCGGATATAAGAAAAAGACACTTAAAATACTTTTTCACGGTTCCGCCCCCCTTTTCAAAGATTATTTCAAATTCCCAATTCAAGACAGCTGTCAAGGCAAGCTAAATCATGTTAATTAATACTAATGGGAGCACACCCCGTTGCTCCCTTGATTAAAAAATTAATTTAGTTGCAACTGCAAATTCACTCACGACGCGCGCTTGAATAATGTTGAAGCCTTCACGCTCGGCACGGTCGCTTTGCCAAGGCCAAGTGCCTTCAGCTTCGCAAGCACCAGCCGCGCGATTACGACATGCCCCTTGGCATTCGGGTGGGTGGCGTCAATGGCTATGTATTCCTTGTGCCCCGCGAAGGCCTTCGCAACATCAACAATCACAAAGCTGCCGGGGTGCTTGGCAAGGTAATTCTTAAACACCTTGTTAAGGCGATCGACCGCCTGCTGATAGGTTTCCTGCAGCATATCATAGTGAGGGTTGTAGACGGTCTGCACGAGGATTGTCGCGTCGGGATTTAGCTTCTTGATTCTCTTGATTATCGCGGCGAAATTCGAGGAGAACTTGGAGGCGATGCTGTTAAACCCTGAATAATCATCGCGGAGTAATCCATTAACTATCATCGCGGGCTTGATTCCCGCGAAAAAGTCGTTGCCGCCGATGGAGAGGCTGATGATATCCGCGGCTTTGACATCCTTGCTGACCGCCGACTCCGACAGCAGACTGAGCAGGTTAGCGGTGGTGTAGCCGGGTACGGCATGGTTAATATAGCGGTAACCGTTTGTGTTGGCGACAATCGCGCCGTAGGACTTGGTTTCGGGGTTAACAAGCCCCGTGCCCGCGGCGATTGAATCGCCAATCACGACATAAAGAGGAGCCTTAGCTGCTGCGAAAACTGTCACATTGCTGCACAGCAGCGCGAACACAACAGCAGTGGCCAAAACGCGCACAAATTTTTTCATATTTATTTTCCTTTCTTATTTCCCCAATTCACCTAAATTATATATAAAATTACATTAAATGTCAATACAAATACTTGTGCACAGAGGCGTGAGGCGGCAAGGTTAAAGCGGATTCATTATAAAACAGAATCACCCAAGGCATTGCCTTTTCTAAAGAACTATGATAAAATATTAAATAAGATTTTTGCATATTTTGGTATCAGCTTCAAACTTAGGGAGGTTAGATTATGTCAGAAGAAGGAAAAAGAACATATATCCCATGGCAGGAGTTCGCGCAAAAGAGCAAGCAGATCGAATATACTCAGCCCACAAAGCTTCTTGCCGATGACGGCACCCTGCTGGCGAAGGGCTGGGCGCGCAAAAATGTCTTTGACTATGACCGCACCAAGGTCAGCCCCCAAATGCGAAACAAGGAATGGGACTTTTATCAGATATCAAACGGGCAATACATGGCGCAGATAAGCTTCGCCAACATCTCGTTTGGCGGATATGTTTCGGCTGCGCTCATTGATTTAAAAAGCGGCAAAAAGATATCGGCTCCGATGGCGCTTTACCTCGGCGGCAAAAACAAATATGTTCTTCCCCCCAAGGGCGATGTACCTAATAACGTAAAATTCTCGATAGGCGGGGCGGACTTTGAGTTTGATACTCAAAAAAACAGCCGTACTCTATATTTCAAAAAGGGCAAGGTTGAATGTAATTTCCAAATGGACATATTTGACAGGCACGACAATATTACGACTGTTTTGCCCTTCAAGGATGAGCCCACCCGCTTCTTTATGACGACGAAACAAAACTGCATGCCCTGCGCCGGTACATTCAAAGTCGGCGATAAGGTGTATGAATTCAAAAAGGATGACAGCTTCTGCGCGCTTGACTGGGGGCGCGTGAATACAAAATACAAGCTCGTGTGGTATTGGGGCAACGGCTCAACCTATATCACTGACGCCGAGGGCAAAAAGCATATTTTCGGCTTTGAAATCACCTGGGGCATCGGCGATGAAAGCAACGCGACCGAGACCTGCCTGTTTTATGACGGCGTGGCGTCTAAATTCGGCGCGGTTGATGTTGAGGTATTCCCGAAGCCCGATAAATTCATGCAGCCCTGGCATTTCGTGTCGGAGGACGGCAGGTTTGACATGACGATGAAACCGTTTTATGATAACAAAGCCGACACAAACGCGCTTGTGCTTCGCATGAACTGCCATCAGGTTCA
>CAYUXK010000062.1:0-2393 GCA_964448835.1 uncultured Clostridium sp. | reverse complement strand
GGTAAAAACCTCGCGAGGCGTGGAAAAAAATTCCACGCCTCGCGAGGTTCATTCTCTATCAGACAAAAATCAGGAAGTGTCTTAAGTAAAAAAGTATTGCCTCTGAAAACGATGGCTACAGCTGTCAGCGGGTGGCTTTTGCTTAGCCGGACGTTTATCTCCTGCACAAGGAAAAAAACGAAAACAAGGGAGCTTTCCGAGGAAAGTTACAGTGATTTTCTGCTCTCTTTCGAGCATTTTTCCCACTAATTGACATTATATTGCAAATAAAAGTAAAGTCAATTAGTAACCTCGTTGAATATTAAAATAAATTTTTCTTGCATTTTGGACACCTGCGCGGATAAATTTTTGACCGCACAGGTGACCACTTGGATAAAGCTTAATAATAAGACTCAAGACCCATGTCTTTTGTCAATTCTCAGGGTTATGCGTACAGCCCGGATGGTTGACATTGACAGAATGAATTGATATACTTCATACCATAAAGGGGAGTGAAGCAAATGTCACACATTATTACTGTTAAGGACTTGAAAAAATCCTATGGTAATGTTCAAGCCGTTAAGGGAATAAATTTCTATGTTGAAAAAGGCAAGCTGTTTGCTTTTCTCGGACCTAACGGAGCGGGGAAGTCAACCACAATTGATATCATTTGCACTTTTTTACGTCCCGACAGCGGTGAAGTTGTTGTTGACGGTCATATCCTCGGCAAAGAGGATGATGCAATTCGCAGCAAAATCGGCGCTGTTTTTCAGGACAGCTTGCTTGACGACAGATTGACAGTTCTTGAAAATCTGAAAATCAGAGGAAGTCTGTACGGCATCAAGGGCAAGAGCCTCAACGCTGCCGCACAAAAAGCCGCTGAAACTGTTGGAATAACCGACCTGCTAAAGCGTAAATACGGTCAGCTTTCCGGCGGTCAGCGAAGGCGCGTTGACATTGCGCGAGCGCTGATCAACACCCCTGAAATTTTGTTCCTTGATGAGCCGACAACAGGTCTTGACCCTCAGACTCGTAAGATGGTGTGGGAAACAGTTAAAAGGCTGCAAACAGAAACAAATATGACCTTGTTTTTAACAACACATTATATGGAAGAAGCCGCAAATGCCGATTATGTTATTGTAATAGACGATGGGTTGATTGCCGCAAAGGGAACCCCTGCCGAGCTTAAAGAAAAATATACCAGCGACAAGCTTTCACTTGTTTGCACCGATATAAAAGAAGTCTGCAATTATTATTTAAACCGAAATATAAAATATTCGGTCACAGCGGATTGTGTTGACGTGTCAATTCCCGATTCCATGTCGGCTCTCCCGATAATTGATGACTGCAAGGCGTTCATTTCAAGCTTTGAGGTTGTCAAGGGAACGATGGATGATGCGTTTATTGCCATAACAGGGAAGGAGATAAGAGAATGATTGCTTTGACAAAAAGAAATCTTCTGATATTTTTCAGGGACAAATCAGCTGTTTTCTTTTCTTTTCTTGCTGTGTTTATTATAATCGGTCTTTATGCTCTTTTTCTGGGCGATGTTTGGGTCGAAAGCTTTTCGCAATATGAGGGTGTGCGTTATCTTATGGATAGCTGGATTATGGCGGGTGTTCTTGCCGTAACCTCTCTCACCACAACCATGGGCGCTTTCAGCATCATGGTTGAAGATAAAAAGTCAAAAATAATTAAAGATATCAACTCTGCACCAGTAAAGAGAAGTGCTATTACAGGCAGCTATGTGCTCAGCGCTTATATTATCGGTGTTATTATGAGCCTTGCATCCCTCGTTCTTGCTGAGGTATACATCACAGCTTACGGCGGTGAGTTAATGGATGCGATAACGCTGTTGAAGGTTATCGGACTGATATTTTTCTCGTGTCTTGCAAATGTTCCGTTGCTGCTGTTTGTGGTTTCCATGTTTGACAGCTCAAGCGCTTTTTCTGCTGCAAGCACCATTATCGGCACACTGATAGGCTTTTTGACAGGAATATATCTGCCTGTCGGAAATATGCCGGAAGGTGTACAGATGATAATTAAAATTTTTCCTCCGTCACACGCTGCCGCGCTTTTCAGGCAGATTATGACAGCCGATGCGGCAAGTATCAGCTTTAACGGCGCTCCCGAGCAGGTTATTGACGAGTTCAATGAATTTTTGGGAATCACTTTCACTTATGGAGATTACACGGCAACGCCGCTTTTCAGCGTAATTGTTTTGATAGCAACCGCGGTTGTGTTCTATCTGCTCTCTCTTATTCGTATGAGAAGAAAGAAGAGATAGTGACGCTGAGGTATTTTATACAACTTAGATAACGGTGCAAGAAAATTTATTTGAGTCAATTTGACCGTGACGACGGAATAATTACCGATATCGTAGGGGACGATGCCCACATCGTCCCTTATAAAAT
>CAYUXK010000061.1:0-10050 GCA_964448835.1 uncultured Clostridium sp. | reverse complement strand
ACAAATCCGAACGCTTCGCCAACAGGCACAGGGTTCGGATTTGTACTGTTTGGTGCGGATAACAGGAATTGAACCTGCATGAGCTTGCACTCACTAGAACCTGAATCTAGCGCGTCTGCCAGTTCCGCCATATCCGCAAATAGCTATTCTTGTTAAAATGAGGGCTCCGAAAGGAACCCTCATTTGGTGCGAGAGACGGGACTTGAACCCGTACGGGATTACCACACGCCCCTCAAACGTGCGCGTCTGCCGATTCCGCCACTCTCGCTTGGAACGTGAGTTATTATAACAAAGCTTTCCCTCAATGTCAATACTTTTTTCAAAAACTCTCTGATTATTTGTATTGGCTATTATTAGTATCCCGCATTAAAAATGGCTTCCGAAATATATTTGAACACAGGCGCGCAGCTGACTGCGCCGCCACTGCCGTTTTCTTTCATTATGGCAACAGCATATCTTGGGTTGTCGGCAGGGAAGTAGCCAGCAAACCATGAGTTACATAGCTCTGTTCCCGCTTGGAATATCCCCGTTTGGGCAGTGGCGGTTTTGCCCGCCGAGGTAAAATACTCTGAGGCTGCGCGCTTGCCGCTTCCGCTAATTACAACCTCCTCCAGAAAGCCGCGTATTATTTCAGCAGTTCTAACGCTTATGGCTCTTTCAACCGTTAAATTATTTTTGTTCGCTGTATATTTGCCCGCGCTGTCGCAGGTGCCCTCTATCAAATATGGTTCACGATAAATTCCGTCGTTCGCGATGCAAGTCATCATTGCCGCGAGTTGAAGGGGAGTAGCGAGAAGCTTTCCCTGCCCGAAAGCAAGGTTAGCCGTTGCCGCTTTAGAATCAAGCTCGGCAGCATCCGGGAGCAAACCTGCGGCGCCGACAATTCCGTCGGCGAGGGGAGTACTCGACCCGAAATGCAGGGCCTTTGCCTTCTCAATAATTGCTTCTCCGCCTGTTTTGAGAGCAAGATTTATAAAATAAGTGTTGCAGGAGTCCGCCATAGCGCCCCTCATATCAAGTTTTCCGTGTCCTTCTTCTTTATGGCAGCGAAAGGTAACGCCGTTGAGCTCTATGCTTCCGGTACAGGTATATTCAAATGATGATTCAATTCCTTTGTCTATTGCCGCAGCGGCAACCACAGGCTTAAATACTGAGCCAACGCTAAACGCGGTAAGCGCACGGTTTATAAAAGGAGAATTTACATCGGTCAGACTGCTCGCGGGCGAGGATTGTGAATACACCGGTCGGGAAACGCACGCGCGGATTGCGCCGCTAGCGATATCAATAACAACCACTGCGCCTGTGTCAACTCCTAATATGTCCATAGCGTTTTCCGCAATTGTTTGTATTTCTTTATCTATTGTCAGCACAGGCCCGCTCTTTGGCACGGCGTAATCGTTTGTCACGCCGATTGCTTCACCCATAAGCACTCTTCCGCCGGCATCGCTTGCGACTCTTGCTATGACTTCAACTTTGCCGTCGTTGAGGAGGGTATCATAAGCCTTCTCGATGCCGCAAACACCTCGCTGTGTGGAATCAATGTAACCGATAATATGCTCGGCGCATTGAGCGGCATAGCGGTTTGCGCAGTGCAGAACAGTTATATCCGGGCAGTATCCAATCTCTGAATCAAGCTTGACGGTGACAGGGCGGGCTCTTTGCATTTTCTCACGCACCGCTTTAAACTCATCGTACGAAATATGCCCTTCGAGAGTCGCAAGCGCTTCATTTGAAGGCTTCGCAGCGGCAATAAGGTCAAATTCGCTGTTTACAAGTGGAGTCATATTACAGTCGTATATTGTACCACGAACCTCTGCGACGTCAAACCGAACTCCCTGCGACGCGGCGCCGGCATATGCGGCGCTTCCGGCTGACAGCATCCCTATTCGCACACACAAACCTGCGCAAAAAAGCGAAAAAAACACCATAACGCATACAGCGCGTTTAAACATATTATCATCTCCAGATAGACCTATTTTTGCCGAATAAGAAAAAGTTATACATATTATCTTGACTTTGTTCGACAGATAACATAATATAAATTTATAAAAGTTGGAGGTAAAAGAAATGAAAAAAGTATTATGCATTATATCGGCGCTGTTACTGTTGCTTACGGCTTTGTCGTTAACCGCATGCAATAAAGATGATCAACAAGTAACCACAACCGCGGCAGCAACACCCACCGACACCGAAAGTCTTCCTGTAGGCAATTTCTCCGAAACAACAACCTCCGCGGACATAACATCAGTGCCTGTTGTCAGCACAACAATCAGCAATATTATTTCTACAACAAGGGCAGTTATTACTACAACAAGAGCAGTTATTAAAACGACCAAGCCCGTCGCAACAACGACAAAGAAGACTGTGCCCGTGACAACAACAAAGCCAGTAACAACGACTAAGCCAACAACGACTTTAGCACCCACCACTACCGTGCCCGCGACAACCGCTGCGCCGAATGGTATTCTTATGTCATTTACTTCAAAGGATATTTTCGGCAATGATGTTAACCAAAACATCTTGAAGGGCAAGAAGCTTACCATGATTAATGTTTGGGGTACTTATTGCTCGCCGTGTATTAATGAAATGCCTGATTTAGGTGAGATAAGCAGCGAATACTCCTCAAAGAATTTTCAAATTATTGGAATCGTGATTGATGCAACAAACCGAAACACGATTGACGACGCTTGCGATATTGCCGAACAAACTGGAGCCAACTACACCCATATAGTCCCCTCGGATTCGCTCAAAGTGGCAATATTAAATGACATTGAAGGGGTGCCTACCACATTTTTTGTTGATGAAAACGGCGTTCAAGTTGGTAAAGCGTATCTCGGTTCAAAATCAAAAACCGAATGGAAAACAATTATTGACGAGCTGCTTGCAAGTAATTAAGTATGAATAATCAAAAGAAAATGATGATAGTCTCGCTATCCATTATGGTTCTCGGTGCTTCATTTATGGCTCTCGGCGCTTATCGCGGAGAAGCGCATCAAGTGCTGAGCAATGCGGTTATTGTTTGCTTGGAGTGCATTGGAATTGGGTAAAGCACTTGGAAAACTGAAGAAAAATGTGCGTACTGTCGTTCAGCTTTGCTTTACGGTGGTTACTAACGGCTATGTTAAAGGGTTTTACGAGGGCAGGATTTTTAAAGGCAAAAGCAAAATGATTTGCGTGCCCGGGCTTAACTGCTACTCGTGCCCGGGAGCACTCGGCTCTTGTCCAATTGGTGCCATACAGGCAACGCTCGGCAGCAGAAATAATAAATTTTCATTCTATGTTTTCGGCTTCTTGATGCTTGTAGGCGCTTTTTGCGGCAGGCTGGTTTGCGGCTGGCTATGTCCGTTTGGCCTGGTTCAGGATTTGCTCTACAAGATACCGTTTCCCAAAAAGCTGAAGAAGCTAAAGGGCGAAAAATTCCTTGGAATGCTCAAATATCTTATACTTGCGATTTTTGTAATCATTCTGCCGCTTTTCGCGGTTAACATTGTCGGCCAGGGCATCCCATGGTTTTGCAAATACATATGCCCCTCGGGGACTCTAGGCGGCGGAATTCCGTTAACAATTCTTAACGAGGACCTGCGCAGCGCAATCGGTTGGCTATATTCAAACAAAGTTATCATACTTATTGTTACGATTATCGCTTCGGTTATTGTCTACCGCCCGTTTTGCCGCTATATTTGCCCGCTTGGCGCGATTTACGGATTGTTTAATCCGATTTCACTCTATCAGTATAAAATGGATGAAAAGAAGTGTACAAAGTGCGGCGTGTGCACGGCAAAATGCAAGCTTGACATTGAGCCTTATAAAACCCCCAACAGCTCTAAATGCATACGCTGCGGCGACTGCAAGCGTGCGTGCCCAGAGAAAGCGATAAGCACAACTTTTTCCGGAAATGAGGATAAAGATGACGGCAGATAAATTGAAACTTACCTTCATCGCCGATACCCATCATTACTCCGAAACGCTCGGTACAACGGGCAGGCAATATGAGCTGCGCAGCGGCTCGGACCAAAAGTGCCTTGCCGAAACGGGAGCGATAATTGACGCTGCTTTTGCAAAAATTGCTCGGAGCGATACAGCCGCGGTAATGATTGCAGGTGACCTGAGTAATGACGGCGAAATAGTAAGCCACGAGGAATTTCGCAAGAAGCTTTATGAATTGCAGAAATCTAAGCCGATTTATGTTATCAGCGCAACCCACGACTGGTGCAGCGACAATAATCCCAGAAGCTTCGACGGTGATACCGTTTCAAACGATATTCCGGTGCTAAGTCACGAGCAACTGCGTGACTTCTATTTTGATTTTGGACCTAAGCAGGCGATATCTGAATTTATAACGCATCTCGGTACCTGCTCATATACGGTTGACCTTAGCGATAATGTGCGCTTGCTTGCGCTTAATGATGACCAAAGCGGTCAGGGCGGCGCGGGATTCAGCGAGGAGCATTTTCAATGGATTGAGGCGCAGGTTAAGCAGGCAAATGAAAGCGGCAAAGTGATAATCGGCATGCAGCATCACCTTCTTATGCCGCATATTCATAAGCTCATTACTGGCGGCAGTACTTGCGTTAAAAACAGGGAATATGTTGCCTCACGCCTTGCTGACGCGGGGCTGAAATACTGTTTCGTGGGTCATTCTCATATTCAGGATATTGCGCGCTTCACATCTGAAAAGGGCAATACCATTACTGAGGTTAATGTTGGTTCTTTAGTCGGTTACCCTGCGCCGATTGTGAATGTTACGGTTGAAAACGGCGGTCTGACGGTCGATGTTGAATACCTTGAAAGCTTTGATTATTACGGCGTGCAAGACGCTCAAGAGTACCTTATAAATCACCTGTATGCGTTGCTTGACCGAATTATTGAAGGCGCGGCATTCGGCAGTAAAAATGAGTTTGCCGATCGTCTGTCGGCTCTCGGATTACCCGGTGAAAAAATAGCAAAATATCATTACTTTATTAAACCTGCGGCGAAGTTTTTGTACAACGGAACTGCTATAAAGGCATATAGGTTGCTTAATTTTTTAACCTTTGGCAGAGCACTGAAAAAAGAGAATGTACTGCCCTATAAAAATAAAAAAATCATGGATTTTGTTCATGAAATTCTACTCTCAGTTTTTGACGGCGGCAGAGTTACATATCCGCCCGAAAGTGATTATTACAAGCTTGTCTGCGGCGTCGTTTCGCTGCCCTCAAGACTGCTTAAAAAGAATCGCGCGATGCGCGAAATTAATGAATGCATACATATTCTTGTTACGGGTAATGAACTGAATGATTACCCGACTTATTTGTAATCAAAAAATAAGCAAATAATTTCTTATTTGGGAACGGCCTTTGCCGTTCCCTTTTATATTGAAATTATTATGTTTAAAAGACCGTATAATTTATATGTTCTTCTTATTTATACTGAGGAATATATTTCATTAAAGAGGTGTTTCTTTATGGTTCTAAAGTTCAATAAAATATTCGTATTATTCGTATGCGCCGCAGCAGTATGCGTTTGCCTCGCTGTTGGTATATTTACCGATCAAATATCAGTAACGGCGGCGGTTGGCGAGCCCCAAGAGTTGCCTGTGGTGATGTATCATAAATTCACAACGAAAGCCTCAAAGGCAGGCAAATATAATATAACCTGTGAACAGTTTGAACAAGACTTAAAATTTCTGAAAGAAAACGGTTACACCTCTATCACCGTCGAGGATCTTCTCAATTATATGGATGGTAAATTAAAGCTGCCCGAAAAGGTGATAATGATTACCATCGATGACGGCTTTGAAACGGTTTATACTTATGCGCTGCCGCTGCTGAAAAAATATAATTTTACGGCTGTTGCATTCATTATCGGGAGCGTTACAGATTACTATTCTTACATAGATGACCATAATCTGTCTTATTCTTGTCTTGATTGGGAAACAGTGCGCCTACTTGCCGAGGGCGACAGAATCGAAATTCAAAACCACAGCTATGATTTGCATAAAATTAACGGCGGGCGCTCGGGTTCAAAAAAGAAGCACAGTGAAAGCCTTGAAGAATACGAAAAAATATTAACTGAAGATTTAGTAACAATGCAAAACCTTACGAGCGAAAACGCGGGCTGCGTGCCGACGGCATTCGCATATCCCTACGGCAGTTATTCGCCAGAATCTTTGACGATACTGAAAAAAATCGGGTTTCGCGCTGTTTTTGTTTGCGAGGAAAGAGTCAATAAAATTGAAAAAACCGAGTCTGAATGGCTATTCAGACTCGGCAGATATAACAGATCGTCAGGATTAGGCTCGGCAAGCTTCTTTGCCAAAATGGGTATTGAGTAAATACTCAATAAGTTTTTCGATTGCGGCTTTTTCAACGCAAATGCAAAGAATTTCAACCGCCTGACTGAGCTCATCAATATTGGGGTATGAGGGCGCAATTCTTATATTTGTATCCATCGGGTCAGCGTGATACGGGAACGTCGCGCCCGCTTCGGTTAGAGTAACGCCCGCCTGCTTGCAAAGCTCAACCGTGCGCTTTGCGCAGCCCTCGAGAACCTCAAGGCTGATGAAATAACCGCCGTTTGGATTAGTCCAGCTCGCCACGTTCTTGCCTGCCAGATTACGCTCAAACGCATCAAGTACAGCATCAAACTTAGGCTCAAGAATCTTTGCATGCTGCTTCATGTGATTAATAATACCGTCTACATCCTTTAGAAAGCATACATGACGCAACTGATTAATCTTGTCGTGACTTATGGTTTGCACACACATCCGCTTTTTGATTGCCTGAATGTTATTAGTTGAGGCGGCAAGCACAGAAACACCCGAACCGGGGAAGGTGATTTTTGAGGTGGAGGTTACTTCAATAAAGTAATCCTGCGAGCCGAATTCCTTGCACACTTCAAAAATATTCGCCAGTTCATCTTGTCTTTCACGGATATCATGGACAAGGTACGCGTTATCCCAGACAACTCTGAAGTCATCAGCCGCGGGTTTTAATGCTGCAAAGCGGCGGACAACCTTATCAGAGAAGGTAATCCCTGTCGGGTTCGAATACTTTGGAACGCAAATTATGCCTTTAACCAGGGGGTCGCGGATAAGCTCATCAATTATATCCATATCCGGGCCGTCGTCCTTCATGGGAACAGTGAGCATTTCAATTCCAAAGTATTCAAGAATAGCGAAGTGCCTGTCGTAACCCGGAACGGGGCATATGAATTTAACCTTACCCTGCGCTGACCAAGGCAGCGAGCCCGCGCCATGTGAATAGCATTGCGCAATGTAATCAAACATTATGTTAAGACTCGAATTGCCGAAAATGATAACGTTTTGTGAATCAACACCAAGCAAGTCGGCAAATAGCTTCTTGCATTCGGGGATTCCATCCATCAAACCGTAGTTGCGTGTATCAAAGCCGCCCTCGGTGCGCATATTACAGGGCAAATTGATATTAAGAATTGGCTGTGAAACCTCAAGCTGATCAGTGCCGGGCTTGCCGCGCGACATATCGAGCTTTAAACCCATCGATTTATAATTCTCAAAAATGCTGTCAAGCTCAATAAGACGATTGTTGAGCTGCTCGCGTGTGTAGTCTTGTAGCTGTTTCATTTCTATGCACCACCATAATCAAAAAGTGATATTATTCTACTATATTTTAGTCAATTTTGCAAGTACAATTATTAAATCCTGCAGATTACAGCATTCATGTTAAATTAAAACAGAAAATACTTTTCTCTTTGCTTTGCCATTCTTCCGCTGATAAAGCGAAGAGCAGCCTCAGCCCCGTCTATGCCGCAGGCGTAATCCTTCATGAGTCTGCCCTCTTCATAACACAGGTCATCATGCAGCGGAAAATACTCATTCATGAGAAAACAGGCATATTTTGACAGGCGAAAATCGCCCACAAGCCGAAATTCCTTGCTTATGCCGTCAACTGCAACGCTATAAAAATCCTTAATTGACGCGATTAGCGCGTCTTTTTCATTTAAAGGGGAGAAAACAATGGTTGACGCGACGTAAGCGTTTTCGTTATTAACGGAGCTGTGGCTGTCGGTGCTGCCGACTATCGGATAGCGGCGACCTTTTGCAAGGTCGTCATAATATTTTTGTGTTTGCAGACCGTTTTGCTCGTAATAATTCTCGCCGCCAAGCACCTCAAAAGCATCAAACGGATGTGTTTCGAGAAGATAATCAGTAAGTGTTTCGGGAACCTGAAATACGTTTGAAAGCCAGTAGGGATGAGCAAAAATTCCAAGCCCGCCGCCGGACTTGATATGGTTGAATATCCACACGCATGAGGAATAGGCGTAGCGCTCAACATTATCGGGAATTGTAAGGGTATCCGCAAGGGCAAGCACCTGGTTTTTATATTCCTCGGGCGTTATAACATCGGGGCAGGGGAAGCCTTTATAGGAACGCTTAGATTTATCTTCACCGACCTCTTCAATCTGTGTTCCTTCAACAAGCGCATTGACGCTGTAATTGCTGCCGAAATTCACTAAATGAACATCATTAATGTATTCGTCAACCCAAGGCAGATGAATCTCCTCACCGGGAATAATATTGAACTCGATGGGAACATCCTTAAACGCGTCAATCGCCTCAAGAGCGGGATAGTAACGCTGATGGTCGGTGATGGCGAAGAAGTCGTAGCCGTGCTTGCGATAATTCGCGCTGACAACAGCAGGCGACTGTTTGCCGTCGGAACGGAAGGTGTGCATATGCAAATCACCCATGAACGGATATCTTCCGCATAAATCCTCGTTAAGCGCATAAACACTCAACTGAGCGATTTTATCTCTGTTAATATTTATGCTTTCTTTTTTGTCGTATAATCTTATATAATATTGCTGTTCTGTTTCAAAATTGTATTTAAAGGTTAGAATGCCATTATCACCGATCTTGCATTCGGGGGTGATTTTGTTATTTCGAGCGGTATAATGAGATGGATTTCCGTCCTCAAGAGGGTTAATTGAGATAAAATACTCGCGGTCCTTTTGGAAATCAACGTGAGCGCCAAGTGGCTTTATGCTGATTTCTACTTCTTTACCTGCGGGGAAAACCTTGGGATAAATGTCGTAATAATGTAAATCAGTTCTCATTTTTACACTCCTTTATAATTCAACGATTGTGTTATTATCGTTTGAGATATATGCGTTTTCGAGCAGCCTTGCCAGGTCAATGGCGCTTTCCATTCCTATGCCTTCAGGAGAGCCTGTACCGTTAATGCAAGCGTCAACGAAACGGGGAATCGGCGCCGCGTCGCTTTCAGGCAGATTATCGGGTGTAATGAATCCCTTCTGAAACTCCGCGGTTTTTGTGGTTTTAAATTTAACTTCACTGCCGCTTGACAGGAGGATGCCTTGTGTGCCGTGAACCTCAATTGCGTATGGTGATGAATACGCCAAAAATGAGGTTTCGGATATGCCGATACAGCCGTTTTCGAACTCAATGGTCGTAACAGCGTTTTCATCAACGGGAGTACCCATTATTGAATTGAATATGCTGGCAACGCGCTTTGGCTTGCCGCAAAGATAGGCTAAAAGATACATCGGATGGCAGCCCAAATCCATCATCGCGCCGCCAGCGCAATCGTCCTTAACGAACCAGTAATCGGGTAGCCACCCGCCGCTGACGCCGTTGTGAGCGTTGCGGATGCGAACTGTGGTGATTCTACCGAAATCACCGTTATCAATGCAGTTCTTTGCAAATTTAACAACCGGCCAGGCCTTATGCGGAAGTGATATTGTAAAAACAATGTTGTTTCTTTTAACCTCTTCGGAGATTTTTTCACATTCCTCAACCGTGCATGCGAGAGTTTTTTCCGTAAAAATGTGCTTACCTGCTTTTGCGGCCTTGAGCAAAACCTCGGTGTGCATAGTGGTGGGGGTGGTGCAAACAACCGCGTCAATATCCTTGCGCGCGAGAAGCGTATCAATGTCGGCGATAAATTCTGCGCCCAGCTCATTTGCCCACTCGATTCCCGCTTGTTGATTTTCATCCCATACTGCGGTAATATCAACCTTGCCCGTTGCAAGCAGCTCCTTTGCATAGCCTTTTGCATGAACATGCCAGCG
>CAYUXK010000060.1:2625-10495 GCA_964448835.1 uncultured Clostridium sp. | reverse complement strand
ATTAAGTCCATCTGCTCGGTGATGAAAAGCGTTTGCCCGAGCGGCACAAAATCGCTCTCTTTTTTGCCCTCGCGTATGCAGCGCCCGACCTCAATTATCTGCTCCTCAAAGCCGTTACCGATGTAGGGCGTTTCAATCACACGCGGCTCTTCGCCGTCAATATTGATTTCAAGCTGCTGGGGTGCATAAAAACGCGGCACTCTGACATAGCCCTTTGTGCCGAAAACGAAGCCCTCGTTGGGCTTACGCAAAAGCATGGCGCTCGATATTTCGGCAATCGCGCCCGAGGCGTACTTCATAACGCCGCAAAGGTGAACATCAACCTTGCTCTCGCCGATATTTGCGACCGCCTTGATTTCGGTCACATCGTTGCCGAGATACCACGAGGCGAAATTCAGCGCGTAAACGCCCACATCGAGCAGCGAGCCGCCGCCGTATTGGGGCTTAAAGGCGTGATGGTCGGGCTCGTCAGACATATCGTAGCAAAAGCAGCCGCGAACCCCCATGATTTCGCCGAGATCGCCCGATTCGGCAATGGATATGAGCCGCTTGGTGCCCTCCACAACCCGCCCCCACATGGCCTCCATGAGGAAGGTGTCGTTTGCCCTCGCGCAGTCAATCATTTTTTTCGCTTCGGCGGCGTTTACCGCCATCGGCTTCTCGCAAAGCACGGGTATTTTTTGGTTAAGGAAAAGCATCGCCGCCTCGGCATGGCAGCCGTGAGGCACACCGATATAAGCGGCGTCAATTTCGCCTGATAGCGCCATCGCCTCATAGCTCGCGAAGCGGCGCGGAGCATTGAACTCGTCGCCAAAGGCATCGGCGGTGCTTTGCGCGCGCGATGCAACAGCCTGAAGCTGAGCGCCCTCTGCTCTTGTGACAGCCTCGGCAAAACGGTGAGCGATTCCGCCCGTGCCGACTATACCCCATCGAATTTTATCCATTTAATCCTCCACCTTTTTTTCGGCGCAAAACACAGTCCTGCCGCCGATTATTGTCTGTTTTATATTAATATCATCATCAAAAATAACGATATCGGCATCATAGCCCTCGGCAATTTTGCCTTTGGAACCGCAACCGATTATCTTTGACGGAACGCCTGAAGCCATTTTAACCGCCTCGGTTAAGGGAATGCCCGCGAGCTTTACCATGTTTCTCACAAGTAAATCCATCGTGGCAACGCTGCCCGCGAAAGCGGCCCTGTCGGGCATTTTGGCTACATTGTCCTCAACTATAACCCTCTGCCCATTTTGGAGGCTGCCCAGAACGCTTTCTTTGACATCTGTGCCCGCCGCCCTCATGGAATCCGTTATGAGCGCGATATTATCTGCGCCCTTGATTTGATAAATGAGTTTGAGCAGAGCAGGCGGCAGATGCTTGCCGTCAGCAATAATTTCAACTGTCATATCCTTTAATAAAAACGCCGCCTCGACCGCGCCGGCGGTGCGATATGCGTTTTTGCGGTGAACGGTTGTCATCGCCGAGTAAAGATGTGTCATATGCGTGAAGCCCGCTTCAAACGCCTCGATAATGCCGTCACAGTCAGCGTCCGTATGAGCGGCTGAAACAAGGATTCCGCGCTTTTTCAGTTCGGCGGCGAATTCATACGCGCCCGGTAGCTCGGGAGCGGCGCTCCAGCGAACTATATCAGAGCCGCCAAGTTGCAGAATTCGCATATAGTCGTCTCTTTTTGGCGGACAAATGTATTTTTCATCCTGCGCGCCCTTTTGAGAGGGGGCAAAATAAGGTCCCTCAAGGTGCAGACCTATCATTTCACTGCCGAGGGTATTAAGCCGCTTTGCCTGCCTGTAGCTTTCAAAAACGCGCAGAGTTTCGTCAAAATCCCCTGATAGAGTGGTGGGGCAAAGCGCAGTAGTGCCGTGGCGCGCGTGAGTGACGCAGGCGGTAACAAACGCCTCGGGTGAAGCGTCCATAAAATCAGCCCCGCCCGCGCCGTGAGTGTGAATATCCACGAAGCCGGGCGCAACAAAGCACCCGCCCGCGTTAATCTCAACTTCGCTTACGGTGTCGGCGGAGCAAATTCCGATTATTTTGTTGTCCTCAAGCAGCAGAGCACGGTCTGTGATTATTTCGCCGCCGGTTATAATTGAGCCGTTTGTGATTTTCGCTTTCATTATATCAGCACCTTCGAAAGGAAATCCTTGAGCCGCGGACTTTGCGGGTTATCAAAAAACTCCTTGGGACTGTTCTCTTCCATAATGTTGCCGTCATCAATGAATAAAACGCGCGAGGCGACCTCCTTGGCGAAGCCCATCTCGTGAGTTACGACCACCATGGTCATCCCCGAGAGCGCGAGCTCCTTCATGACCGCCAAAACCTCGCCGACCATTTCGGGGTCAAGCGCGCTGGTAGGCTCGTCAAAGAGCATAACCTCGGGATTCATGGCGAGGGCGCGAACAATGGCAATCCTTTGCTTTTGCCCGCCCGACAGCTGCGACGGGTATGCGCCGGCCCTATCCTCAAGGCCGACTCTTTTAAGCAGCTCAAGCGCCGCCGCCTGTGCCTCGGCGTTGGTCTGATGCTTGATTTTGGTGAGCGCGAGGGTAAGATTCTTTAAAACCGTCATATGCGGGAAAAGGTTAAACAGCTGAAAAACCATACCCATCCTTTGGCGGTGGATGTTAATATCGGTGTGCTTATCGGTTATATCTACGCCGTCAAAATAGATGTGACCGCCCGTGGGGGTTTCGAGCATATTAAGGCAGCGCAAAAATGTGGATTTCCCCGAGCCGGATGGCCCAATAACAGCCACAACCTCACCCTTGTGGATTTCGGTGTCGATGCCCTTTAGAACCTCAACCTTGCCGAAGCTTTTGGTCAGGCCCTGCACCTTAATAAGGCAATCATCTTTCACTGTTGCGAAGCCTCCTTTCGAGCATCTTCATGAGCTTATCAAGCCCCAAAACGAGCACAAGATAAACAAGCGCAACCGCGACGAGCGGCATGAAGGCGTTGAAGGTGATTCCGCGGATTATATAAGCGCCGCGAGTTAAATCCTGAAGAGCGATATAGCCGCAGATAGAGGTTTCTTTGAGCAAAACAATGAATTCGTTGCCGAGCGCAGGGATAACATTCTTGAACGCCTGGGGCAAAACAACATATATCATGGACTGAACATAGTTGAACCCGAGGCTGCGGCTTGCTTCAAGCTGACCGCGGTCAATCGACATAATTCCGCTTCGGATAATCTCGGCAACATACGCGCTTGAATTTATGCCGAAGGCAAGCACGGCCACAAAGGTTTTGTCAACATTGACACTCGCGAAGACTATAAAATATATAATCATCAGCTGAATAACCGTGGGCGTGCCGCGTATGACATTCAGATAAAGCTTTGAGACAAAATCCAGAACGGGCAGCTTGCCCGTCAAGTCATGTGTGGAGCGTATGATTGCGATAACCACGCCCACCATGATACCGATTATAACGGCAAAGAACGAAACCTCAAGCGTAACCTTGAGACCGTCGGTAAGGTAGCGCCAGCGCTCGCCCGTTATAAAATTCTGAATAAAGTCTGCCTTGAACTGCTCAAAATAATCCAAAGCACCACATCCCTTCAAGCAAAAATAAAGGCGACATAAGCCGCCTTTAATACGGCAGCCGCCGATTGAATCGGCGGATACCGTTTAGTATATAAATCTGTTACGCCTTTATGTATTTATCAATAACTGCCTGTACGGAACCGTCGGCAATGAGCTGCTCAAGCGCTGTGTTGATTTTCGCGGTCAGCTCGCTGTCTTTAGCAGTCGCTATCGCGTAATCCTCAACAATGTATTCGGTAGGGAGAATTTTGATGCCGGGGTTGTTAGCAACAAAAACCTTTGCGGGCTCGCTGTCAATAACAACAGCGTCAAGCTTACCCTGAACGAGCGAGTTAACGGCCTCAAAGCCCGAAGCGTACTGCTCAACCTTCGCTGCGCCGAGCTTACCGTCGCCGATGTCGCCGCTGATATAGATGTCACCCGTGGTGGAGAGCTGAACGCCGATTTTCTTATCCTTAAGACCGTCATAATCGGCAATCGCGGAGCCATCCTTGACGATGATAACCTGCTTGCCTGTCGCGTAAGAGGTCGAGAAGTCAACGCTCTGCTGCCTGTCGGGCGTAACGGTCATGCCCGCCATGCCCATATCGATTTTGCCTGTTGTCACGGCGGTGATAATCGAGTCAAACTCCATATCCTCAATGACAAGCTTCATGCCGAGCTTGTCGGCGATAAGGGCGGCTATCTCGGCGTCAATGCCGACGATTTTGCCGTTATCATCATAGAATTCATAGGGCGGGAAATATGCGTTGGTGCCCATAATCAGCTGAGTCGAGGCGGGAGTATCAGTGTCGGTGGCCGCTACTTTTTTGTCGCCGTCTTTGCCGCCGCTGAGGAAATAGAACACTACAAGACCGATTAAAACCACACCGAGAACGAACGAAACAATTTTTAATGCATTTTTCATATTATAACCCCTTCTTTTTGTTAACAGTGACGATATTATAACATTTTGTACTTATTAAGTAAAGTAAAAATGCGCATTTTAGTAAATTAATCCATTTGTTTCAGCTTGCCCATCGCGCTTTCAAATTCGGGTGGCGGCGGGCAGGTGAGGAGCATTTCTTCATTGGTTACGGGGTGAATGAATTTACATGAGTGGCAGTGGAGCAGCTGATGACCGATTTCGGGCATAAAACCGCCGTAGAGCGTGTCGCCCGCAAGCGGCATACCGATGAAGGCGAAGTGTACCCGTATCTGATGAGTTCTGCCCGTTTCGGGGCGAACGCTCACAAGGGTAGCACCCTCAAAACGCCGCAGCGCGGTATATCGCGTAACCGCCTTCTCGGCGCCGAGCTCATAGGAGCAGGCGCGCAGAGTTTTCATCGCATCGGGGCGGTAAATGGGAACATCGATTACCCCCTCGTCGGGCGTTTCGCCGCCGACAAGGGCGAGGTATTCCTTCTCGATTTTGCCGCCGAGGTTATACGCGGCGAATTTATTCTTGGCGCATATCACAACGCCCGAGGTGCCCTTGTCGAGCCGCCCCACCGCGCGGAAAACTCCGCCGCCGCTGTCGATTAAATGTGCCGCGACCGCGTTTGCGAGGGTATCGCCCTGATGGTTGTGGGTGGGGTGCATTGCCATATAGGGGGATTTATTGATTACGAGAATGTCATCATCCTCATAAATTACATCAAGCTCGCTTTGGATAGGCTCAATTGACGCGCTTTCGCTCGGAATCGTGACCTGAACCCTGTCGCCCTGACGAATGCGGTCAATAGTGCGCGCATGGGAACCGTTCATGGTAATGCCGCCGTCAACGCGCTTAAGCGAGTTTACAAGGCGCGACGAAAGCCCGCAATACCTACGCAAAAAATGCAGCAGCTTCGCGCCGTCATATTGCGCCGTAACGGTAAATGTCAACACCCTTGCCAAGCTTTTCGCCTCCCTTAAGATACACAATTATAGCACAGCCTTGAAATATATGCAATGCCGAGCGCCGACTTGACTTTTGATAAACAAAATGCTATAATCCAAACAATTCCAATACGAAAGGAGCTTTTTGATGACTGTTATTAATGAGGTGTCCTATAAATAACTGAATACGGGCGCATAAAGCATTAAGGGCTGGTGCCTTGTTTTGCCGCGCCGTTTAAGTAACCTTTCGTGATTATTGTTGACCGACCTCGGTTTGCAGTTCCAAGGGCTGCTGACCGCGGTTTTTTTGCGTCTGTGACAAAAAGGAGAAAAAATGAATTTAACAGATTACGGCTTTTTGCCGAATATGATTTTTGAAGAAAAAAACGGGATTCCCGCGCGCGTTACCGCCGTGCATAAGGAAAGGTACGATGTTGTGTGCGAAAACGGTGAAACCCACGCGAAGCTTAAGGCGAGCGTTTATTTTAACGACTGCCGTGAGGAATACCCGACAACGGGAGATTTTGTAACGCTCGAATATAACCCGAGCGGCGACAGCCTGATTACCTCAACTCTGCCGCGTAAGACATTTTTCTCGCGGCGGGACCCGAGCCCGGGGCGTGGCGAGCAGGCGGTCGCGGCGAATTTTGACTATGTTTTTATTATGCAGTCACTTAACCATGATTTCAACGCCAAACGCCTTGAGCGATATTTAACGCTTTCGTGGCAGTCGGGCGCTCTGCCCGTCGTGATTCTGACAAAAGCGGATTTGACCGACGACTGCCTTGACCAGATCAGAGCGGCGGAAAAAATCGCTATCGGCGCGGGAGTTTTTGCCGTGAGCGCAAAAACGGGCTACGGACTTGAAGCCCTTTCCGAATACCTCAAACCACGCAAGACCATCGTCTTTCTCGGCTCGTCGGGTGTGGGCAAATCCAGCCTTGTGAATGTTTTGGCTCGTGAGGACATAATGGCGGTAAACGACATTCGCGAGGATGACAGCAAGGGTCGCCACACCACCACGCACCGCCAGCTGATTAAGCTCGACAGCGGCGTGATGATAATTGACACGCCCGGTATGCGCGAACTCGGCATGTGGGATGTTACCGAGGGGCTCGGGCAGAGCTTCGCCGATGTTGAGCAGTATCTCGGCAAATGCAAATTCAGCGACTGCAAGCACCAAAGCGAGCCCGGCTGCGCGGTCAGGGAGGCTATCGCAAGCGGCGAGCTTCAAGCCTCCCGATGGGAAAGCTACCTGAACCTCAAAACGGAGTCAAGGTATTCCGACGACAAAGCGGAATATCTGCGCCAAAAGGAGCTTTGGCACAAGGGAGTTACAAAGCAGATAAAGGATATGAAGAAAAGCGGCGATATTCACAAATAACGGCATGCCCTTTATGTTCAAAAAACCCCGTAAGGCTTGCTTCCCCGACATAAAAAGAAGAATATGTTGTCTGATTATGGGGTAAAAAATATATTGCATAGCAGCAAATAATTGTGTATAATTAAGCAGGAATTTCCATTTATAGGGAGGAAAGCGATATGAACATAGAGGCGCTGCTTGCCCGGGCGCGCGATAATTCGCCCGAGGCGCAGTATGAGGCATATAATTATTTCTTCGAGCGAAGCCGCAAATCCTCGGTCAGCGAAGCCGAGCGCGAGAAATGCATGTATGACATGGAGTTCTGGCTTCGCAAAGCGGCGTTTAATAACTACGCCCCCGCCCAGCTGGAGCTCGCAAGGGCGGAGTATGACCTATATAACGACCTTATCCACGGCGACGGCGAGAAGGATAATTTCAAGCTCGCTTTCATCGCGGGCGACTGTGTTAACTGGTATCGCAAGGCCATAGCTCAAAATTATGCTCCCGCTGTCGAAGTGCTCGAGAATGTCAAAGCGTTTGACAAGAGCATTAACGAGTTCAAAGCAAGGAATAACCTCACGGGCAAGAACCCCTATGAGGATTTATTCTATAACGAGGCTCCCATGGCGTTCCTTTCGGGCAGGCGTCCGAGTGACTCGGCGGCGCAGGATGAAACCGAAGAAATTAAGGGGAGC
Source organism: uncultured Clostridium sp. (assembly GCA_964448835.1). Classification (GTDB taxonomy): domain Bacteria; phylum Bacillota; class Clostridia; order Oscillospirales; family Acutalibacteraceae; genus CAG-177. The sequence continues at coordinate 3,014 of CAYUXK010000060.1, read as the reverse complement.
GGCAAGTCCTATAAGGGGCTGATAACGGCAATTGCGGCTGTTGCGGTTGTTGCCGTTGCGCTTGGTGTCGGCGCGGCGCTTTTTAAGGATAAAAGTGTGGACAAGCTCTCGCCCTCGACCACAGCAGGGGGGACCACCGTGCCCGCGATTTTTGAAACAACGCCCCTCGCGACAGCGGCGCAGACGCAGAAAACAGGCGTTAATGATACCGCTAACCTTTTAAGCGAGGAGGAGCGTCAAGCGCTCCGGCTGAAGATTGATGCCCTCGTGAATAAATACAAATTCGATATCGCGCTTCTTACAGTGGCGGATACCGGCGGCAAGGATGTCCGCGCCTACGCGGCGGATTATTACGAGGCAAACGGCTACGGCATCGGCGAGAACAGCGA